>SYLG01000016.1 GCA_005808665.1 Planctomycetia bacterium | reverse complement strand
CACATCGAAAATGACAAAGGCTTTCATCGAGACGAGAACGCGCTTGCATGTGTTTTATTTGCCGCCGTATTCGCCGGACTGGAATCCCGACGAGAAAGTGTGGAATCATTTGAAGAACCACGAACTCAAAGCACACAGGGCGACAAACAAACAAGAACTCTATGACCTAACCGAGAAGAAACTGGAAAACATGAGCGATAATCGGGACCTTCTCCAGGGTTTATATTACCGGTGTTGTGTTGCAGAACTTTTGCGGTAGGCCATAGGAGACCAAAAAGGAGCGGCGGTCCAGGAACACGCCACGAGTCAGGATCCGTGGTCCAAATACTACCATCGCATTGGTACAGTGTCCATATTCAGGACGCGGTTGACTAAGATCCTCACCCCTTCCCTGGACATGTTTGAGAGCTTTTTGAACGGTCAAAACCCCTTTGGCGGAATGAAACTTTTGGCACCTTTCCAAAGAGTTGACCCTGGCAGCTCTTAATAGGATTTTGTGAACCTCGCAAACGCTTTCAGCAATGGGTATGGGAAGATCGTCGAGGTCGGACAGGGTGATGGCATCGGTGCATGTGTCGTGCATTCCGCCGACAAAAATCGTATCGTTTGGGATGTGAATGCCCCGGTTTGCCAGGCCTTTGCGAACATCGGGACGATTGCCCAGGTGAGCAAAGATCCGGGCGTTGGCAAGACCTTCATTTCCCCCACAGGCCCCACAATCATAAGCCGACTTGTAGGGATTATTAACACTAATCGAACCATGGCCCAAAAACACAACCACCTTGGCAAAGTGATGGGTGAGGCCGATATTTTCCAAAAGCTGGGCAATGCATGCAATCTGGTCGTTTAGGCCAAATGCCCTGGCGGCAGGTGGTGGTTTGCCTTTGATATCGTTCATTTCGAATTCCGTTCGAACTCTTGGCTTGGTGAATCGGGTTGCAAACCTCCTGAATCGCAAGCCCCAAAGTGGAAAAAGCAACCCCGCCACCATCACCGGGTAGGCAAGCAAGCCGAGGATACCCAATAAAAGAGGTCCACCAACTCCTTCTCTCCCTTCCGATTCCAGGCGGTGGATAACCCGACTAACCCTTTGTTGCCTAAGCAATCGGGAATGGTGAACATCGCTTGAAGGAATTTCGCTCACATTATGGAGCGGGGCAACATGGATCGGGCACGAAGGAATGAATTCGACCTGGCCCAACCCCTGAAACCGGATGGGCAATCCGAAGAATCCCGGGCCGCCAAAAGTTTCCGTATCGGGGCTGGATTCCTCGATCGCTCTCCTGAAAGATTCTTCACGATCATCCAAACAGGTCATCACCTGAAATTTGGGAGTATGATTTCGTCCCCTTTTCTGCATGTTACCTTGGGCGAGAGATTGTAACACCTGGTTACGGAAAGCCGCTTCATGGGCTTCCTGCCATACTGCAAGTCGGTCGCTGCGGCCAAATTGAAATACCAGGTCGATCAGGCTTTCCTTTTCCTTGGGATCAAGAGCGGCAAATCTGGCAGCGTGAAACCTTTGGTGCTTCAGGGCCCAGAAAAGGTCCCATGCCTCATCCGGAACAGAAATAGGCCTCGGAGGAGAGCAATCTCCCATGAACCGGCGCAATTCCCCGGGCCTTTCCCATGAACGGGCATGGCCAAAAGTTCCGGGAATGGCGTCCAGGCATCGGTGCTTTTCCATGACCAATTGGACCGCCAAATAGTCTATCAAATGAACCGGAAGATTTGGGGATGCCCTCTCCTCCGGATGCCGCTCCAATCGCCAAAACATCGAGGCCCAACCACAGTGGGCTAATACCGTTTTTTGAACAATATGGGATTGACAACGAGGGTCGGGTTGTTGCCAATGAACCTGATCTTTGACGATGTCAAGCGAAGACCTATTTTGCTTGAGGGTAAGCCTGGCCTCGGTAGCCACCGCCGCAAGCCATGGTTCAATTTGTGGTGTGACCGAAAGGAGGTGAAAGGAAAAAACGGCAAACCCTCGCTCCCTTCCGGGCATTGACCTTGATGAGCTTCCCCGGTCAAGAAACATCCCTGCCAGGCTGGAAAGAATACGCCTTACATCATGGCTGGGCAAGCCGCCAAAGTCCTGGCGGAAAAGTCCTATCAGGGGTGTAGAGGCATCCTCCTCAACGGGGTTTCGTGAAACCGGCCACCCCATGCGCCTGATTTCTTCCCAAAGTTGCCGGTCATCGGGTGTACCGGCAAGGTGGTTTGATACATACCAATCCCGACTGGAAGGGGCAATTTTTGGTGTTTTCGCCACCAACAAAGCCAAAGCATGGTTTAAACGGCTTGGGGATTTTGTGTCCCAAAAGTCACATCCAATGCGGCGGATTCCTTCCAGCAAATCAATCCTTTTAATGGCCCCATTGAGGAAAAGGTTTTGGTATTCCAGTAACGATAGGTAAGGTTTTGCACCCCATATTTGGGTAACCTCCCTGCATGCCTTGTGAAAATCAAGATTCTGGAGTGCCTGAATTGTGTTTTGGGCAACAAAGGAGGACAGTGGGGCCTGATCCGGGAGCATGGCCGCCCATTCCTTGACCAAAGTGTCAATCCAATCTGCGTCGGTTTCGGAGATGTTGAATGCAGGTTCCTGATTCAGTACCAAATCCAACCGATCCATGTATCAACCACCTTGGCTTGAACCCAATTGCGACGGCCCAAGCGACGATTGCCACGAGTGCGATAGGTTCATAATCGGTGGGAAAATCCACCAAGGCAAACATTGATTTATTACAAACGGGAAAGGTAGCGGCACTATTAAGAGAAAGAAAGCTTTGCGGCAAAAAGCTTTCGGTAACGACAGGAAACAGAATTCTTTTTGGAGCTAACCGACTTCGGTTGCTATGGGAAACCTGACAAGGACCAAGGTGCCTTTCCCCAATGCACTTTCAATGGTGATGGTTCCCTTGTGGCCCTCCACAAGGGATTTGCAAATGCTGAGACCAAGGCCCGTGCCGGTCCGATTACCATCTTTTGAGCGGGCAATATCGGTACGGTAAAACCGGTCAAACAACTTTGATAGCTCATCCGGGGATATTCCCGGTCCGGTATCCTGAATCGAAAGGAGCGCCGAATCACTGCCATTGGGATCCACGCCAACATGAAAGAAAACCGTAGCCCCGGGGTTGGAATACTTGAGGGCGTTGTCAAGCAGGTTATTCAGGATGGGCCTTAAGTGGTGGATATTTACCCCAATGGATACGGGTAGGAGGTTGGGTACAAGCTGGATTTGGTTTTGTTCCGCCACACCTTGGAACATGGAAATGGTTTGGCGTGCCAAATCGTCCAAACGCACCGGAGGTGTCACCTCATTCCAAAGTTTGCCTTCCATTTCGGCCAAAAGGAGCAACTGGTTGACAAGCATGGAAAGACCTGCGCATTCTTCCGCAGTATCTTCCAGGATTTCCCGGTATTCCGGTGCCGTCCTGTCCCGATGCAAGGCAACCTCGACCCCTGCGCGAATGGCCGCCATGGGCGAGCGAAGTTCATGGGCCGCATTGGCCAAAAAAGTCTTCTGCCGTTCAAAATAGGTAGTCAACCGGTCGAGCAGACTGTTGATCACCAGGCAAAGTTTGTCCAATTCGTCCCCGGCACCTGACAAGGAAAGGCGTTCGGAAAGTCGCCCGGGTTGTAATTTTTCCGCGGTGCGAAGAATTTCTCCTATTGGTCGTGTAGCCCGACCCGCAAGCCAATACCCTGTTCCCGGAGCAATGATTACCATCAATAGCCATGCAACAAGTATCAAATCATCAAATTGGTCCATGTCCGATTGGATAAAATCAATGCTTGATCCTACCACGACCCGGCCAACTCCCAGACCAAGTTTCTCTGTGGAGACCTCAACCACCCGAAACCGCCCGAATGAAACCGGGCCATTACTATCCAAAGCCCCTTGGGGAAAGGAAATCGGGGTGCTGGGAGTCCGGAAAAGGACCTCCCCCTTTGGACCTATGATTTGGCCAAACCAGCCCCGCTCCTCATGACTCAAAGATTTGCGCCTTAGTTCCTCTGTAATGGCTTCGGGAGTCGCATGAAAGCGTTCCCAAAACATGGCTGTCTCACGGGCATCCTCCTTGATGAGAAGATCAAGTTCGTGCTCAAGGGCAAGGGACATCCCGGCCCGCAAACCAAGGAGTGTCAATCCAACCAGGATAAGGAGGACCAAGGAGTTCCAAAAGGTGAGGCGAAACCTCAGGCTTCGAAACCAGGAATCAGTTGAGACCAAGGGTGTAACCTCTGCCCCGGACGGTTTGGATCATGGTAGGCTCCCTTACCTTTTCAAGTTTTGACCTCAACCTGTTGATATGAACCTCGATTACATTGGTAGTTCCTTCCCAGTCCGCTTCCCAAAGGTGTTCACAAAGCATCTTGCGGGTGACGACATGGCCCTTCTGGCGCATAAGTAGTTCCAAAATGCTGAATTCGGTGGGTGTAAGTTGGAGTTCCGTCACCCCTGAGGTCACCCGCCGGTTGCTCAGGTCGAGCTTGATCAAGCCTATCTCGTGGACAATGGCCGGGGCGGCGGTTCGCCTGGTAATCGATTCAAGCCGGGCAAGCAGTTCAGGAAAAGCAAAGGCCTTGACCAGGTAATCGTCCGCCCCGGCTTGAAGCCCGGCCACCCTTTCCTCAATCGAACCCAAAGCAGTCAACAACAGGATCGGCGTACGATCTCCTTTGATTCTTATTTTCCCCAGGATTTCCATTCCCGAAAGTTCCGGCAGCATCAAGTCAAGGATGATGGCATCAAATTGCCTGGTCAAGGCCTGATCCAATCCCCGTTTGCCATCCTTGATCCAAAGGACTTCATGACCCGCCTCACATAGTCCGGTTTCCAGATGTTTGCCGGTTGTCGGATTGTCTTCGATTACCAACAGTTTCATGGAATTCCTTCCAAACTAGCATGGCCAACTGAGTACTCGGGAAAGGGGACTTTTGCCCCCTTGTTTTACGCCTTTGTAATCCTTTGACTGATGGCCTGAACCAGACGCTTCATGCCAAAGCCATCTTCAGGGCAGACATCCACCCGAACGCCAAGCCGCATGAGCGTCCCGGAAGCGATTGGACCAATGGAAGCGATCATGGTCTGTTTCAACCCTAGGCGAAGGTCATCCTCCAGATTGTTTTCCCTGGCCACATCAAATAACCGGTCTACTTGTGGGGAGCTTGTAAAGGCCAGGAGGTCTACCTCGCCTTTACGCATGAGGTGGATAACCTCACACACCCGGGTGGCATCGGATGCGGGGGCATACCGATAGGGCTGGACGACCAGGGCCCGGGCTCCCGCCCCTTCGATGGCAGCAATCAGGGGAGTATTGTCGTTACCATGCAGTTGGACTCCAATCGTCCTTCCCCGAAGGTCCTCGGCTTCAAGGGCCCGGATCAGTCCCTCGGTGGTTGGGGAGGGAGCTTGCAGCGTGGGAACAAGGCCAATTTCCCTAAGAGCAGCGACGGGTTTTGGGCCCCTGGTTAGAATTCGGGTCTTGGATAGCCCTTCCACAAAGGCCTCTTTTTGTCCTTGGCCTTCGGCTCGGGCTACCAGGCGGCGGATTCCTTCACCTGTCATGAACACGAACAGGTCCATCAATCCAGCGGAAACTTGGGTGATCCAGACATCGACCGGTGCCATGTCTTCGGAATCGAGCATTAAAACGAGGGGGACCCGCAGCACGGAGGCACCCTCTTTTTCAAACAGGTTGGCCAATGCATCGAGAAACCTGTTTTCAGCAAGGGCAACCACCCGGCCCGCCATGGGGCCTAACACTTCGGGAGAACGCATCGTGATCCATTCCTCTTTCCGGGGTCAATTACCGGCCTAGGAATGTTTTACGAATCCAACCAATGAAAAATGTTGATCAGCCGGTCATTAACCACTGGTTTAAGAGCTGGTTATAGGTGCAAGATCCAAGGTCGGGGGGCAGGGTTGGCGCCGAATCCCAAGAACGGTGATATGGAGCCACCCAAGGGAAACCAGAGTAAGGACCAAAAGGACCAAAAAGGCCAATTGGGGTTGGCCTGTCGTTCGGGAAACCCATCCAAACAAGGGAGGCAGGGCAAATCCCCCCAACGCCCCAAGCAGGCCGACAAGCCCTCCCACGGCACCGACATCCTTGGGGAAATAGACCGGGACATATTTGAATACCGATGCCTTGCCGATTCCCATGCAAATACCGACCACCAGAATCAAAACGGTAAAGGTTGCCACATTCAGGGAAAGGATGGTTTGAGGCAGGCATAAAAGAAATAGAGCCGCCACCATCAACCAAAACACGGAATAGGTAATCAACCTGGCCCCAAAAAGGTCCGCAAGCCATCCCCCCAAAGGGCGCAACAGACTGGCGGGAAAAATGAACACGGCGGTTAAAACTCCCGCCGTACTCAGGTTGAGGCCAAATTGATCCACATAATACGAAGGCAACCAGGCGGCCAAGGCCACATAGGCCCCAAATACAACCACATAATAAAGCCCAAACCTCCAAACTCGAGCTTTTCCCAACGGGGCCAACATTTCACTTATCGTTCGACCCTTACCTGGGCAATGGTCCGGTGAGGGTGAACCAAACCAGACCCAAGCGGCCATAAGCAAACACAAAACAGCATAGCCCAAGGGAATCAATCTCCAGCTTCCGGGAATCCAACCCCCCAAAAGACCGGCGGTGGGTATAAAAGCTAAAACCACAGGGGCTAAAAACTTGGTAAGCGAAGCCCCGACATTGCCGGCCCCAAATACCCCAAGGGCCGTCCCAAGTCGGTTTGATGGGGACCATGCCGAGTTCCAGGATACGCCCACCGAGAAAGAATTTCCTGCAAAACCGGCCAGAAACGCACAGGCGAAAAATTCCCAAACATGTACCGCCTTTGAAAGCCAGAAACAGGGCACAGATGCCCAAACAAGTAGCAAGGTCATGACCAACCTGCCCCCCAGCCGATCGGTTAATATGCCAAAATGAAGCCTTGGCAGAGACCCGGACAAAAGTGCCGTGGCAAGCAACCACTCCATCTGGTGTGAACCGAGGTTAAATTCTTGGCGGATAGGGATTCCAAGCATTCCAAGCATTAACCAAACGGCAAAAAGGAGCGTAAAGGAGACAGTTGAAATCAAAAGGACCCGGGATGGCGCATTTGGTAAGGTGGAAATCTTTGCAACAGAGGATGGCATGAACACTCCCGTTATCTACTTTGTGGGCAAGGGCGGACCTATCCCGGGAGAGTGGGATGAGCCTGTCAGGCACAGAATCGGTCAGACCGAAACAGCAACCGACTTTTCTGTTGTGTTTCTCAGCAAAAGGGATGCCAACTGACCACGACAACTTCCACATCCCGATCCAGCTCCGGTCTTTGCCGTTATCTCTTGCAAAGTCCGGCAGCCGACCCGGATGTGATTCAGGACAACTTCTTCTGTTACCCGATTACAATGACAAATCACACCTCCCCTTTCTGCCGACCGAAATGGCGTAGCCAGCGCATCAAGTCTGTTGGCGGGCATCAGGTCCTGGCGCTCGAATCGTCTGGCCAAAGCGGGAGCACAACCGGCATCTCCCACCAAAACGGCTCCTGCCAATCTCCCATTCCTGATGATGAGCTTGCGATAGATACACCGTTTTTCTTCGACCACCTGGACAACCTCATCGTCCCTGTCGGCTGGTTCGTTGATCCCCATGGAGGCAACCTCCACGCCGGCCACTTTGAGTTTTGTGTAGGTTTTGGATTCCTGGTATGCCGCCCCGGTTGGATTGCCCGATAACACCTCCGCAAGAACAGAACATTGTTCGTAAATGGGCTGAATGGTACCATGGGTAATTCCCCTGTGTTCCGCACATTCCCCCAAAGCAAACACACCCTCGATGCCAGTCCAAAGTTGGTCGTTCACCAAAATCCCTGCATTGACCGGGATGTCGGATTCCCTTGCCAAACTAACCCTTGGTTGAATGCCAATGGCCAGGACGACCATGTCCGCCTCCAGGATTTCCCCATCCGCAAGGCGGACTCCAATCACTTTGTTTTTGGGTCCGAAAACGATTCCTTTGGTCAATACCCCGGTCCGAATTCCAATTCCAAGCCGCTCCATGGCCCGACCTAGCATGAGTCCCCCCATCCGGTCGAGTTGGCGGTTCATGAGTGTTTCGAAAATATGGGCAAGGTTGACACTCATCCCCAAATCCGAAAGGCCTTTGGCCGCCTCCAATCCCAAAAGGCCACCACCGATCACCACGGCATTTCTACCTTTGGACGCATACTCCTTCATTTTTTGGCAATCGGAAACATCTCGAAATGCACAAACCCCAGGAACCAGATTCCCTTGGGGATCCTTCAGACCTTCCATCTGGGGGAGGCGAGGCTTGCTTCCGGTTGCAAATACAAGTTTGTCAAAAAGGTGTTCCGTACCGTCTTCGGTCCAAAGTCTTTTTGCTGCCGGGGAAACCATGGTGACCTTTGCCTTTTTGTGCACCATGATACTTCGGTCCTGGTGCCATCCTTCTGGCTTGAGCAGGATGTCTCCTACATTACCCCCCTTTAGTATCCGGTCAAGGAGGATACGGTTGTAAGCACCATGGGGTTCTTCTCCGAATACCGAGACATCCATTTTGGAAAAAGCGTGTTTTCGATCCAGTTCCTCGAGAAGCTTGCTGGTTGCCATGCCATTGCCAATGATGGCGAGCTTGATCCGTTTCATCTCCCCTCCCCCAAACACAAATCGGGATTCGTTCTGGATTTGATCCGGCTTGCGCAAACTTTGAACTCGGGCATCCTGCTGATAGGATCAAGGGCCGGATTGGTTAGTAGATTTGCTGCACCCATTCCTCCCCAATGAAAGGGGGCAAAAAGGGTGTCAGGACGGATATCAGGACTGATTCCTGCGACAAATCGGGCGGCACCACGACGGCTTTCTACTTCCACAATTTCACCCTCGTTGATCCCATGAAGCATCGCCAATTCCGGGTGGATTTTCAACACCGGCTCCGGGTTGGCAAGGACCAGGGATTCCATGCGACGCGTTTGGGACCCAGAGTTGTAATGTTCCAAATTCCGACCAGTTGTAAAATACAAAGGATACTCCCGATCCGGTTCCTCAGCGGCTTGGGTATAAGGTGTGGCGTGGAATCGCGCCCGACCATCCGGATGACCGAACCGGTCGAGGAAAAGCCTTTTTGTGCCAGGATGATTGGAATGGGGACAGGGCCAAAATACTCCCTTTTCCTGGTCAATGCGCTGCCAGGTAATTCCCGAGTAATCCGCCTTCCCCCCGGCCGTTGCCTTCGCCAATTCGGCAAAAACATCCTCAGGGTCTTGTGCAGTAAATTTGTCACCGACACCCAAACGCTTTGCCAACTCGCGTAGAATCCAAATATCTGACATCGCCTGTCCGGGAGCATCCGTGACCTTTCGCCTGAGGATGACCCGACCCTCGAGGTTGGTGGTTGTTCCGGTTTCTTCCATCCACTGCGTCACGGGAAGTATGACATCCGCACCTTCGGAGGTTTCATTGGCAAATGCGTCCAAAACCACCAGGCAGTCCAGGGCCCCCAGTCGTTGCCTGATGCGATCCACATCAGGCGATGCCACAACAACATTGGACCCGACCACCAGAAGGCCTTTGGGGCCTCCAGGTTGTCCTAATGCGTCTAACAGCTCAAAAGCACTTAGTCCCTTGGTCGGCAGGTCCTCTGGTGATACCCCCCATATCGAAGCAATGTGGGATCGGTGATCCGGATCGGTAATCGATCGATAACCGGGAAGTTGGTCCGCTTTTTGACCATGTTCACGACCGCCTTGACCATTTGCCTGGCCGGTCAAACACCCATACCCGCATCCCGGTTTGCCCGATTTGCCCAATGCCAGAACCAAATTGGCACAGGCCAACACCGTAGCCACGCCTTTGCTCTGCTGTTCGGGCCCCCGACCGCTGAGCACCATGGCGGGCCGGGCATCGCCCAACCAATCAACGGCAAGGCGCATTTGCGACTCGGAAACGCCAGTGATCTGTTCCACCATAGCGGGATGATGTCCAAGGGCGTTGGCCTTGGCCGCTTCAAAACCACTGGTTCTTACGGCAATGAATTTTTGATCCACCTTTTCTGTCTCAATGATCAAATGGAGCAAACCATTAAGCAAAGCAAGATCGGTACCAGGTACCGGTGCCAGGTGCAGATCCGCCATGAGGGCCGTGGCACTTTGCCTTGGATCAATAACGATGAGTTTGCCACCCGATTGGCGTTGGGTTTGGAGCCAATGGGTCATGGGGGGTAGCGTTTCTACCGGATTGGATCCTACCAGGAGGATGGTTCCGGCAAGTGGCAGGTCTTCCATGGGAAACGGCATTCCCCGGTCCAGGCCAAAAGCGAGGTTGTTTCCTGCTGCCCCACTGGACATGCAAAACCGGCCGTTGTAGTCAATATTGGCGGTTTTAAGGGCAACCCTTGCAAACTTGGCCAGGTAATAGGCTTTCTCGTTGGTGAGGGCCCCGGATCCAAAAACAGCAACCGCCTCGGGCCCATGATTGGCTCGCAATTGACGAAACCGGTTCGCCACAAGATCAAGGGCCTCCTCCCAGGATGCTTGGCACAACTTTCCAGAAGCATTGCGGATGAGGGGTGTTAAAAGTCGGTCAGGGCGGTTGTGAAGTTCGCTTGCCCGGAATCCCTTGATGCACATTCTGCCCTGATTGATGGGAAAAGATTCATCACCCTCGATGCGAATTTGATTCCCCTCGGGCGAAACGACCGTTCCACACTGAAATGCACAAAATGGACAATGGGTGCGGACGGGTTGCAATTGGGGCAAAGCAAACATTAACCAGCACCTTCGGAGGCTAGGCCGTCTCCGGGAATACCCACCCGGACCATTCCATTGGTAATGGCAACCGGATGGACTCTGACAGGACATTCACCGGGTTGGTCGCATTCCCCGGTGATTCCGTCATAGCGCCTTGCGTGCATGGGGCAAACCACCCGCCCTTCGGCAAGCATCCCTTCGGCAAGTGGTCCTCCCTTGTGTGGGCAGGCATTATCCATGGCAAACAGGTTGCCGCCTCTTCGGTGAAACAAAGCAACAGACCTTCCACCAATGACGAAAGCCCGCCCCATTCCCAAGGGTAGATTATCCAGAGGGCACACATCCACAAAACAAACCGCAGGGGCGATAGACGACATTAGCTAGCTCCTTTGCCGAATTTTTTCAGGAAAAAACCAAACGGGGCCCCGCACTAGGCCGTAGTCCCTGCCAAATACATAGGCCCTACCTGAATGGGTTCGGAAAATTGCCCGGGATAGACCGGTTGTTCCCTTTCAAGCCACGGATCCACAAACCCCTTGACAGCCTCTTCGATTCCCTGGTCAAGGTGTTCGGCAATCCCAAGACTGTCGTTAACGATTATCTCCTGAAGTGTTTCGATGCCAATGCGTGGGACAAAATCATAGGTCCGTTCGAGGTATTTGCCATGTTCCCGGTAGTATTGCATGAAGCGTCCCACTATTTTGAGTGCTTCCCCCTTGCTTTGGACACGGCAGAGGACCTCGGTTTTTTTCACATGGGCCCCGGCTCCTCCCCCCACACTGATTTCCCAATCCCCCCCTTCTGTGGCAATAATGCCAATGTCTTTGACGGTGCTTTCGGCACAGTTCCTGGGACACCCCGAAACCGCCATTTTAAGTTTGGCAGGAAACTCGATTCCCTGGAACTTCTTTTCAATATCTATGCCCAATCCGGTGGAATCGTTCGTTCCATAGCGGCAAAATTCGATCCCTACACAGGTCTTGCAAGTGCGAAATGCTTTGGTATAGGCGTGACCGCTTGGCATCCCGATGTCGGCCCAAACCCCTGGCAAATCTTCCTTGGCGACCCCCAATAGGTCAATGCGCTGGCCGCCGGTAACCTTGACCATGGGAATGTTGTATTTGATGGCGGCCTCGCCAATCCGGATCAATTCCTGGGGAGTTGTAACCCCCCCATACATCCGGGGAACCACCGAGAAGGTGCCGTCTTTCTGGATATTGGCGTGAACCCTGTCATTGACAAACCGGGCGTCCCGTTCATCCACATATTCCTTGTTCCACATGGACTTCAAAAGCGAAGCCAGTCCGTTCTTGCTTTTTTCGTCTTCACTGGTGCCAAATTGGGCAAGCACAGCCGAAACGCTTTTGAGCTTGTGTTTGCGAATTTGGGCTACCAGGATGGCTTTTTCCATCGGGACGGCAGACACATAGTACGATTCGGTTGGGTCCACTTTGATGGCCCCTGCCACAGCCTCGATAAGGCCTTTCACCATTTTTTTGCAAGAGCCACATCCGGTTCCCGCCCGGGTGGCCTTGCCCACCGAGGCCACGGTGCAATGCCCGGCCTGGATTGCATTGCAAATCGCTCCCTTGGATATTCCGTTGCAATCGCAAACCGGATGGGCGTCTGGCAAATCCGCCAGGGACAATTCCAACTTCTGGGGCAATGGCCCCCCAAACAGGTCCATTCGGCGGGTTGGTACCGGGGTATCCTTGTGGAAATGGCCTAGTAAAGTTTCCGCCGGGCCAAGGTCCCCTACCAAGCAGGCGGCCGAAACCTTGCCGTCCCGGATAATGGCTTTGGCGTAAATCCCCTTGGCAGGTTCGGAGTATTGAACCACTTCATCGCCCTGGCGGACATCAGAAATCATTCCCATGGCGGCCAACTCGACCCCCATAACCTTGAGCTTTGTGGCCAATTTCGAACCCGCATAGATTCGGTCCGGATCGGTTCCGGTCAAGTGTGCCGCAAGGGCTTTGGTCTGCTCCCAAAGCGGTGCCACCAAACCATAAACCATACCCCGATGTTCGACACATTCCCCCACGGCAAAAATCGAGGGATCGGAGGTGGCCAATTTGTCGTCCACCAAAATGGCCCGGTTGCAGCCAAGACCACAACTTTTTGCCAGGCTGATATTTGGTCGAATTCCCGCCGAAATTACCACCATATCAGCTTCGTCTTCGGTTCCGTCCTTATAGTGAACCGACTGGACTTTTCCATTGCCAACAAGGGCTTGGGTGGAGGCTTGGGTTCTCACCCGGATGCCAAGACCGGCCACCGTTTTCCCTAATATCTCTCCACCCGTTTCATCCAGCTGGACACTCATAAGCCACTTGTTGTATTCGACAACAGTAACCTCGAGGTTGTGGGTCATTAGGCCCTTGGCCGCCTCAAGGCCAAGGAGTCCACCACCAATGACAACCGCTTTTTTGCAACCCTTTGCATATTGGGCTATGTTCTTGCAGTCATCCACGGTCCTGAATACAAAGACCCCCTCCAGGTCTGTTCCTGGCAGGGGAGGGACAAAAGGGATTGATCCCGTTGCGATTACGAGCTGGTCGTAGGATTCCACCACTCCGTCGGCGAAAACTTTTTTGCAAGCTGGATCAATCCGGGTTACTTTTTTCCCTGCGTGGAGGGTAATGCCATTTTCCTTGTACCAGGGAAGGCTGTTGATCTCGATCTCGCCCATGTCCTGCGAGCCGTTCAGGACATTTGATAGCAAAATGCGGTTGTAGTTTCCGTGGGGTTCCTCGCCAAACATCACAATCTCAAATTTTTCCCGATCCAAAACCAGGATGTCCTCGGCCAATCTCGCCCCCGCCATACCGTTTCCAAGGATGATGAGTCGTGGTCGTTTGGGAAGCGTTCCGTTGGCCATGAAAGTCATGGTTTCCTCTTCATGTTAACAGGTCCTATGTACCGGGGATGAAATCCCACAGGATGGCCTCATGATTACGACCAAACCTAGTCAGGGCACATTTGATGCCAATCCCCTAACCAAACCTTGAAAAATGCAAAAAGTGCTTTGGCTAAGGCACATTGGCCACAGAAGAAAAAGGGGTGAAACCCAAGGGGTAGCTACAAATTAGGCATCAATCGCCCCCTTTTGGGGCACTTGTACATTAGGGGCCAGTGAAGCGAGCTAACAATGGATGAGAACCTTGAAGGAAGTTCAACTAGGATAAAGGGAGAGCTGTTTATTTCCGGCAAGGTTGCTTTTTTGCCAGCCAAGGCTTGTCCATGTCCACCAAAATGGGGTTCTGGCAATTTCATCCCCGGTTTTACCGAAAGCCGACAACCAAATCCCATTATCGGTATCTGTACTGGATATTGGGCTATGAGGTTTTGGTTATGCTAGGCCTTGGGGGTTATTTTTGGTGGACGGTGGTACCCGGGGCCAAGGAACAGGTGGAGCGAAGAAACCGCGAAGTGGAGAGGATGCGCCGTGAGCGCCTCCAACTTTCCCAGAAATCCGAAATAGAGGAAGCAAAGGAGTTTCGATGATCAGGCATTTGTTGGCAACAGGATTGGTTTTTGGGTTGGTGGTAGCCACCGGAAATGTGCAAGCTGCTGACGATTCCCTTGGCAGCCAGGTCAAGGGGCTTTATGCAGGAATCAGGGAACACAAACTGGCCAACGGATTGCGAGTCGTCTTTTTGCCCATGCGGGCTTCCTCCACCGTAACCATGATGGTTACCTACACGGTTGGTTCCTGTGATGAAGACAAGGCAACCACCGGCCTGTCCCATTATCTTGAACACCTGATGTTCAAGGGTACGGATCGCCTGGTTCCGGGGGACATTGATAGGGCGACCTTGAAAAACGGTGGTTCCAACAATGCCTGGACCAACGAGGATTTGACCTGCTATCATTTTGATTTTGCAGCGGACCGCTGGGAAACGGCCCTCAGGATCGAGGCCGACCGGATGGCTAACCTGCGCATCGATTCCAAACACGAATTTGAACAGGAGAAGGGAGCCGTTATTGAGGAACTCAAGCGCAATGAAGACCAACCATGGGAGCTGGAATCAAAAACCCTTTTGCCGATCCTTTTTGGGCCTAAATCTCCCTATGGGCACCCGGTCATCGGCATGGAATCCCATGTCCGGGGGGCAACCGCATCGGTGATCCTTGACTATTACAAACGGTGGTACCACCCTAACAATGCCTTGGTGGTGGTTGCAGGGGCCATCAACCCTGATGAGGCTCTTGCCAAAATCGAAAAAGCCCTGGGAAGTATCCCAGCCGGACGACTTCCCCCGCGCAAGGCCACCACCCCTTTCCCCACCCTTCCCGTACGAAAAACGATTCCCAGCAAATTTGAAGTACCACGGATTCTCCTTGGCTTTCCTACCGTGGTGGTGGATGATGCCGACGAAGCCCCGCTGGATTTGCTTGCTCTTGTTTTGGCGGGCGGAAAGACCGGTCGGCTTTATCGGCGGATGGTCGAGGATGAGGCCATTGCCACGGAGGTTGGGGCCTCTCATAGCCCGGGTCGCTATCCCGGTTGGTTTTCGCTTCAGGTTGAACTCCTTGCCGATAGGTCCATCGAAAAGGCCGAGGCCATCCTGCGGGAGGAAATCGAAAAGGTCGTTCACAAGGGAATTGATGAAACCGAATTGAAGAGGGTCATTCGTTCCATGCTGGCAGGAAAGATTCTTGGTTCCGAAAAAGTCCACAACCGCTGCCAGACCATTTCTGTGGCATTGGCTCAGGGAGGCCTTAAGCGACTCATGGAGGAGCCGGACCGGATCAGTGCGGTTACCAGGTCGGACATAACCCGGGTTGCGGCGAAATATTTGGGGGCCGATCGGAGCGCAACGGTCATTTCTCTCCCGGCCAAAGCCCCCAAGGCCGGGCCTGGCCCACCTTCCCCAGAAGAAAAAAAGGTAGACAAGCCCGGTCGCCTTTCCCGGCGGCCGGATAGCACCCCATCCCCAGCGGCTTTTGACCCATTCGTCGGAACAAAAAAGGTGTTTCTCAAAAACGGACTCGAGGTTTGGCTTTTGTCCAAACCAGGTTTGCCCCTGCTGGTAGCCCAGGCAGAATTGAAACATTTCGGTTGGCTACAACCCCTCGACAAAGGGGGTATTGCCCTATTGACCGGGTCGGTGCTGGATGAGGGAGCCGCGGGGAAAACCGGGAGACAAATTGCTCAAACCATCGAAGATATGGGGGCAACCATGCAATTCGGTCCCGGAGGTGGATCTCTCCAGGTACTAAGTTCCGATGCCCCCAAGGCAATGGAGCTATTCTTGTCCTGTTTGTCGAAACCCGATTTTCCTCCCGATGCCATTGAACGGGAAAAGGCCCGAATGTTATCCGCTTTGGAGGATCAGGCATCTCAGCCCCAGGAGCAGGCAAGGCTGGCGTTGCGACGGGCCATTTACGGAGACCTGCCCAAAGGTCAAAACCCGTTGGGAACGGCGGAATCGGTCAAATCCCTTGATGCTGCCAAACTCAAGGCCTATCACAAGATACCCTATTCTCCCCACAATATCAGGCTGGCGGTGGTGGGAGATTTTAAACCCACTGCCATGCAATCCCTTCTTGAGAGTTTAACCAGGGATTGGACGGGACCGATGAGTCCCAAAATTTCACCAAAAGATCCTGTCATGAAAGACAAAACCCCTCCTCTCTATCTTAGTTTCCCAGAGGCGGTTCAACTCCAGTTTTATCTGGCCCACGCAGGGATCAAACGAAACGATCCCGACTATGCCGCACTTTTGGTGATGGACCATGTTCTGGGAACCGGCCCAGGTTTTACCGACCGCCTCTCCGCAAGGCTTCGTGACCGGGAAGGCCTGGCCTATACTGTTAACGCCTCGATTAGCATGACGGCCGATAACGAAACAGGGATGTTCGCCGCCTACATTGGCACTTCACCCGTTAACCTGAAACGGGTCAACGACGAAATGCGCGAGGAAATCGGAAAGATTCGCCAAACCCTTGCTACAAAGGACGAGGTTGAGGATGCCAAGAGTTACATCCTGGGCAGTATGCCCTTTGCCTATGAGACGGCCTCTGGGCTTGCCGGAAAATTACTTGCCCTTGCCCGCAATCAATTGCCCCTGGACACGCCTGGGAAGCTCCGAACCGAAGTGGCGAAAATCACTCCCGAGGAGGTATTACGAGTGGCGAAAAAACACCTCCACCCCGATGCCCTCATCCTGATTGCGGCGGGACCGCTCGACTCAACCGGAAAGTTACTCAAATCCCCCAAATAAAGGGGAATTGAGGGTTTTTGGCGTAGAGGATACACCCTCGGGTAAGGAATTGCCTTCGGCGGTTTCATCCCTTGCGGTTCATCCTATAATGAGGTTTGATACCTGAACTGCAACAAATCTGCGGAAGACCCATGGGCGAACAATACATTTTCACAATTGAGCAACTCACCAAAATTTACAACAAGAAAGAGGTCCTCAAAAACATCTGGTTATCGTTTTATCCGGGTGCGAAAATAGGTGTTATCGGGGGAAATGGTGCGGGAAAATCGACCCTCATGCGGGTCATGTCAGGGGTGGACAAGGATTTTATGGGGACAGCCCGCCCCGCCCCGAACATCCGTATTGGCCATGTTCCCCAGGAACCAAGGCTTGATGAATCGACCGATGTTCGTGGAAACCTGGAACTGGCGGTTGCCGGGATTCGTACTTTGTTATCAAAAGAGGAGGAAATCGGCACCAAAATGGCGGATGCCTCCCCCGAAGAATTTGACAAGCTCATGGAGGACCTCAACACCATTCAGGACCAAATCGCCATCACCGATGCGTATAATCTTGATCGTCGAATCGAGGTTGCCATGGATGCAATGAGACTGCCTCCGGGGGAAGCCCTGCCAAGCAACTTGTCAGGTGGGGAAAGGCGAAGGGTTGCCTTATGCAAGGTTTTGCTTGAACGACCCGATATGCTGTTGCTGGATGAGCCCACCAACCATCTTGCTGCGGAATCGGTCGCTTGGCTTGAGCGAACACTTCAGGAGTTCCCCGGGACGATTGTAGCCATTACCCACGACAGGTATTTTCTGGACAATGTGGCTCAATGGATCCTGGAGTTGGAAAAGGGAGTAGGACATCCCTACAAGGGCAACTACACCGGTTGGCTTGAACAAAAGCAAGAGCGCCTAAGAAGAGAGGAAAGGTCGCAAGATGCCCGCCAAAAGCAATTGGACCGCGAATTGGAGTGGGTTCGCCTGGCCCCGCGGGGACGAATGGCCAAGAGCAAGGCACGATTGACCGCTTATGAAAAACTTGCCAGCCAGGAAGTGGAGGCCAATTCCGAAGAACTCACCATGCAAATCCCCCCTGGGCCTCATTTGGGTGACCTGGTGGTCCGGGCGGAAAATGTAGCCAAGGGTTATGGTGATAACCTCCTTTACGATGAACTTTCCTTTGACCTGCCCCGGGGAGGTATTGTCGGCGTGATTGGCCCAAATGGTGCGGGAAAAACAACCCTTTTTCGGATGATGGTAGGCCAGGAGAAACCGGATAGTGGAAGCTTACGGGTCGGCGATTCGGTTGTGTTTTCCTATGTCGATCAGAATCGTGACACCCTTGATCCTGTAAAAACCGTTTTTGAAGAAATTACCGATGGGGCGGACCACATCCTTTTGGGCAAACGCAAGGTGCCAAGCCGTGCCTATGTGAGCTATTTCAATTTCAAAGGTCCCGATCAACAACGAAAAGTGGGCGAATTATCAGGAGGCGAGCGTAACCGCGTTCACCTTGCCAAATTATTACGGACTGGGGGAAATGTACTTCTCCTTGATGAACCGACAAATGATCTGGATGTGGACACCTTGCGGGCCCTGGAGGAAGCACTGTTGAACTTTGGAGGCTGTGCCGTGATCATTACCCACGACCGTTGGTTTTTGGATCGGATCGCCACCCACATCCTTGCCTTTGAGGGGGATAGCAAAGTGGTTTGGCACGAGGGTAATTTCCAAAGTTATGAGGAAGCCAAACGACAACGGCTTGGCATCGAGGCGGATCAACCACGACGCCTCAAGTATCGCAAACTAAAATCCTGAAATGACTTTTGATTCCTTTCCTAGGGTGTCCACGATGGTTGGTAATAATCCATCATGATGCGTCTTGAGTCTGTACGAAAAACCTATTCCCAAGGGTCGGGAGCTTCTGTCCGCAAAGTGGAGGCAGTGTGCGGCGTCAGTCTATCCATCGAAGCCGGTGAATTTGTCAGCATCATGGGTCCCTCGGGATCGGGCAAGTCAACCATTATGCACCTGCTTGGGGCCCTCGACACCCCGACGGAGGGACGGGCCCTCTTTGAGAATCAGGATTTGGCCCTTTTGAGTGATAGCGACCGGTCAAGATTAAGGCGGGACCGGATAGGGTTCATCTTCCAGTTTTTTAATTTGCTACCCAATTTGCGGGCGGTAGAAAATGTTGCATTGCCCCTATTTCTGGCGGGATTAAGGCGAAAACCTGCTTTATTTCGTGCCGCCGAATGTTTGGACCGGGTTGGATTGAGCCATCGGGCAACCCACTTGCCGGATGAACTTTCAGGTGGAGAAATGCAACGGGTGGCGGTAGCCAGGGCCCTCGCTCCCAACCCAAGGGCCATTCTGTGCGATGAACCTACAGGGAATTTGGATACCGCCAACGCCAAAATCATTCTCGATCTTTTAAGGAGTTTGCCTGGAACCGGTAAAAATAACCATGCGGGGGCAAGCGTCGTCATGGTTACCCATGACGGTTCCGCTGGGGCCATGGCCGATCGGATCATTAAAGTATGTGATGGCTTGATAGAATCCAAACCACCCTCGAAAGCTCCGGGAGGTTAATATGCCCCGGGGAAAAAACCATAATCGTTTATCGTTTGTAATTTCGGTCATTTCCCTTTGGCGATCGCTGGGCTTGGCCCAATATAGGGCCAAGCCCCACCGAATGGCGTTGTTGGTATTGTCCATCGCCCTTGGGGTTGCGACTTTGGTAGGGACGCAGGCCTTGGGGAAAGGGCTGGAATCCTCCCGGAAAAACCCACTCTATCAAGGCTTTGATCTTCTCGTTGTGGGGGGAAGGTCTGGAGTACCCAGGCAAATCGCCCGAGAAATTCGTGGCCATCCACCTGAAGGCATACTTGCCAGCCGGGCATTGGTCATCGGTAATGCATTGGGGGAAGTGGGTGGAAACCGGCGCAATATCCCCCTATTGGGAGTGGATATTTATCCCAATGGCCCGCAGGATTCCACTCCCCTTCCTGGCAGGATGGAACCACTTCACGATCCTGCGCGATTGTTGGCGCTCATTAAGGGGTCGCCTTGCTTGATTGGAGCGGATCTCGCCAAAGATTTTGAAGGGGGAAAGGTCCCTGTCCTCATTGAGGTTTCCTCCGGTGGCCAGAAACTGCTTTTGGTCCCCATGGGGATACTCCACCTTGAAGGTGGTCATTCCCTTTTTGGTGGCCACCTGTTTTTGGACGCCGCCGTGGCTGGACGGTTTATTTATCCTGAACGACCGGAACACGCAACCGTTGTGGTGGTACAAAGTAACGGAGATGCAAAAAAAGCGATTGAATCCCTGCAAGCGTTGGTAGATCAAAGGGGTGAGGTTCGCCCGGTCATCGAAGAAGAGAGGATGGTTGGAGAGGTAACGGCAGCCATGGAACTTGGGTTTTCCCTTGGTGGGGTGGGGGCCCTTGTGATTGGGCTGTTTTTGGTCTATAACGGGTTGTCGGTGGCGGTGGTGGAAAGGAGGCATGAGATAGGTGTGCTTCGGTCGACAGGGGGGACCAAGGGGCAAATTGCGGCCATGTTTCTTGGGGAGGCTGCCTTGTGTGGATTTATAGGATCGTTATTAGGGATTCCCATCGGTTGGGCCATTGCGCGATTGGTGGAGGGGCCTTTTGGAGGTGCCTTGGCAGAAGTCCTTGGGAGGAATATGGGCGAGGGTTCTGTGGTGGTGAGCCCCGGTTTAATGGGCTACTCCATGGTGGCTGGAACCCTTACTGCCATGCTTGCCGGCTTGGCACCTGCCCTATCTGCCGCAAATGAGCCTCCGGCCGATGCCGTTAGGCGTGGACCAAGGTCGGCAACGGTGGGTGGCATGTTTCGTTTGGGGGTGGTTGCCATGCTGTTTATGGCCGCCGGAGTGGGCATCATCCTCCTTCGGGAACAGTTACCCGTGCGGATAGGGGCTTTTGGTGGTTTGGTGGTTTTCCTTTTTGGTGGCCTGGTCGCCACCCCCCTTTTTGCCTTTGGAATGAGTTCCCTCCTTGCCCCCTTTTTACGCAGGATCCTTGGGATTGAAGGGCGTATGGCGGCGGACAACCTGATTGCCGAACCTTCGCGAACCGGCCTGGTGGTGGCGGCATTGGCGGCTACTGCGGCCCTTTCGATTCAAACGGCTGGTTTTATTGTGTCGAGTGAAACGGCGGTGTTTAATTGGGTAAGGGAAAAGGTTGGGGCAGACCTTTTTCTCACCTCGGGTTCGGGTTTTACCCAATACATCCGTTCGGTTTCCATTCGTGAACCGTTGCTTGCCGAAATCCGCAATGACCTTGGCGATCGGCTGGACACCGCCCTTGGTGCAAGGCTTGTCCGGTTTGATTACAACAAACAGGTCGTTTATATGATTGCGGTGGACACCCAGGGGTTTGCAAAATCCAAACGGCTGGAAAGCCTGGAATTTGCCAAGACCTTAAACCGCTTTCCCCGATTATCCGAACCGGGAACAGCTCTTGTTTCTGAAAATTTTGCAAACCTGCACAAGGTTAAAGTGGGGGACCGGATCGAACTAGCCGGTCCCGGGGGCCCGGTTCAACTGGAAATTCTTGGTACGGTGTTGGATTACACCTGGAGTAGGGGGGTCATCCTAACCAATCGGCAATGGTACAAGCAACGGTTTCAGGATCCCGAGATCGATATTATAGATCTTTTTTTGGCACATCCTGAGGTGCCCGGGGAATCGGACGCCATCCGGCATATCCTTGAAACCCGATTTGCCAAACGGGAAGGCCTTTTTGTGATTGATCAGGCTACCTTGTTGGCGGAAGTCGGTCGAAACCTTCGGTCGGTATACAATCTGGCCTATGCCCAACAGGGAATACTTGGTTTGGTGGCACTCCTTGGAGTGGTGAGTGCACTTTTTGTTTCTGTCCTTCAAAGAAGAAGGGAATTGGGGCTTTTAAGGGCCGTGGGAGCAATGCGGCAACAGATCTTTACCACCGTATTGGTGGAAGGTTTTCTCATGGGATTGGCCGGGGCTTTCGCTGGAATTGTCTTGGGCTTGGCTTTGGAATGGTATGCGGTCGAATTGTTGATGGGCGAGGAAGCAGGAATGGCGTTTCCCCTGGTGGTTCCATGGTCGATGTTGGGGTTGGTAATGATTAGTGGTCCCTTGGTGGCAACCCTTGCGGCTATCGCTCCTGCCTTGTGGGCCACGAAAATCGGATTAGCCGACGCCTTGGCTTATGAATAGTGTTTTGTGTCAACAACCTGACATTGGACTGGCAATTGGTATTTGAAAAAAGGAGGTAAGTCCCATCCTTATTTCGTTTTCAAATACTGATCAAAGAGGATACCTTCTTTGTCAAAAGCCCGCAGTTCGAGGGTGTTGTTCCGGATATTGACAAAGGTCGTGTGATAGTCCACCCGATTGGCCGCCTTGAACCATTCAGGCGTTGGTGTGAAGTTTTCCAGACTGCCACCACCCCCACCGGAGGTGACATACACCACCCCACCTGTCTCATCGAGTTTGCCATTTTTGATGGGATGGGTTCGTTCATATAGGTGCACATGGCCGCAGAAGACCATGTCTACCTTGTGTTTTTCATAAAGAGGAGCAAGGGGTCGCAGCTTCGGATCGCCGTACAAGGATCGTTTCCCCGCGAAAGTGTCGCCGAAGTCGTTGTTATCACTGGAATAGACAGGATGGTGGTGGTAGCAAAACTTCCACCTGGCTTGGGATTTTCCAAGGGCATCGTCAAGCCAATTGTATTGTTCGGTTCCCCTTGCCATGGGCTTGTTGCTATCAAGAACGAAGAAAGCGGCATCCCCCCATGTGTACGAATAGCGGTACTCCGGGGAAGGCAGGGAAAAGTACTTGTAATAATTGGGATGGTTCTTCTCGTGATTGCCCATGGTTGGAAAAAGGGGAACCTGACCAAAAAGTTCCTGGCTGGGCCGGAACAATTCTTCCACCCATTGGCGTTTGTCATGGCCCTCATTTACCACATCTCCCAAATGCAAGGCAAAATGAGGCCGAAGTTCCTTCATGATGTTGGCCACTTTGCCTGTGGCAGGCGCATTTCCCTGGGTATCGCCAATGATGGCAAAGCTGAAGGGAACACTATCTATTGGGGCCGTTTGCCAGGGAAGAATAGTCGTTTCCAAATGTTCCCCTGCTGGCCCCGTACATATCACCCTGTAATAACCCATGCTTCCAGGCTGGAGTCCCCCAATGGGGATTTCGTGGAAAGTTTCCAGCCCTTTGGAGGTCGTCTTCAGGTTAAATGGGGCTTCAGGTCCATATTCAATCGTGGCGGTTACGGGTTGGGAAGTTTCCATGCAAACCCGAAAACTGTGGGTGTCGGGAAATTGCAGGTAAGGAGCAATGACAAAGTGGAGGGGGGAGCCAACCGATTCCGTTTGGACACGCGCCAATTGGCTGATAAACCTGGTCCGAATGGTTTCTTGGGTTAGGGCTTTGTCATAGATTTCCACCTCCCGAAGGGCACCAATCATAGGCACCTTCTCATTTTCGTCGCTAAATTGACCTATGCTCCACCTGTCGGTCCGATACCAATTGATTGGGCCCAAGGCGGCACGGGATTCGGCGGCAAGTTCCCCATTGACGAATAGGCGCATTTCTTTCCCATCGTAAGTGGCTACGACAAGCGACCATTTTCCTTTTTCCATTGGTTTTGCGGATCGAAGGATTTGCAATCTCCCCTCGCCAATCCCGGGGCCACCTGGAGTGAGGCCAAAGATCCAATGCGTTTCGTCGTAACCCAAATAGGTTCCGCCGGCTCCATAGCGGTTGTCTTCGATCCGGCCGATAATGCCCCCTTTGCGCGCCCCTGCATCCAGCCGAACCCAAGAAAGAAGGCTGATCGCCTCTTTGGGAGCAGGGGTGGGTTTGTTTTTTTGGGAAAGGACAGATCCGCCTGTAAGTCCACCACCGAAATAGAGGGCATCGACCGGAGCCTTAATGGTTTGAGGCTGTGCATGGAGAGTGATGGGCCAATTGCCCACGGTCGATGAAATCGTACCTTTGGTCAACCGGGAGGCTTCCAACACCCATGCTGCTATTGGTCTGGGTGGGCCGTTGGAATGGTCATCCGAATCGCCAACCTCTTTTTGGTAGTAAATCAGCAAAGCAACAAATAAAGTGATGGAAATAAAGAGAAGGGGGTTTTTCATGGAATGATACCGCAACCTTTCCTGCCCAAACGACCATGAGGTCATTTTCCCGAAACGGGCTTGCTTTTCCATGAAATTTTGGGGTACAGGCCCGTTTGGAACCATGGTATCTTGTTTGGGGAGAACGATAATGTTAAGGGCCAGCCTGGGCAATCCGACTCCCCAAACCGGATTGCAATGGTTTTTGTGGCTGGCATTTGTGTTCATTGGTGGATGGGTTGGTTTGGCCAAGGATCCGCCAGAGGTGCCCCAACCCCTTCTTTTGGAAGACCTTGCCGTAGACCAGGTATTTGAGGTGGACATAAAACTCGACCTCAAGGGGGAATTGCGCCTGAATACAGCCAAGGGGATGGAAAAATTGCCAACCGAGGCCAAGGGGCACCATCATTATTTTGAACGGATGCTTAACCTGGGGGATACCCCACACAGCACCGGCCCGTCACGAGTGGCCAGGTACTACGACAAAGCCCAGGCGTTGGTGGTTGCCGCCGGGGAAAAAACAGAGAGGTCCCTTCGGGATACCAGGCGGATTTTCCTTATCCAAAGGACCAAGGAAGAATTCGTTACTTTTTGTCCGGAAGGTCCGTTGACCCGTTCGGAACAGGAACTGACCACCGATCAATTTGACACCCTGGCGGTTTCGGGCTTGTTACCCGGAAACAAACAAAAATCGGGCGACCCGTGGAAAATACCAAATGCCACGGTTCAGAAACTTTGCCATTTCGAAGGCCTTATCGAACAAGACCTCAAGGGAACCATGGAAAAGGTATCCGGAGAAAAAGCCCAATTTCGGGTGGTAGGCAAAGCCTCGGGAATTGATCAGGGAGCCCAGGTTAAGGCGGTTGTGGAAGCTGCCGGAACCTTTGATTTTCCCACCAAAACCATAACGGACCTCCTTTGGAAACAAACCGAAGAACGGGATGCCGGCCCGGTAAACCCTGCAGGAACACTTTCCAGCACTCTTACACTGAAACGGATACGAATCAAAACTCCAGCATCGTTATCGGACAAGGTTATGGAAGAATTACCTGGCGAAAAGGAGGATATTCCGCTTCATCTTTTGGCCATTGAACACAAGGATGCCAAAGGTCGCTATGAATTGGTTCATGGCCGGAATTGGCAGATTGTTGCGGAAACAAACGACCATATGGTATTAAGGCTTTTGGACCGTGGGGATTTCATTGCCCAGTGTGTGGTGACGCCATGGGACAAGGCCCTCAAAGGAAACCATATGGCTCCCGAGGATTTCCGGGCTGCCATGAACAAAACGCCAGGATGGCGACCGGAGAAGGAGCTGCTGGCGGACGAGATTCCCGGAACCGAAGGACGATTCATTTACCGGATTGCCGCCCAGGGTAAAATGGATGGGTCCGAGGTGATTCAACATTTTTATTTGGTTGCCTCGGCCACCGGCGAACAAGTGGTTGTGACTTTCACCATGACACCACGGTTGGTGGAAAAACTGGGAGCCAGGGATTTGAATCTCATTGGTGGACTATTGGTCCCGGCCATGGCCCCCAAATAGTTCTTTCGGGATGGGATCCGAAGGCTTCCCTTTCAGTCCATTCAAGGTCTTGCATCAAAAATGTCCGGTTGGTTACTAGTGGTGGTGCAGCCCAATTTCTGACCATCCGGGCTAAAACGCAACCGCAAAACACTTTTGATTTGTTTCGAGTTCAGAACCAATAAATCTTCCCCACTGGAAAGGTCCCAAATCCGAATCTGACCGTCAATACTTCCCGAGGCCAACCGTTTGTTATCGGGTGAAAGATCCAGTGTGGCAATCGGGGAACTGTGACCTTGGAAATCTTTGGGGATATGCCGTTTCCCAGGTTCAAAGGCCCGAATCAATCCACCCATATAACTAACATAAACGATGCCATTTGTGGAAATGGTCACCCCTGTGGGCTGGGTGCCCTGAGGATCAAATTCTTCCAACTCGGATCCGTCCAGGGTTCGAATGATTTTGATGGTCCCGGTTGGAGTTATTAAAACTACTTTATCATCTGATGGTGAAAGGGCTACCGCTTTTGATGGCCCAGGCAAGGTTAATTGTAATGCCAAACTTTCCGCATCCAAAAGGATATCCGTCCCATCGGATTGAGAAACCAATATCCGGTCGCCCTCCGCTCCAAGCGAACGCACGGGTTTGGGGGTTTTGCTACTATAAAGGACATTGCCATCGTGATCTATCCTCTGGATTTTATCACCCATGGCAACGAAAACCCGGCCTTTTCGATCGGCGGCACAGTGGATTGGTTTGGTCCCATTTTCCAGGGTCAGGGGATTCGCCCGGTTAAAGGGAAATGCCCTTAATTCCGCCTTGTTATAAATACCTGTAAATAAAAGTTTGTCCGGGCAAAACCAGGCCAATTCCGACAGGATTTCCTTGTTTTTGGGTGCCATCGAATTGGCAACTGATGGGGAATGAAACTCCTGGGCATTCCCAAAATCATCGACCACGCCCACTTTGGTTTCGTTATGCCAAATGGCGGTTGGCACATTGCCCGAGCCTGCTTTGCTGTCGGTTCGATTCAGTTTTGGGTTGAAGAAATGAATCGTACTATGAAAATCGACTACGGCTAAATGCTCCTTATCCAAAACAGCCAATTGGATAGGTTGCCTTCCATCAGGAAAAGGCATGAGGATGGGCTCGTTTCCGGGAATCCAGCGCAATAATTGACCATATCCCGAGCCATCGACACCAATGGCGGCAAGAGCCGTCCCCTCGGGATTCCAGCGAACTTTTCTAAGAATTGCCACTTCCATGGCTGGGCTAACCAACATTTTTCCATTTGCCAAGTCCAATATCCCAAGCTGATTATCTTTCAAAATAAAGGCTACTTTTTTCCCCGCTGGGTCCAAAAGGGGTGTACCAATAAAGGGTGGAACCAAACCCACTTCCCGGCTGCGTTGGTTTTTGGACAGGTCCCAAAGGTAGATCGGATCCTTTCTGGACATGGGAAAAACAACCGCTTCCTTGCCATCAGGTCCAAGGAGAAAAGATGAAATAGCCTGGGCACTCATGGGGCCCACCGGTTGAGAAATGTTGCTTCGGGAATCCAGAAGCAGGCCTTTACCCATGGCATTGGTAATGAGGGCAAAGAGTCCTTTGGGATCCAAATCACCCAACTTGGAATCTGGTGGTGTGGACAACCGATGAGTCAAGCCAGTTAAATTATCCCTGGAGTGCAATTGGTTGACACTGTCCAACAGAAGTAGGCTTCCCTTGGGCGAAATGGTTGCACGACGAACAAATTTGACATTCAGCGAGAACTCCTCGGGGGTTTTTTTGAGTTGACGATTCCAATAATACCATTCAAAACCCCGATAATCCCTTCCGGTTTCGTTTGGTTCCAAACCCACCAATTTTCTTCTGGCCAGGGTTATGCTCCCTTGGTCAACCGCATTTTGTATGCTGCGCATTTGCGAGTTGTAGTATTGGTTTTCCGCCCGGGTTGTGGAAATGTCGGCGATATTTTTTTCGGCTACGGCCCTTACCGCAAAAGCCATGCTAATGAAAGTGGCGGCAATCATGGTCACAAGGGTGGCAAGAATCGATAGGGAAAGCAGGCGATTTTTAGCGCTCCATCGGATGATTTCCGTTACCATTCCCAAGGGTCGTGCTATTACTTTTTGGCCGGCAAGGAATTTGCGGAGATCTGTTACGAAATCCGCAACCGAATGATACCGGTCGCGAGGGTTTTTTTGAAGGCATTTAAGGCAAACATTGACCAGATCCACCGGCAGGGTGGGGTCCGTAATTAAGGGGGAAATGGGTCGAACCGAATCCGCCAAAGCCATCGCCTGAAAGGCACTCGCAGCTTTAAAGGGAGGGGAGCCGGTCAGGAGGTGATAAAGCACCCCCCCCAAAGCATGAATATCCGCAGGAGGACCAATTTTTCCTCCACGGACCTGTTCCGGAGAAATATACGCCGGGGTGCCCAGGACATCGCCTTTGGTGGTAAGACTGCTGGTGGCATCAATCAGCTTTGCCAAACCAAAATCCGCCAAACGAGGTTTGCCATCGTGACTAAAAAGGATATTATCCGGTTTGATGTCCCGATGAATAATCCCTTTCTCGTGAACCAAAACAAGCCCCTCGGCGATTTGTACCAATAGGCTTGCTGCTTCCCCGGGAGAAAACTTCATGCGATTCCGAAGGAGATCACCCAGGCTACCTCCAGGACAATATTCCAGAATCAGCCATGCTGAAGAATCATCGGATCCTGAACCAAAAATGCGAAGGAGGGAAGGGTGATTGACTGAGGATAGAATGCGCGCCTCACGGAGGAGCCTTGTCCGGTTTTCCATAAGGCCAAATTGGTTCAGGTATTTGATGGCAACCTGGCGGCCGACACCCAATTCTTCGGCAAGCCAAACCTGCCCGCTCGATCCAAGGCCAAGAAAGCGATCCAAACGGTAGCCTTCGACCGTTTTGGGAATGGATAGGGGGGGCAGAAATTCTTTGGTTTTCGCAATCCCTTGGGTGGAATATGTGTCCACCTCAAAATGGGCTACTGGCCCGTTTCGATGCTGGTTAATGGCCTCTGCACAAAAAGTACATGACCGAACATGCACCCATTTGGGGTGCGTAGACATTTCCGATGGCCAATGGACCCATTGAGCAATCTCACCATCTTTTAAACACGATTCTTTCATAACCATGAAAACCTAAAAAAGGTGGACCTTGCTACGCCTATTATGTTATTGAAAGAATGGTGCAATCCAAGTTTCGCTCCAATTAACCCATTTTTGTAATTGACATGATGAATATCTCCTTGAAATAGGCCTCAATGAAACGGGGTATTTTCATTTTCCAAGGAGTTTTTCCGTTCGTTCCCGAAGGGATGGATCCCCAAGTTCCCTTAGGATTTTGGCATGGGGGCCTTTGACCCAATCCACCTTGGCCTTTCCCGTTTCCAGGGCATCAAGCAACACTAAGGCTCTTTGAACATTACGAACCAAACCTCCGATAGCCAAATTGCGATTCTCCTGGTTAAGTCGTGGCAGGACATTGACCATAATGCCCGCCACCATTTCCCCGGGAATATCCGAAAGGCCACTGATAGCCCCCATTACCAATTCATCATCGGTCCCCGGTGCAAGGTATTTTTGCAATTGGGCCCCCCTTTTGTTAAATCCGTCCATGGCAATCATCCGAAGGGCATCATACCTGGTGCCGGTTTTGATCCTAACATTATCCGTCATGGTTGCTGCCAATTCCAAAGCCCTTTGATAACGACGCTGCAGGTCCGGGTTAGGGACAAGTAGAGCTTCGAGCCAGGGGATGGGCCATTGGTTGGCAAGGGTAAGGCCATTGATGATCCCTCCTCCGACAACAACCGCCTGCCAATCGCGCAAGGGTTGGTTGTTTTTAGGCAAGGATACTGCAAGAATTTCAGCAATCACGGCTTTGTTGGTGGATTTTGCGGCATGAATGGCGATTCGCCAAATTGTTGGAATTCTTCGATATTCCTCTTCCTCATTCATGGAACGGTCTTCGGTTAGTGCCGAAATAAGGGCGGCTGCCATAGGAAGGTTTCTCTCGATAAGGCGCTGTTTGCGCTCTTCACTCTCCTTGGGATCAAGGAGGATCCTGGCAATTCCAGCGGTATGACCGGGATCCGCATTGGTTCCCTCGATGGTGCTTCCCACGGGAACCCCACCAGGAACCACCAGGTGAATGCCCTTTAGGTCAATCAAAGCGCTGCGAAGAGGTCCGGCCGGGCGGACTACAATGCGGTCTTCACCGGCCCCAAGGGTGATGGTACCGCCAAACATGAGTCGATAGCGGGCCCATGAACCGGTTGGTTCGACCTTGATACGCAAGGAACCTGAAGCGGTTTCCATGATCAATGTGTTTCCGGCCGATGCATCATCGCAACTGAAATCCAGCCACACATCCCATTGGGTTGGTTTGCTGCCAAGGACGGTCCATGAAATATGATCCTGGAGCCCATGCCACATACCGATGTTTTCGAATTCGGTTTCAAAGGCGATATCCCCTCCATAAATGGCAGCATTTTTTGCTTTTAAGTTTGTATGTTTGGGCCCGATTGAAACCGCTTGGGGGGAGTTTCCAACAAACACCTTGGGAGGGGTGATTTGGGTTTGGAGATAGGCAATCAGGTCCATCATTGCGGCAGGGTTCAGGTGTTTTTCCAGTCCCTCTGGCATAAGGGATTTTCCATAGGTTGCCATTTCCTCGATCTCGGAACGCAAGATGCTTTGCATTCTCCCCTCCTGCATTTTCAGTGAAATGCTCGAGGCGTTTTCCGAAGCCACCAACCCTGAAAGGATTTGTCCCTTTTTGGTGGCGATTACGATTTGGGCATACCGGCCATCCATGTTCCGGCTTGGATCCAGGATTTCCTGGATGAGCCAATCGTAGCCCTTGCCGGTAACCATGGCAAGGTCCGGTCCTACCTCAAATCCCATGCCGTCCAACCGGTGACAACCGGCACATTCCTTTTTGAAATGTTCCCTGCCCTTTATGGGATCTCCCTTGGTGGATATTTTGGGATATTGGGCAATAACCAACCCACGCCCACCCTCCAAAGAGGTTTCCAAAACGGCCTGGGCCCGTTTGCGTAAACCATCGTCCCTGGTCATCAGGAGCCTTTGCCTCATCCCGGCATCCAAAATCGATTGGGAAATAACTTTTTGCTCCAGTGCCTTTACAAGGGCCAGGTCACCTCCCTGTCGGCCTAGAATCCTTTCCAAGGCAGCATTACGAAAGGACGGTGACAACCCAACAAGTGCCTTCATCAGGGTTACGGTGGCGGTAGGCATTTTCTCCAACCGATCCATGGCGGCGATTTGAATTTGGGGGGGGTGTTGAGGGTTTAATAGTCCGGCCAATAATGGATCATCCTTGCCGCTATATCCCAAAAGGCCAATCGCCGCAACCCTTTGGTCTAAGGGTTTCAACGGGTCCGCCACTATTGCGCGGGCGAGTTGTTTCCAGATTTCAAGCCGTTCGACACCTGCTTTTTGTTGTGGGGCCACCCCAAATCCAAGAAGGAGGCCAACGCTTGCCATTTTTCCCTTTGCCGGGTCCTCTTCCAAATACAAAAGAAGCGATTCCTCCAAAACAGAAAAGTTCTTTTGGGCAGATGCCATGGCGAAAAGAGAGCTAAGCGATCCACCAGGGGGATTTGAGGATTGGATAAAGGACCGAATCAATGCCCCAACGGTTGTTGGCCGGATACTGCTTTGAATGGCAGCAACCAAATACGGGTCTCCCTCGGCAAGGTTCCATAGCTTGCGAAGGGCCTCGACGGCTTGGGGGGTATCGCTATTTCCCAAAGCGATGGCCGCTTCCAGCCTTACCCTTGGATCCGGGTTGGTGGATAAATCCACAACAAGAGAAAGGGTTTTCGGGTCGTTCATTCGGGGACCGGCAAGGCGAAGGGCCATGGCTTGGACCCCCGGATCATGATCCTGGAGGGATTTGGAAAGACGAGAAGTAACGGCATTCGAGTCGAGCACTTCCAATGTTGCCAATGCCTGGATACGAACCGCCGGATCTTTAAAATCAAGGGTTTTGAGATGGGAGGCAACCAAGGCACGCACCCTCACAGGGCGAAAGAGAATCTCTTGCATCACCATGTCACGAAGCGTACCGTTTGGGGTATCCATCGCTTGGGCCAAATCCCCTGGATCAAGTTGGGGCAATTTAGGGATAGTGCGAAGCGGTTTATCCGTAGGGACGATTCTCAGAATGCGGCCCATTTCCGCCCCGGCACGGGTATCCACCCGGTCCAACTCCACTTGGGGAATCCAACGAGGATGTTCAATCACGGCCCTGTGCATATCCACAATCCAGATCGCACCATCGGGCCCGGTCCGCATTTGGACAGGCCGAAACCACGGGTCGCCTGAGGCGATAAACTCAGCCTTTTCCTCGCCGGGTGGGATAATCGCCTCAAAGGTGCTGCCTTTGGGAACAAGCTTCATCCGGTGGACCAGGAGGTTGACCGATTCACAAGTAAACAGGTCACCGCGAAGGCTTTGACCCAATAAGTTGTCACGGTATACGCCTATGCCTGTAGCAGCCGTGGCGGAATTTGGTGCCCCGGACAGTTGAAACATCTGCACCGGACCAACCGGATGTAAACGGGTAACCGAGGGGCTGGTGGCAATTCGGGCGACCACACTTGGATACACTGCAAACGGATTGCGCCTGAGAGCTTCATCGGCAACCACCAAATGCGTTGCTAATGTGGTATTATCACACCCAAACCATTGTCCAAAGTCATTCCGAATGCGTCCCTGTTGGGTTTGGCCCGTGGCGGGTTCCATCTCCCCCGTGTCCGGTTTTATGCGAAAGTCCCGACCACCCAAGGCAAGGATTTTTCCTGTCTTGTGGCTTAAAATCTGCCCCCCCAAAAGCCCACACGACCCATGGATCCACCCGTCCAGTCCTGGAACAAGGCTATTGACCCGGGCGTGAAAATTGCCCGTGTTAAAGTTACTGAATCTCTTTTCGACAATGTCCGCCTTGCCATCACCGTCGGTGTCCTCGGCATAAAGGATGTCCGGTGCGGCACAGATCAAAACCCCTTTTCGCCATACCGTAATCCCGGTGGGAAAGGGGATTCCATCCAGAAACACCCGGGACCGTTTGGGGATACCTCGTTCATTCATTTGATCCAGCAGACGGACCCGGCCCGCCGGTTCATAATTTCCCTTGGGACCCATGGGATAGTCGAACATTTCGGCTACCCAAAGAGAACCATCGTGACCAAAATCGATCGCCACGGGGCTTTGAACCATCGGTTCCGCAGCAACAATTTCGGCTTTCATTCCCGGGCGAACTTGTATTTTTGCCAAGCTTTCCAAGGGGGAAATGGCCCCGGAAACCGGCGGTTCTGAGACGATCAGCTTTGGGAGTTGGGCCCTAACCTCCGCAAGGATTTTATCCTCAAGACCAGCACGAAAGGGGACGGGTAGATCGTAATAGACCATGGCCCCACCCCCCTCATATCCCCCTTCGCGGAGGATGCGTTCCGAGGGAATGTAACAGGGAGAATCGTTGGCATAGGCGGTAACCCACAATTTGGATTTGTCCAATTCCCTCTTAAGGCGATGGGAATAGTCAACGACAACTTCACCCGGCAAAAACACCATCGAAAGACTATCCCCAAAGGTCCAGGTAGTAATGCCATAAGGGACCGACCGGGGAAGGGGTTCGCCCTTGTCCAACCGTGAAATATTCACCCGGGCATGATGGCCGATGGCATCGGTTTTCTTGGCTAGTTCTATCCACCTCGCTCGCGATGGATGATCCCCAAGGGCCAGATCGATGGTCTTTTGGTTGGTTGAAAGAGAGCCATTTATTGGTTTCATTGGTGCCTGAAGGACAGCCTCCACCGATTGGGCCATTGCCAATCCTTGGCGACTTGCCAAATCCACCTTGTCCCCAACCACCCCCGAAACCGGGTTGCTATCGGCACCACATCCGATGGAAAAAAGGGCAATGATTCCGGGATGAGAGTCCTCAATCGCTTGTTGAGCAAATCCCGGCCAGTCACCCCCGATTTTGTTGTGCGATAGGGTCACCGCATGGCAGGCATAATTGGCCCAAACCCCGCGTATCTTTCCATCCGGTGACTTTATCGCCATTACGGGCAGGTCGTGATCGACCGGACCATCCGGATTGCGCCGGTTTTTGGCCAGAAAAGAGGTTCCGATACCCCACTGAAGGATCGCCTTTTTTCGGTCGGAAAGGGCTGCTCGGGCCAACTTTTCCAATTGTACCAAAAAGAGATCGGTGTATTGTTGAATGTGAACCTGATGATCCGCTGGGATCGGTTCTCCAAAAAGGGTTGGACAAACACCCGAAAGCATGGGCGCCGTATGCGTGTGCGAGGCGGCAATCACCAACCGGCCAGGGGAAAGGTCCAATCTCTTTTGTAAAAACGAATGCAGCGAGGCACTTACCCCAAGGTTATCCACCGTAATGATAATGGCTGGGTCTTTGTCCCCAATGGCCATTGCCTTGGCCCAAATCCGCTGGTTGACCCCTTCGGATTCGCTCCGCCGAAAACCAAAACCTGACAGGCGGACAGGAAAGGCGGGGGTAATGTCGATCTTTGCCAGGCCCACCGACTGTGCAACTTCACTTTGTCCGAAAAGGGAAAGACTAACCAGTAGTGTGGCAAGGGATAACGACATGGGTTGGACTCCAGGAACCGGCGGCAATATTGGGAATTGATAATATCCTATTGCTGCCAAGAAGTGGTCCCACCAAGGATTGGAATGGCGGCTTCGATTTGTTATCGATTGACAAAAAAACGGGGGATGATTCCCCCGTTTTTCCATGCAATACAAAGAAACCATTGATTTACCTAATGTGTTGCCTAAATGGTTCAAAACCGCCTACAAAAACGCCACCCAAAAAGCCCTGGTCAAAGGCAAAAAAATCATCAAGATTCTTGAATGTGGCACCCTCAAAAATCCGAACCTCCGGGCCACCCCCCGGCCCTGGTCCGGTCAAAATGTTTACCTCCTCACCAGAACCCGAAGAAACGGCACCAACCCTTACACCCCCTTTGAACCCTGGATCATACGCATTGAAGGAACCTATTTTTGTGAAGCCAAAATTTCCACCGTTGAAGACAACCACCTCAGGTGGACCACCCGTACCAGCGCCAACAATCACATCGGCAAACCCATTTCCATCCACATCACCGGCGGCAACAAACACCCCTCCTGAAAATTCCGGATCAAAAGCGAAAAAGCTACTGATAAGGGCGTTGGTATACCCGTCAAAAATCCTGACATTGGGCCCGCCTCCCTCACCGGCCCCGCAAATAATATCCATGGAGTCACCCCCCCCTACATCCAGGCCAGCAACGGATACCCCCCCGGTGAATCTGGAATCAAATGCGTAAAAGCTTTTGATTAACGAAGCGTTGGTTCCACTAAACACGCGCACATTGGGACCACCGCCTGCGCCTGCTCCGCAAATAATTTCAGTTTGACCATCCTCGTTCAAATCACCAACAGCCGCAAACACGCCTCCAGTAAATCCTTCGGAAAAAGCCATGAAACTACCCAGGGGGCCTGGTAACCTCCGGCCGGTAATGCTATCAAACACACGCACATTTGGCCCACCACCCGCCCCTGGGGTTGCAATGATTTCCGGAATCTCATCCCCCGTCAGATCGCCCAGCGTTACCCTTACCCCACCCGTGAAACCCGCATCATAAGCCAAAAAGTTCCGAACAAACTTGTTGGTCAATGCGTTATAAATATTGATCACTGGAGCCCCTCCCGGGCCCGCTCCTACTGCGTAAATCTTGCTTTCCGCAAGGATAATGGGGTTGGAAAACTCCGAAGTATTTCCTGTCCTGTCCGAAGCAATGGCGGTATAAACCAAACCCTCTCCGGGTTGTCGGATCTTGTTATAGGTGAAAAGCCCGGTCCCGGTAGAATCCGTGGTGGTTAACAAGGTACCAAGGGGGTTTTTACCTTCAAATGATGCTGGATAATGCGGATTACCATAAATCTGGATCAGGTAAACCGAATTGGGATCCGCATGGATCCCCCCCTCGATCGTTAAGGTAGTTGGATTGGGGGCGTGGGCCGCAGAAAGGAAGGGAGCAACCTGATCATTGTTGGCACCGGGAAGTAGCGATATTCCCAATTCAGTATTGCCATAGATCGAATTGCCCAGGATCCTGTTTTGGGAACCCGATTCAAATTCAATCCCATTTTGCCGCTGAAAAGCAATAGTGTTGGGCGAACCATTATCCCCAATCTGGTTTTGGTTGCCATTTCGGACCAGAATTCCGTTGCCTTCATTGGGTGCGAAGGGAAGCCTATCCGTAATTCCCAAAATGGTATTTCTAATCAGGTTGTTATTGGACCCATCAATGAGAATCCCTTCCCCGCCATTGCCGCCAATGTAATTGGGAGGTTGATCGGCTGTCGAACCAATGACATTTTCATAAGTTCCGGGCCCGAGGATGATTCCGCCAAGAGTGTTACCCAGAAGGGAGGTTTTGGTATCGCTTAGGCCAACTACAGCGTTGTAAACGATATTACTGTGCGCAGTACCCTGAAAAGAAATTCCTGCTTCGGTGTTTCCAGAAAATGTGTTTTGGGAAATCACCGATTGATAGGTGCCCCCAATAGTGTTATGGTGGGCGTTGCCATCTATCAAAATTCCGTTACGCCCATTGGGCATTGGACTTGATCCATCGGTGTTGAGGCCAACCATGTTGGGATCGACCAAAACCCCTTGAGCTTCGCCAGAAATGTGGATGCCGTTGCCAAGGTTACCCGAGGCGACATTGGTGCGAAGGGTATTATTTCCCCCGGTGGAGGTTACCAATATCCCATCCGCCCCGTTTGGTGCCGCGATACCAAAGGCAAAAAGCCCGGCAAAAGTATTGAATGAGACAAACCCGCTTACCTGGTCTTTGACTTCGATGCCATTTCCCACATTGCCAGCGCAGACATTGCCCAAGGGAATTACCCCGCCCACTTGGGTATTTTGTGAATTTCCTTCGACAAGGATTCCATTCAGGGCGTTGGGCACCATCGTCGCATTGTTGGCCCCTGCCCCAAGAAAGTTGGCATGAACGATGATGTCGTCCGAATCCTTGATCCGAATGCCATTGCCCCCGTTTCCACTGGAAACATTGTAAAAAACAAAGGGATTCTGGTTGAGTGTGCAACCAATGATTTCATTTCGGTCGGCGTTTTCAATCGCAATACCATCTAGCCCATTGCCAAGGGCCTCATTTCCGGAACTGGTCGTCCCGATGAAGTTGCCGCTCAAAAAATTAAGAGTGGACAGGTCGTTGATAAGCACACCATTGGCTTCATTACCTGAAATCAGGTTGCCCATGGGTGGCCGATAAAATACATCCCCGGTAGGGTCGTTGCCACCGGTCGCCTGACCACCAATAACATTTCTCGGGGCCGCATCGGTAATCAAAATGCCATTTTGACCATTGCCCAGGTCTATATTGCCAGTCACATCGGTGCCGATGTAATTCATGGCAATATGGTTGTCATTGGCTCCATAAATGCCAATGCCATTTCCTGCATTGCCACTGATGACATTGGAAAGTTGAAAAGTACTGGTAATTGTGGCCTGGAACGGAAAGCTGCCCTCTTCTGAAAAGACCTGGCCGACGACCTGGTTGCCATAAACCGAGTTGGAACTGGTAATGTTTTGGCCCTCGACAGGGGGGGTAAAATCAAGGTCGACCCAAGTGGCATTGGAAAACTCGCCACCGGGATTACGCCTCACCGTAACAAATGACCCCTGATTGGAAAATTCTGCCGAATTGATCTGTGCCGAATTTGCATTTAGGGTGTAAAGTCCATTTTCAACACCGCTGATTCCTTCAAAATGGGTGACAATATCGACCTGTAACCCATCGTTCCGGTAATTGAATTCCGTCCAATGGGAAAACTGCTTGGTCAACGAGTCATAGTCCACCATAAATGCCTGACCAATGGGAGTATTGGGATCCAATAAATTGTTCACCGGATTGGAACTGAATCCCCCAACAATGGTATAGCTGGTTCTCCCGTTGTGCCAGATTCCATAGGCTGTGTTGCTAATGGAATCGGGAAACACAATATCAGTGAACGACTTGGTCCCAATATCATAAAGAAACGCCTTTCCCGCACCTACTGGTAGCCCATTCTGGCTACCAAAGGTGCCATTGCCCACGGCAAGTCCACCCATGGTGCTGTGGATGAAATTGAAAGCGCTATCTGGATAATTCACGGTGGTAAAGACACCGGTTCCGTCCTTTGGTCCATGATAAAGGAAACCATTGACCACCACAGATTCTGAGGAGGCGTTCGGATTCTTGTAGCAACCAACCAGTTGTACTTCTCCATTGGCAAGCTGGTTCGGTCCATAGATGCTTGTGGTGGCCGCCCCAGGATAATTGATGGTAGTGTAGGTACCTACACCGTCGATCGTTCCCTCAAAAAGCATGCCATTGTCGCCCAAGGTTCCCGAAAGGAGATAGGCTCCCGGTGTATCCGATCCACGGATCCCCTGCCAAAAGGAAACCGGGTTGGAGGGCGTGTAATAGTCTATCCCCTCGACTGGATCTACCCTACCGATCAGGTTTTCCCTCGTATTGGCATTGATCCGGATTCCATCGGCCCCGTTGCCAAGGACGGTGGTGCCGTCAAGGCCAAGGCCAATGTAGCAATTCTGGATTTTAATATTGGAATCATTCAGGGTAATGCCATCTCCACTGGCTCCTGCCACCGACAACCCGGCAAGGCGGGAATGGGTAGAACCAGGATCAAAAACCAGACCCGCAAAACCGGATGCCTGGATGCCAACCGTTGGGGTCGGTGGACTTTGCGTCGAAAGAGCGTTGATTTCCACGGTATCAACGATCGCAGGAAGGGCACTCAACAGGTTGATGGTTCCCGAAACGGAAAAGAGGATCGAATCCGCCCCAGTCAAGGTGTTTGCATCTAGTATTGCCTGACGCAAGGAACCGATCCCGGCATTGAGGAGGTTGTCAACGAGAAATGTGGCTGGAACTGCAGCAATTCCCGGCCGGTTGATTTTCCCGGGGGAAAACGCTGTTTTCGGTCTTTCCTTTCGTAATGCCAGCTGTCATGATTCTTGCCTGGGTTGCCTAACTTCGCATCCAGACAAAAGGATTTGTCAGCCATGGACGATTT
>SYLG01000098.1 GCA_005808665.1 Planctomycetia bacterium | reverse complement strand
GCATGGCCGATGCCGATCCACCAGACGAAATTGATGATGTCAAAGCCCCAACCCACGGGAACATTGACACCCCAGATTCCAATGCCCTCATAGAGAAGCCAGGTGAGACCGACCAGCAACCCCTGGAGCACGACAAACACCATGGCAAAGCCGACAAACCATCCCTTGGGAGTCGGTCCGAGGACCACGGTGTCGATCTTTTCGCTGATCGTGTCGAACTGGTAGCCGGGATTGATGACGGGGAAATCGTCAGGTACTTTGGTTTGCGTTGAAGCCATTTGGCATTACCCCTTTTTCTCGGCAAAGGCAGCTTCATAGGCGGGATTCGGATTCCGCAAGGCCGCAAGGTAAGTGGTTCGGGGGACGGTATTCAGCTCTTCGAGGAGGCTATAGTGCGTTTTCGAGCGCTTGGAATCTTCCCGCAGTCGATGAATGGCACTGTGGTGATCATTGAGATCGCCAAAGGTGATGGCGCCCGAGGGACACGATTGTTGGCAAGCCGTCCTGATCGCCCCATCCCTGATCTGGACCCGGGTCATGCCATCAGGCGTTTTGCCATGATTGGCTTCGAGTTCGAAAGGCCGGGCAATGCGCCCGCCCCCCTCGCGATCCAATTTGCGGACCGCCTCTTTTTGGGCATCGATCTCGGCCGAACGGATCCGCTGGACGCAATAGGTGCACTTTTCCATGACGCCCCGGCTTCGGACGGAAACCTCCGGGTTGTTGAGCAGCTTGAGACTGGGCGTGGTGTAATCGGTGTATTGGAAGAAGTTGAACCGCCTGACCTTGTAAGGACAGTTGTTGGAACAGTACCTCGTTCCGACGCACCGGTTGTACGCCATATCGTTCAAGCCATCATAGCTATGGGCCGTCGCCGCAACCGGGCACACCTGTTCACACGGGGCGTTCTCGCACTGCATGCAGGGGATCGGTTGGAAATGGGCCTTGATCTGGGCGGGATTGTCCGGGGCTCCGATAAAATAGCGGTCCACCCGGACCCAATGCATCTCGCGACCACGGGTCACTTCGAATTTGCCCACGACGGGTATGTTGTTTTCCGCCTGGCAGGCCACCACACAGGAATTGCAGCCTGTGCAGGAAGTTAGGTCGATCAACAGGCCCCATTTGTGGGTGCCCGTGTAATGAAATCCTTTGACCGGAGGCAGGATATTATCCTTGGAAACCACCGCCAGCGATTTCTTGCCATGGTCGTCGTGCCCTTTGTCCCCATGACCATGATCGTGTTCATGTTTGGGGTGGTCCTCATGACCGCCATGAGCTCCCTTGGCCCAATCGGGATTTTTCTTGTTCTGCTCAACCGTTCCCACCCGGATCGGGTCACGACCTTCCATCGAATGATGCGCCTGGGTGCAGGCAAGGATATGTTCCTTGTCGGACAAATAGGCTTTCACGCCGGTCTGGACCCAAGGGTTGGTCGAGGTGCGCAGTTTGTAGGTGTTGAACCCAATCACATCCCCCTGCTTCCCCGAGGAGAGATGTTCTGTGGGAACGCCTGATTTTCTGGGGACAATGTTGCCGCCCACCCGGCCGGCCTTTTCACGCCCATAGCCCAGTTGAACCACCATCGCATGATCAGGAAGACCAGGCAGTACCCAAACAGGCAGGTTCAGGTCCAGTTTGCCCTTGCCGCCTGGTTGCTCCACCGAAAGCCGGATGACCGCCACAATCGCCCGACCATGTTCGCCACCCGTGGTGCCAAAATCCTTGGCCGGGGCAATGTATTTTGGATCGGTGCTAAACCCCTTGCGAAGGGGAATCTTCAGCTCCTCCGCGGTTTTGTAGTTCATGTACACCGCATTGTCCCAAGTGATTTTCGACAGCGGCTTGGGAAGCTCCATCAACCAGCCATTGTTGGCGAAACGGCCATCATAGATCGACTCGTCGGCCCGGAAAACCAACTCCAGGCTTTCCTTCGAGGCCATGGCCCCAAGGGAAATGGTCACCGATTGCGCCGCACCCTCAACTGCCCGGACGGCAACTGCTCCCGCGGTGGAACCCGCGATGATGCCATCGTGAACCGACCTGCGCCACCATTTCTCAAACGGGCCCGCCGCTTGGTAAACAGGGTTGGCTTTGTGTTCTGCCATCCATTTGCGACGAACCAGTTCATACCCCATTTTGGTTTCATCGCCCATCAATTCGGCCAATAATTCAAGAGCCGAGCGGCCGCTATAAAGCGGAGCAATCAGGGGTTGCTGGATCGCCACCGTGCCATCGTGACCCTTGATGTCACCCCAGGTTTCCAGCCAATGGGATGCAGGCAAACGCCAAACACAGGAATGGGCGGTTTCGTCCTGATGCGTCCCAAGGTAAGCCGTGGTGGCCACCCCTTTCAGTCCCTCGACAAATGCCCCCTTCAGGTCCACCGGAGCGGTATGAACGGGGTTCGCATCCACGATCAAAAGAAACTCGACCTCCTTGGCAGCCAAGGCTTTCACCAAGTCGCCAAAGCCCCGGCCAGGAGCAAGCGGCCGACCTGCGGCAAGCGGCTCGACATAGCTTACGGTTTGACCCGTATTGCCAAGGGCCTGGTTCATCAGGCCAACCAGGGTGTGGACCGCTGCGGAAAGGTGTTCCCCCGCCAGGACCAGAGTCGATCCTTTTGGCCGGTCGGTTGGAGTGGAGATCAGGTCAGACCGTTTGCGGAGATCCTGGGCGACCACTTTGGCCCATTTTTTGGCCGCCTCATCGGCAGGAACCTTGTCCGATCCGAATACTCCCAGTTCCGAGGCCAGGGCCGCCACAAAGCCGGGTACCTGGGAAAGCCTTGCCGGATGACGATGGTCTGCCTTGGTCCCGGTGATCGTCTGCATACATTCGACCGCATACAGGCGGTTCATTCCCTTGCCCGTTTCAAGGGCATCGGGGGTCTCCACCGCCCTCCGCGAGGCAAACTGCCGGGAATAGGCCGCTTGTCCCGCACCTTGTCCCAGGAAATCCGCTTCGAAGCTTACCACCACATCGGCTTTTTTGAAATCAAATACGGGTTGAAGGGCTTTGCCAAAGGCAGCCTTGGTGCCTTGATACACCTCATCGCTTGCCAGGGGTTCGTATTCATGCCAAACGGCCTTCGGGAATTTTTTCAGAAACCCTTCCAATTGGGCCGCAAGGGTCGGGCTGGTGATGGTCTCGGTCAGGATGCGGACACCCTTCCCCTCGGGAAGTTTTTCCAGCACCCCGCGCAGGGCCACACACGCCTCTTCAATCGAGGTGGGGCTACCGATGTGGTTGGCGGACCACGCCCGGTCCGGGTCATACATCCCCAAAAGCGACGCCTGGGCATAGATGTCCGTCCCGCCCAAGCTGGAGGGGTGGAGCGGATTTCCCTCGATCTTGATCGGTCTGCCTTCGTAGCTCTTGACCAGGACACCCGTTCCATAGCCGGACAAAGGAAATGCCGAGGCGAACGATACCGGTTTGCCCTGGATGACTCCTTCCGTATCCACCACATTGGGGACCACGGTTCCGGAAGGTTGGCGACACCCGGTCATGCCGGCAAGTGCCAGCGAGGCACCCATGAGGCCTATGAATTTCCGCCTGGATACGGGGTCGGTAAACTCCGCCGCAAATCGCGGGAACTCCCGCTGGACCATTTCATCAAAGTTCTTTTCGCCCGCATACTCCTCGAGGCTGCGCCAGAACTTGGGCTCGCCGGTTGGGGTTTCGGTGACTGGTTCCATCGTCTCCGGTGAATGGCTTTCCGGAGCCGACGCCTCGATGGTGGCGCTGGCCATGTGGGGGTTCCCGTTTAACGGTGGCATGTGGAGCACTCTTTCAAGCTGCGGACGCCGTATTTTTCAACCAGTTCGCGGCCCAGTTGTTCCTGGGTCTTGCCCAGGTCCTCGGCTTTGAACGCCATGTTGAAGACCTGATCCCGGGGGCGAATGTACTTTTCCGGATAGCGATGACAATCCAGACACCACTCCATCAGAAGCGTCCCCTTCTGGTAGACCGCCTGCATATGATCCACCCGGCCATGGCAGGAGGCGCAACCAAATCCCTTGGTTACATGGATCGAGTGATCAAAATAGGCAAAATCGGCCAACCGGTGAAGCTTCTTCCACGAGATCGATTCCCCGGTTTTGAAGCTTTCCCGGACAGGGTCGAGCATTTTCGCTCCCACCCACATCTGGGAATGGCAGTTCATGCAGGTTTTCGTCGAGGGGATATTCGAATGGGCCGCATCTTCCACCGAAGAGTGGCAATAGCGGCAATCAATTCCCAAACCGTTGGCATGGTGGGAGTGACTAAATTGGACCGGCTGCGTTACCGCATCTTCGGCCCGGGTGAAGTAAGGGGAACGAACCAGAATCATGGCTGCATAGCCGATTCCCGCCGCACCCAAAATGGCGCCCACTATTGCCACGCGAAAGAGCGTATTGGCATAACGGGGAAATATCTGAGCCATCCCAACCCTCTTGGCCAAGCCATCGTCCGAGCGGATCTACTATTGGGTAGAGTCTAGGCAAAAGAGCCCATTCCAACAACCCAAAGTAACCAAGCTCCCCCTCAAAAAAAACCGGTCAAAACCCACAAAGAGCAACACAAGATTATCGGGAAATCCTTTCCCCAAAATGAGGCCAGGGCAAACCCCTTTTGCAAAGCTGGGAAGCCCTTCAAACTTTTTGGCCACAAGTTATGATCTTGTCATGATTTACATGCTTTTTTACCGAAACCAATCATCCCCTGGAAAACTCTTTTGTTTTCCCTGCTTTGAGAAGCCCGCAAAGGGCCTCTATCAGCTTTGAGAAGGATACCCCAAAGCCAAGGCTCCCACTCCTCCGGGATTCTGTTTTCCCGACCGCCATTTTTCCCAATCCAAAGGGTCATGGCAGTTCCAAAAACTTTCCAGCTGCACATCCCACCTGCGGATTTCCTCCTCGCCTACTTCATGCCTGTCGAGCTTGGCCGTAAACGACCGAAGCGATCCGTTTCCAGTGGCCATTGTCCGAAGCTTGGCCAGGCATTTGGGGATATGGTAGCAGGCTACCAAAGGCTGTTCATACCCCCCCACCACCGGAAGGACGACCTCCCCTTGCTGGACAGAGCCCAGATAGCGAAGGAGGCCAGGCACCAAACCGGGAGCATCACAGCCGGTGACCATCGCCCATTCCTCAGGCCCCTCCCAGCTTGAAAAAGCCTTCCAAAGCCCGGCCAACGGGCCCGGATAGGCCTCCTCGTCCCGGATCACCTCCACCCCCGCCAACGGAGGCAAGGGCTGCCCGGCAGCGGCCACCACTACCAGCCGCCCTTGGCCGATTCCCAACCGGACCTGATCCAGGACATATTCCAGCAGGATTTTGCCTTCAAGGCAAAGCACCGCTTTGTCGGTGCCCATTCGCCTTGATCGCCCACCACAAAGGACCACCCCACCGACCATCAAGGCTATCTCCTCTCCCTTATCCCTCAAAACCTTCCTGTTCAAACTTCAGGGTCCGGGCATTTTCCCCCACAATTCCCAGAAAAGGCTTCTCACCAAATCCGGGTTACCCCATAGAAATCGAATGATGGATCGACGCCAATGATTGACAATCCATCCCGCAAGGCCTGAATAATAATCATCCGGTCAAACGGGTCGCGGTGATTCTGATCCGGAAAAGGTAATTGTTCGTAGGCTGTACAATCCTCGAAAATCAACGGCAGCACCTTGATCCCGTAGCCGGAGATCGCCCGTGTCATGAACCTGTCGTAGGGTGCCGAAATCGTGAGCTTCCTTATTCCAACCTTGATTGCTATCTCCCAAACGGAGGCCATGCTCAGGAATAACTCATTTGAGGGATCGACGATAACCTCTGTCGCCGTCGTGCTCATCTGCGGGCTGCCCTCGGCGTGCCACAAAAAAGCATGGGTGTCCAGGAGCAGTTTCACTCCTCATACTCCTTCATGCAATCCAGTGGGGCATCGAAGTCCGGGGCCATCCAGGTAATCATTCCCTTGCAAAGCCCCGGTCCCGGCCTATGCTTCAGGGCTGGCTTCGGCCCCTCACTGATTAGCTTTGCCACAGGTTGGTGATTCCGGGTCAGAATCACTTCATCCCCAGGTGTCATGCTGTCGATCAGTTCAGGCAGGGTCCCACTGATGTCCTCTATTGCCATGGTTGTTTGCATCAGCGAACTCCTATTGGGCCCAATAGATTCATGTTAGCCACGGATCGAGATGGATTTCTTGGAAAATGTCCTTTAAAAACAGGATTTGAATCCCTGTTATTGTAGTCGTTTGCATTTTTCCCCGGAAAAATTGCGCTTTCTTCGGCCCGAACAGAGTCACTTGCCCCCAAGACAATCCTGCAACAATTGATTCCATTCGCCTTCTTCACAAGGCGGAATGGCTGGCGGCTAATTGGTGGTAAGGGTTCACGATTTATTGCGATTTTCGTTGACAGGGTTAGACCCTTACGGGGATAACAGCCGTTTTGTCCCAATGCGTGGACACCTTGCCTTGCAGGCAGGGGTATCCTTCCTTACCGGAGCAAGACCGCCATGGAATCTCTGGAAAAACCTCGCAAAACGGTCCACGACTTTGAGGTCCTCTCCCGAACGATCCTGGAACAGGGCGATGCCATTTGCTCCAGATTGGACCAACTGCTTTGCAGGAAGGAAGCCTTGGAACAAGCGATTGCCAACCACCAGGAAGGGACCCATGCTGGGGACCCTCCCTTGACCGACGACCAGGCAAGGCTCATGCTCAAAATGATCGAGGCTAGGATCGAGGCTATGATCGAGGCTCTTGACCTCGAGAAACACCCTGCCCTTGCCGATGAGGAGGAAGGGGAACATGCGAATGCCCACGGTGCGGAATCCCCGAAACCAGGGACCAAGCTCACGCCTCAGATGTTCAAAGACAAGATCCGTTCCTTTGCCCATCGGGTTGAAACGGAAATGGAAATGATCAAACGCAATCAGCTCGAATTGTCAAACCTTAAGCGTAAATGTGCGGAATTAAAAGTGAAAGAGGGTAGGCTTACCAAGCAACTCGTTCGGCAGGAAGAAAAGCAACTACAACAAGCCAAAACCCGTTCCAAACCGACCGCCTCCGATCGCTGGTACAAGGCAAGGAAGTTGCGGGGATAGGAAACAGGCGATCGGTGGCAAGATTTGGCGGGATCCGGGACCGGTGATGGGCTCTATGCCATTTGGGGGGTCCTTGCGGTTCGTTTTTTCCAAACCAACCCTGCTCCCAAGCATAATCCCAAAGCGGTGATCAGAAAAGTCCCAGGCTCAGGGACGGCCGTGGCTACAGTTATTTGTGCCCCAAGATTGGTGCCGCTTCCTGCATTGGTCCAAGTTGAATTCAAAGCATTATAGGAGGCGGTTTGACCCAGGCCGGATCCTACCGTGGTCCACCGTTTGGCTTGAGGACCATTGGCCGCCTAAGAAACGACCAGCCAATAGGTCGAATCCTGGACGATATCATAATTGGCAGCAAAAGTAGTGATTTCGGTATAGGCAGAAGTGTTTGTACTCGTGTTGTTTAAAGTCATATCGGTCCAATTTAATGTTTTCAAGGTCGCCAGGATTGAACTGGGAAGGGACCCAGCCCCCGTCCCGGAGGTACTCCACAACTGGACAGTAAAGTCCGCCGATTGATCGTTCCTTCGGTATAAATTGAGCTTGATATTGGTAAACGAACCGCTGGAAGTGGCGGTAAACTGCTGGCCCCAGCGGGAAATGTTTGTAAAAGTTTTATCGTTCGCTTCACTCGCCCCACCCGGCGCCAAGTTGTTATAAACGATATCACCACGGACAGCTTTGGCTCCGTCGCATAATCCCATAACCATACAACACAACAGCAGCTTAATCTTTATATACAGATTCATTTTTAATCATTCCATAATAAATGTTGTTGCTGAGCCGCTTCCATGATTCCATTCATGGATAACTACACTTTATTATAGGACTTTATTACCTGATTCCATTAGCTCTTTTTCGGTTTTGGTCTTTGGCCTTGTCCCTTGGCGAAGGTTTTGGAATGGAGGGCCCTTTTCCTCGAGTAGTCCGGAAAGGGTCCCTCCCTCGAAGCAAACAGGATCAAAATCTGTAAGTTTTTGGGTATGGGACCCTGATACCTAACGCTTGGGAGGGGAATCATGTGGATTATCGTGGGATTGCTCGTTGGTTTCCTTGTTATCGCCCTGAGTGGGATCCGGATCGCCCAGGAATACCAGCGGGCGGTGGTCTTCTTTCTGGGTAGGCACATGGGCCTCCGGGGACCGGGCCTTTACTATCTGATCCCCTTTCTCGAATGGGCCCGAATCATCGACAACCGGACTCTCACGGTCGATGTGGAACCTCAGGAGACCATCACCAAGGATTCGGTAACCATCAAGGTCAATGCCGTGCTCTGGTTTCGAGTCATCGACTCGAGCCTGGCGATTCTCAAAGTGGAAAATTTTCGTGCGGCCGTGTATCAAATCGCCCTGACGAGCCTTCGCAATGTCATCGGTCAACATGATCTCGATGAGGTCCTGAAGGAACGGGACAAAATCAACAGCCAACTCAAAAGCATGGTGAATGGGGGGACCGATCCCTGGGGGATCGAAGTGGAACTGGTGGAGATGAAAGATGTGGAAATTCCCCAGGCGATGCAGCGGGCCATGGCCCGGGAAGCGGAGGCGGTCCGGGAGAAAAGGGCCCGGCTGATCAAGGCAGATGCAGAGCAGGAAGCGGCAGCCAAGCTGACCCTGGCGGCCCAGACCATCAGCGAAAATCCGCTCAGTCTGGAACTGAGGCGGATGCAAATGATCGCCGAAGTGGGAGCCGAGCAAAACACCACGACCATTATCATGATGCCGTCTGAGTTTGTCACCATGGCGGGTGGCCTGGCCCAGTTGCTAGGGTCGAAAAAGGAAACCAAAGCCAAATCGGAATAAAGGGGAAAATTGACCATGGCCCATTCCGTTAAAAAGGTCCGGTCCAAGCCGCTGGTCTACTCCGTTCATCCGGCGGTAGCCCATTCGAAAAAGATTCTGGATAATCTGCCAAGGACGACGGGCCATTCGTTGACCGAATGGATTCGCCTGTTAAAGACCTCCGGTGTGGGGGAAAAGGATGTGGCCGGGCGTCGGGCATGGCTCATCAGGCAGAGCCAGATGGGAACCATGCAGGCTTATATGATAGTGGACATCTCCACCGGGGGCGGCAGGGAATACGCCGACCCTGACGCCTATCTTCAGGATGCACCGGCCTACATTGAAGCGATGTACGGGGGCAAAAAAGCCCTGCTAAGGCCGATCCATGACAAGCTGATCGGGCTGGCCCTTGGTCTTGGTCATGAACTGAAACTCTGCCCCTGCAAGACGATTGTTCCCCTTTACCGGAATCATGTTTTTGCCCAAATCAAGCCGACCACGCTTACCCGGGTCGATCTCGGTTTGGCCCTCAGGGAGAGCAAGCGAAAACTGCCGAAACGGATCCTCGACACCGGAGGGTTGGCCAAAAAGGACCGGATAACCCACCGCATTGCCCTTGGAGGAGTACATGAGATCGATGCTTTTGTAACCGACTGGCTGGGCCATGCGTTTGCCCTGGATGAAATCCAGTCGTAGTTAAGGATGAAATCCAGTCGTAGTCAGGGTTGAAGGCCAGTCGTAGTCAGGGTTGAAGGCCAGTCGTAGACAAATCAGATGCCCAAAATCTTCAAGCCAAGGACCGGATCCATGGGTGGGCCAACATATTCAAACCCGGCGGTAAACCGGCCGGTGGCGTGGTGCCCTTTTCCCCTTTTACCGGATCGTTTTGAGACCAGGGAAGGAGGTCGCAACATCCGCCAATGGGGATGCTGATTTCTGGACCGGACCATGGCCGGATGCGAGGTTGTCGAAAGGGAGCGGTAGCCAAGGCCCCTCCAAAGGCTGGCGCACAGTTCACTGATTTTGGATCCTAGCCCGATTCCCTGGAAATCCGGGAGGCAAACCGTGCGATGTTCACGCCTTGCCTTTGGGCCTTTGCCCACAAACGGCAACCAGGCCGAAAAGGCAACGGGCCCGGGATCCGAAAGAAAAAGACCAAAGCAGACGGCGGCGGGATGCAGGGCCCCGCTCAGATAGTGATGCGCATGAAAGCGCCTCCATAGACCTTTTGAGACCCGGCGAAATTCAAGCCTGAGGGGCGGGCGGGGCTGAAGCGACCTCCAGGTAAAGGAGCCAAGGTCGGGCCGGGCGACCCAATCGGGCTGAAGCCATTCCAGGATGTCCTCATGGCAACTCGCCGCGACAAAGCGGAGGTTGGCCTGATGGATTTTTTTGGCAAAGGCCACACAGCCTATTTTGGCAGCGTTTCGGTCCACGACCGAGGTGAATTCATCCAACAAAAGGGTTGTCTTGTCCCGGGCGGCAAAGGCCAGGGCCAGGGCCATCTCGGCTCGAAAGCGTTGGCCATTGGAAAAGGTCGTGCGGGGCCTGAGCCAGGCGGGGGGGCTTGAAAACCCCACTGCCGACAACAAAGCGGTTATGTTCTGGATGGACAATTCCCGGGGAAATTCATCCACCACGGCCACGCCCGTGGGTGGTGGACTTTGCCAGGGTTTACCAAATAACGATTGAAGCATGGTCGATTTTCCCGAACCGGAGGGGCCGACAATCAGTCCAATCGACCATTGGCGCGAGGCGATTTCCCCGCTGGGAAAGTCGCACCGGATTTTCGTTCGTGAAGTTTTGTCATCACCGAGATCAAACATCCCCCGGATTTGTTGGGTGCGTGGCGATTTTGGAACAGGGATTTCATGGAGGTGGACAAAGGACATCGTTTTATTCACCCATCAGGAAACCAATGCCTTCACCGGGATTCCCCGGGCGTGCATCTCGGCAAGGAGCATGGCTTGCATCTCCTCGTTTTCACAGTCAATCAAGACAAGCCACTTTTCCGGTAGGCTTTCTGCTTTTTCTTCCTGATTGTCCAGGTGTCCAGGCTCCTCTTCGGGCAGGGTCCCAATCGTGGCCCAAAGTGTGGCCAAGGCGTCCTCATCGGTTTGCACCAGGTTACGAAGTATCGCTAGCGGCCCCATTTCTGTTTCGGCAAGGGCCGCCAGGGGGTCGATGGACAGGAGCAATTTGCGGGCCTCCTCTTCGGTAACATCGAGGATTTCGACACAAACCTCTTCCTTTCCCAGGACCTCCCGTCGCAAGTGGCCATCAATCAGGCAGACCCGACCGTTGGCATCCCGGTAGCCCAGCAAGCTGCGGGCAAAGCCGATTTCGCTGCCAAGGGCGACAAGGGCCTCCTTTTGAAAAGACCCGTGGATGCGCGGGTTGTTTTGGTGAGGCAAAAGGTCCGAGGCGGGCAATTGGACATGCTCCACAATGCGGTTGCGCCACGGTTTCTTTTGCTGGACAAGGCCTTCACTCATGGGCCGATTCCTCCTCTTTGGCGACGAGATTGCCTTCCATCAAAGCCACGATCCGGCGAAACTCATGAAGAAGGGTTTCCTGGCTTTGGGTCATGCGCTTCAGGAACTCTTCCAGCCCATCGAGAAAACCAAGGTGCCTCTCGATCAGGGGTTCCAGAATGCGGCTAGCAATCCAGAGGGACGCTTTGTGAAGCATCCATGCCCCACCAAGAACCAGGGCCAAAGGCAACGGGGTCTGCTCGAGGAAACGCATCCAATCCATGATTTTCTCCTGCTTTTGGATTCGTAAGGTTCACCCGGTCAACCAGACCCGGAGTTTGCCATTAGGCCTGCCGTATTGAAAGTGATCCACAAAAACGATGGTCCCAATTCTTGGTTCCCGGTCAGGCAAAACAACCCGGACGGGATTTCCCAAAGTGTCGGGCCAGCCATCCTCAAGGACTGTCTCCGGATCCAGGTCCAACCTGGCTTGCACGATGACGCTTTGTTCCAAGGGGCCGGGGCCAAGGGTCACCGCAAACGGGCTGATCTGGCGCCATTGTTGGGCAGTTGCGGGAATATCGAGGGGGGCCGGGGTTGTCATGGAGCACCCTGTCCATGGCTGTTCAATCGCAACAGCCATGCTTTGCGCCAAAGGAATACGGGGCCCTTGGTGACATCTTGCACAAGGACGACCTGAAAACGGCTTTCTTGCCAGGTGGCGATCCAGGTGGGCTTGTCTGGACCCGGGTCCGCCACGGCACTTTGGGGCGGGAACCAGCCAAGGTGGGTATGGCGAAACCTTGCCAAAAAATTCCCCGCTCGCATACCTGACTCAAAGGCAAGCAGAAGGATGGCTTCGGTCTGCTCGCGAGGGGCCATTCCCAAAGGATCGCCCTCATGGGACAGGGCAACGGGAACGGTGGTTGTTCCCGGCGGGGGCATACTTTTACTCATGGAAAAAGGGTCCTGCGGTAGGGTTGAAGGAGACAGGAGGCAGCAGGAGGTGGTCCTGCCCTGGCGGTTGCAGGATCCTGTTCGGTTTGCCAATAGGCCGAAGCCGTCCAGAGGGCAATGGCTTCCTGGATATCGTCGGGAATGGGATCAAATCCCCCCTCGTAAACGACCCTGAGAAGCCTTTCTGGTGGTGCTCTGGTGCCCCCATCGTCGAAACTGTTTCCCAGGAATACCTGCCCCAGGGGAAGGATGGCTTGATAGCCCATGGGCAAATGGGAAGAGCCCTCGGTCAGGGAAACGATTTGGTGAATGGGACCGTTAGGCAACCAAAGGGGATCCTTTTGGTAGGAAAGAATGAGGTCGTGGGTTGTTTTGGCAAATCTGCGGCGCGCCCACCGTTCGGCGGCATGGGAAATGACCCCGATCAGCGTGGCCACGCGGTCGGTTTCTGCAACAGGCCAGGAACTTCGGTTGATGGCCTGTTGGGCGCGAACCACGCTGATCAAGGGATTCATGGGGCATCCTCAGAACCTAGCCGATGGCTTGCACACAGTCGGCATGACGCAAGTCACTGGCCGGGCCAAACCGGGGGGCCAGGCCAATGGCCGCCACGGAAAGGGTAGCCCCCACGGTTCCCGCTCCCACGGTTACCACCGCCCGAACGAAGCGATAGCCTGCATTCCGGGTGAGGTGCTCCTGGGAGACGCCGATGGCGGCCTGCCGATTGTCCTCGGTCGAGGCGAGAGCGATGATGGCCCGACCGGGAAGGTCCTGGATGCCCGTACCCACGGTATCTTTGGATTCTGCCAGGCGCATATCCACGGTCGTGTCGGTGGCCCCGGCCAGGAGCACAAAAAGGGCGGAGCGAAAGCGGCTAAGGTCCACCCAGTCGCTGGCTATGGTAGTGTTGTTGAGAAGCTGGAGGTCAATCGCCCCCGCAAAGGCGGCCAGATCATGCGAACGAATGGTCATCGTTATCTCCTTTTTGGATCGTTTGTGGGATGATCAGGGATCGAATCAATTCAAATGGACATAGGGACTTACCGTGGTGATGGCATCGGCCAATACCTGGGAACTTTTCATCCAGGGTTGGCCATCGACGCGGACCGTGAACCGCCACGCCGACTGGTTTGTGGTAAAGGCGATGTGTTCGGAGAAGGCAATCTCCACCTGGCGGCGATCGCCGATGAGATAGTGCTCAAAATTGACCAGGCAGACATCCCTTGCGGTGCCCAGGGCGGGAAGTTTTTCGCTGGTAAGGACTGGCAGGCCCAACAGCATCATCCGGGGTTTGTCACCAAAATTGGCCATGAACAGGTTGTTGCCTCCCAAATCGCTCATGGCGATCAATTTTTCGATCACGGTGGGGTGGATCACCCAGGCCGACCGGTCGGGGCCGTAGCCTGGCAAAAACCGCGAGAGCATTTTGGTCGCATCGGCAAAGCCAAAAGACGAAGCGGTGGCCCGGTTGACGGAAACAGCAGCGGCATTTCCGCTCGCCACAACGCCAAGCGGCTTGCCTACCCCATCTCCCCGAAGGAAGGCATAGTCCTCGTGCCAAGCAATCGCCGCTCCAAAAAGTGCGGCTAAAAGGGACTCCACCCCCATCGGGGAATCTTCCAGAATGGTGTTGGACACTTTGGAATAGCCGGACAATTCATGGGCCACCATCTCGATCTGGCGAAAGGTAGGCTCGGTCTGGTTGAGGGCACCACCCTCCTCTGTCCAGCGAGCCACCAAACCGGCAAAAAAAGCCGAGTCGCCCGAAGCCGGGGTGCCCAGGGTATCCAGCACAGGCACATGGACCGAGCGGCTTGCCATGGGAATCACGGTTGCCCGGGGTCGGACCACGGCCCTTTCGCCGGACAGGGCATAGAGTCTGGGCAAAAATTCTTCCGGGACGAGGTAGCCTCCCTGGGAACCGGAGGAGCCTGTCAAAGACGCCTTTACCGATCCGTATTTGCGTTCAATGGAGGCTTCGTCCCCGCGTCTTATTTCAAAAAGCCAATCCCCAAGGGTACGGTCCCGGCGATTGGTTTCTGTTTCTCCCGAATCTCCAAACAGGCGTTGGACGGCACCTTTCCTGGATAGGGATTTGGTGCGGGCGATTTCGTCCATCCGCCTGTCCATCTCGCGTTCGAGCCGCCCGAGATATTCGGTCGATTCCACCACCGGTGCGGGTGCCATGGCCAATTCTGCTTCCCCGGTCATTTCGTTGTCCTCCGCCAAAAACATGCTTTTTGGCCGACCCCATTGCCAGCCACGATTTTGAGCTTAGCGCGGACTGTTACCCTGGTGCAGCCGAATGTCCCACAGAATTTCGGCTTTTTGCAGGATCCGTTCTGTCCGCGATTTTTTGAGGTCGGAACCCGGATCCGGAAGGACAAGGGCCCCCGGATTGGCAGGCATCCAGCAGACGGCATATTCGAGCAATAGCCACTTGTCGATCACCCGCCTGCAACCGGCCCAGCCCAAACGCCTTTCCTCGGCAAGAGGAGGGCGTTCGGACAAAACGACAAAACCAACGGATTTGCCAATGGCCAATCCTGACCGGACAAGACCAAGGGCCACATCAGGCATCCAAACCCGGTCTGCGGGATGATCCTCTGGTATTTTGGGATAATGGGTTGCGGCAACAATGCCCCGAATTCCGTCATGGGTACGCATTTTGCGCCAGAGGGAACGGCCAACAGGAGCTTGGCTATAATCGTGGTTCAGGGTTACAATCGGATTCAGGGCAAAGACCGATTCGTCCATCCCCGTGGCAAGGAGAACATCCCCCTGGTGATCAACGATTTCCGTGCTGATCCACGAAAGGTCCACCCGCGAGGGAGAGCCCGCTTCGGGAAGAGAACCATGGAGGGGCGCCATGGCCCGGCGAATCCATTCAGGGCGATGGAGGCCGTATCGGCTTGCCAACAGGTCCTGGGTTCGTTGGTCGGGAAGGGGCGCTTTTTCCTGGACACGATTCACGACAACCTCCGGAAAATGGGTTTTCCGTGAGGCTACCTTATTGTTTCACCCGGGTGCAGGGGTGCCAGGCGGGCCTTTCATCCCTCCTTTTTGGGATGGCGGACGATGGCGGCAATGACTAACCCTGCGGCAAGATTTTCCAGCAATCCGTTGAACAAGGCATCGGTAACAAAGGCTTGGGAAAACCGGTACCAGATCAAATAGGAAGCGTCGACGGCGAGCCAGGCAAACATACCCATGGCAATGACCGCCAATAACCGGACAGAAAAGGTCTTTTCGGGGGCAAATTGGGAAACAATCCATGCCATCAAAAGGGCCCCAAGAATGTTCGTGGCCAATTCCTTGCCAAGCATCTGGGGACTCATCATCTCTTCCCCGGTGGGGAATACGACGACCAGCCCGGCAGGGCCCTTCTTGTAAACCTCGTTGTACTTTTCCTGGTCTTTGAGGGAAGCATCAAAGGCGACATGGGGAAAATCGTAGATTCCGGAAGCGGCATTCTGTTGACTAAAGGCCCGGGTAAATTCCTCCTCATCGGGTAGCTTACCAATGTTCCGCCCACCCCAATTGAGGACCGTGTGGGTGAAGGCACTGACAAAAAAGATGACCAAACCACCCAAAACCCCGCCAAGAAGAATGCGCATGGACATGATCAACCCTCCCGTTTGGAAAACAATGAAGCAAAAAACCTCTCTCACCCAAAAGGATAGGCAAAAAGGGGATGATTTCCCACTCCGGTGGTCCTATGGCCTACCGCAAAGGTTCTGCTACAATAAGCAGCTGACGACAGCTGCAAGTTTGGCAGGAGGTAAAGGGGCATGGATGGTTGTGGATATTCTACACCTGATGTGCGTGTTCGTGCAGTTATGGCGGTCCGGAACGG
>SYLG01000097.1 GCA_005808665.1 Planctomycetia bacterium | reverse complement strand
CTGACCACCTGGCATCGGCTGACCACCTGGCATCGGCTGACCACCTGGCATCGGCTGACCACCTGGCATCGGCTGACCACCTGGCATCGGCTGACCACCTGGCATCGGCTGACCACCCGGCATCGGCTGACCACCCGGCATCGGCTGATTTTCAGCTTGATTTTTAAGGGCATCTTGAATTTTTTGTTCTACCTGATTGGCTTGTTCGTTTACCGCATCATTTTCCTTTTTTTGGTTGGGATCCCTTTTATTATCCGCATTGTTTTGGCCATTGGGTTGCTGTGGATCTTTTTCATTCGCAGGTGGATTTTGACCCATTGGATTAAGGGGGTCTTTGCCTGGATTTCCCGGATTCCCTTGTTCTGGTTTATTATGGTTTTGTCCACCAGGATTTTCAGGCGGTTGTTGAGCATTACCTTCCGCTGGGTTTTTAGGATCCTGGATCATTAGAAAGCGATGTTCGGTTGGATGGATAATGCCTTTATCGTCACGAATTTCAAGCCAGAATTCCAGTCTGGTTCCTGCAAGCTTGGCCTCTTTTCCCTCCTGGATCCAACCATTTAAATCCATCGTTTGTTGAAACCGTACCCCTGTCCCGGAATCCTTTAATATTTGTCCGCTTTTTGGATGGGAAAGCACAACCGGAGGGCGTCCGGCGTTTTCGGGAATTCGAGCCTTAATGGTGGATTCTTTCATGGGATTCGAACCCGAAGCCACAGCTTCCAAAGAAAGTGTGGCTCCAGGGAGAACATTCAAATCGCCATTAGGCTTCAATAATTTGGCGGAATAGGTCTCCACCAAAAAGGGCTCAGGATCGGCATATTTTTCACCTGATTTGGTTTCAAAACCAATCCGGTAGTCGCCTGAATTGCGAATTTGAAAAGAAAACTCCACCTGTTTTGGATTTAGATCGATTAGGGAACCAATCACTGCCTCCCCTGGAGCGTATTCAAGCCACGCCTTGGTAATAGGCTGATTTGCTTCGAGCACCAAGGTGGCTTTGGCTCCGGAAGGGCCTGCAAGGTTTCGCTCCCTGGATTTTGTCGGCGGGAGATTCCAAACGGCTTGGGGTTCCACCGTTGATTCAAAACTACTAATCAAGGCAGGTTCATGGAATTTAACGGTAATTCGATGGGTTGGGGTTTGGGTATCCCCACTCCGAATCTGATAAAGGAGCCCTCCCTGGATTTCTTCAGCAGTTAGAGTAATTGCCCAATGATCCCCGAAAGCCTCATTTTTGGTTGGTTCCAAAAAGCGGATCCGTTCCGGATCTTCCGCCCGATTTCGTAAATGAATGCGGGTGGCTCGAGGGTCCCCTACTTTTGGGATTTCGCCGCTTATCCTGACGGCAATGTTCACATTGCGGCGAATCTCCACCTGGGTATCACCTTGGACGGGGTCCAAAAGTAGGATTTGGGTAATGGTTTTATCCACTACGCCTGTAACGGGAGCAAAAACCCGCTGGAAATGCCCCCAAGCCCGAGGGATACCCATGCGAAAAATCAATCCCAAGGCCACTATAAGCAGGACCCCTGCAACGATTCCAAGGAGGTTGGTGGTTCGCGAGTTGGTGGCATCCTCGAGGTCTATTTTGCGAATGTCCCGGTTGGCACGAATGGCCAATGCCGCAAGAATGGGCTGGGGAAGGTTCTGCGTTTGGAGGTCCACAAAATTGACTAAACTGTTTTTGGGTTGATCCAAGGCTTGTTCAAGGACTCGAGCCGTGTAAATCCGACTAATCGGTCGGATACCTGGAAACACCAAATAGCGGAAAATGATTAATCCAAGGACAATGCAGGTAGTAATCAGGAAAATGAGTCGAACCTGCCAGGAACTCTCGAAACAATAATCCAAAAGGAGCAAAACCAAAAAGGAAAGGAGAAGGCTCAGTCCAAACAAAATGGTGCCATGAACCAAATCTGCAAGCCGAATCTTCCATTGAGCCTGATTCAAGATTTCATCAAAGGAACTAGCTGGGGAAGCTTTTTCCCGAATCAGGGGTTCCAATACGGTGGACATGGCGTCACCTTTCTTGAAATTTTCCAGGCATTCATTTGCCTTTATGGGCCTTATATCATTATGGGAAGTGTTCCCCGGGAAGTACCACTGGAGCTACCAATGATCCCCAGAAGAAATTTCCTTGCAGCCGCATCCTTGGGCCCTTTACCTCAATCGGCGTTATGGCCCGCTTCGGTTGTGACAAATGACTCTTTGGTTAAAACCCCCAAGGCCAGATTTCGTTTGGGATTGGTGACTTACAATGTTGGTGCCCTTTGGGATTTGAAAACCCTCCTCACAGTTTGTAACCAGGCCGGGATTGGAGGAGTGGAGTTTCGAACCACGCACAAACATGGGGTTGAACCCAGTTTATCCAAGGTTGACCGGTTGGAGGTCAAAAAACGGTGTTCCGATGCTGGAATTGAGATTTGGGGTTTGGGTACAACCTCGGAATTCCAATCGGTAGCTACGCGAATTGTTCGGTCCCATATTGAGACAACCAAACGATTTGTGGAACTTGCAGCGGACCTGGGTGCAAAAGGGGTCAAGGTCCGTCCCAATGGCATTCCCAAGGAAAAACCCGTTTCCGAAACACTGAAACAAATCGGTGTTTCCATGGCGGAATGTGGAGAATTTGCGGCAAAACATGGGGTGGAAATATGGTGTGAGGTCCATGGTTTAGGAACACAAGAACCCGCCAATATGGCCGAAATATTCAACCACTGTCCTACGCCCAGTGTTGGAATTTGCTGGAATTCCAATCCGACCGATGTAAACAATGGAAGTATATCTAAAGCATATGATTTGCTTGGAAAGCATATTAAATCATGTCATATAAATAATTTATATAATAATTTTGATAGAACATATCCATACAAAGAGTTGTTTATCAGGCTTGCCATGTCCAATTATGACAGGTATACTTTAATCGAAGTGGGAAAAACTTTTCCTGATCCCACCCTGGGTTTGGAATTTCTTCGTTATTACAAGGCAGTTTGGACCTCTTTGTGTCCCCAAGGGGATAATTGATTCCCCAGTGACCTTAGATTCGGGGCTCAGGCCCGTATCAACCTGGGTTTTTGAGGGTCACCCCACCCCTCGGCGGGTTATATGGTTGCCTTGGAACTTGGATGATCCCCCAAAACGAGCATGGATTTTACTCCATGGGGCTGGTGGCAGCCCCCAATGGGCCCTTGAAGAATCCGGGTTGGCTTCGGTTGCCCAAAGGGAAGGTGCCTGGCTTTTTGTCCCGGAAGGGCGGAGTCTAAATGCCGAAATTCCAGCCGGATTTTTGCAAAATCCCAGAATTTGGGATGATGAAACGGACCGGTTCCAGGATTATCTGGGCCCAGGCGATGACATTCTTTTTTTTCAACAAATCGTTCTGCGTATTCGCCAGGAATTGATTGGCCAAGGATGTGCACCCCATATTCCGCTCCATTTGATTGGATTTTCCAATGGCGGGGCCATGGTTTCCCTATTGGTTCAAAAGATCCCCCTGGTTTGGACCTCTGCAACCATCATTTGTGCCCTACCTGCCCAAACACTTCACCATTTGCCTTCAGAAATGGTGAATGTCCCGGTACTTACTATTCATGGAAAACAGGACCCAATAGTACCTTGGGAAGGAGGCGAGGCGGCTAGCCCTTGGAATAAAAGGCCATTTTTACGCCCCCCGGTTTGGCCGGAATTCGTTCAGTGGTTCGGTCCGGCCTTTGATTTGTTCCAAAAAGTTCGCGAGAATATAGGGCTTGAATCGAGAGTTATCCTATCCAAAACCGAATATAACGGCTGGTTGGAAAGTCTGATTATTCAGGATATGGGGCACCAATGGCCTGGCGGTCAGGGGCGTATCAATCGTCGATTGGCTGGCCCTCCTTCATGGCGGCTTTGTGCGAATTCAGTAATAGCAGATTTTACCAAACGAGCGGAATCAAAGCCAATTGGCAATGATAAAGTATTGGAATTCACCGACCCAAACCGTTGGTAACCGATAGATCCCGACCATTACCTTCAGCCCTTGTTCCAATAAAGGGACTGAAATGGGATTAACCGGTTCGAAAGGGATTACGACACCTGGGTGGGCCAAGTATTTCCCGAAGGACCATTAATTCTGCTCCGCCGTTTGGTTTTTTTAGTAACCCAATTGCCAAAGCAACCGGGTTTTCTTTTGGCGTTTTTTTCTGCTCCATTTGGGCCAGGTTTAGACTCATGGCCTCAAGGTTAGTTGCCAATTTGGTATGGGAAAAATCAGGTTTTTTGTGACCCGGTTTAGGACCTTCGGCACCGATTTTGGGTCTTGACAAGGATTTATTGTTTGACTTTGAAGGAGCCTGGGAAATTTGTTCCAGGTTTTTTCGGACCTGGCCAGGTAAAGGAGCCTTCCGAATGGTTGGTGCCTGGTTCTGGTAAGGACTTTTTTGGGGTGACCCCTGATTTCCATTTGGTTGTTTTTTTGCTTCTCGAAGAAACGCCTCCAAATCCATCGTGCGGGGAACCGTTTGGGGGTTGAATGGATTTGGTTTTGGGGCTAATCCCTTGGGGGGGGAATTTGGTTTGGACAAGGCCTTATAAAGGTTGCTGAGAATAAATACGGCTACTGGAATGAGGGCCAGTATGATGGTAACAATTTCGTTTCTGGCTGCAAAAAGGCTCATGCGTCCACTATTTCCCCTGGTTTAATAATTGCATACCACAAAAAACCTAAGTGGGTTTTTCGGGCCGATCGGTAGCAATCGGTACTCCAATCCCGGCAGAACCGGCGATAGCTACGCGCATTTGCGTGTCTGCCTGAAGATTTTTCATATTGTAAAAGTCCATTACACCCAGTTTTCCATCTTTAATGGCGTGGGCAATGGACCTTGGGATTTCGGATTCTGCCTGGAGAACCAAGGCTCGATTTTCTTCCACTTTGGCCATGTTTTCCTGGGCCAATGCCACCGCCAAAGCCCGCCGTTTTTCGGCGTTTGCCTGGGCTACCCGAAGATCGGCCGCAGCTTGATCCGCCTGCAAATTGGCACCCACATTTTGCCCAACATCAATTTCCGCCACATCGATTGAAACAATTTCGAATGCTGTCTGGGAGTCGAGGGCGTTATGGAGGACGGCTTGGGAAATCAGGTTGGGATTGGCAAGGACAATGGAATGGTCCTCGGCACTGCCTATAGCTTTTACGATACCTTCGCCAACTCGGGCAATGATGGTTTCTTCGGTAGCACCCCCTACTAACCTGTCCAATTTGGTGCGAACCGTAACACGGGCCCTGGCCTTGAGTTGAATGCCATTTTTACATACCCCATCCAGGGTTTGTCTCCCTTTGCTTGGATCGGGGCAATCAATAACTTTGGGATTTACCGAACAACGGACGGCATCGTAAACATCGCGCCCAGCCAGATCGATGGCAGCAGCAGATTGCCAACTTAGGGAAATACCAGCCTTTTTTGCCGCAATTACTGCCATGGCAACCCGTTGAATGTTTCCCCTTGCCAGAACATGCTCCTCGATTTGCTGGGTGTTGATTTCGACACTGGCACTCACCAGGGCAATTTTTTGCTTGACCACCAAACCATAATCCACATTACAAAGTTTCATACGAATCATGTGAATCATTTTCACATGCGCCCCTGTCAGCCAAGCTTGCAAATAAAGTTTCATAAAGTTGAATAGAATGAGCATTGTGGCAAGGCCAATAAATACCAAAACGACAATGACAATGCCAAAGATAATAGTACTTGAATCTTGGGCCCAAAGCATGGTAAACTCCTAAAGGTAAAGGCTTGAAGCCAGTATAGAGATTGTGTCCCTTTTCAGGAAAAATCCATTTCATCAATGGTATTTTGAGGTCCGGATGAAATTACCGGAACCACAACAACCCGGTGACCCTCAACCAATCTGCAACGGACCCAGATGTCCTTGGCAACGATTAGTCCTTCCGTGATGGCATCAATCCGTTTGCCTTCGAAATCGACCTTTCCGGCAGGTGCCAAGGCCGTTATGGTTTTACCGGTTTTTCCGACCAGCCAGTCAAGATTGTTATTGTCAATTTCTGTCAAAAGAAGCCCGTCTCCCAACCTGGTCATTTTTTCTTTGCGAAACAGGTTGAGCATCCAAACCAGAAGAAAAGGAAGGACAAGCGAAGTCGCAAATAAAGCCCCCAAACCCCACCAGATTCCAACTTTAAAGCACATCACCAAGCCAATGATGACCAGGCCACCGCCAATGGCAGACAATAAACCCAGGGAAACAACAAAAGCCTCTGCAATCAAAACCAAAAGGCCCGCACAAATCAATCCCACGCCAAAGGTAAGTAATTGCCCTTCCAAAATTGCGTTCCTTGAAAAATTAAAGCTGAAAGGTTTGAGGTGCCTGGACTATGGCCCGGACAATAATCCTTGGTGGATTCACCTCTACAACCTGAATGGGGCGGCCTTGGGGTATGAATTCCCCATCTGTCAGGACATCCAGGTAATCTCCCATTATAAGTGCAATCCCGGAAGGCCGAAGGTCAGTATGGGAGGTCCCTTCCCTGCCAACGAGATCCTGCAAGGATGAAGCCCTTTGGGAAACCGGATCTTCACCATATTTTGATCGTTTAATCATTATATTGTTGATCAATGGCAGGTTTGGGACAAGCTGGAAAAAAATACCCACTAATATCAAACTGCCAAGGAGGCTTCCCGCAAAGGGAAGCATGACTTTGGCGAAACCGATCCATTCCCCCGTGGATTGTGGCCAATGACCGTAGGCAACCAGGGCGATTCCCCCAAGGATCATGAGGACTCCGCTTAGTCCAACAATACCAACCCCGGGAATCAAAAAAACCTCGACCATTACCAAAATGATTCCCAGGAGGAAAAACAGGACAGCCAACCAATCAATTTGACCCTGAATGTGTGAGTTGGACCAGAAAATCAGGACAAAACAGAGGGAAGCCAGGACGCCTGGTAATCCCAATCCCGGTTTCATGGTTTCAATGATCAAACAGGCCATTCCAAGAATGACAAGGATAACCTGGGTTGAGGTAAGTGTGAGAAAATCGGCGACGCCATCCAGCCATTCCGTTCCCATTTTTTGAGGTGGTATGGGCAATCCGATCCGTTCAATGAGTTCCGGAAAATCCCTTGCTATTTGTGCTAATCCCAGGGGATCTGAGGCCAAAGTGGCTGACAATCCTAGGCCTCGGTTTTCGTCCTCCGGGGTGGAGGGTTTGATCATGGGCCCAAGATCCATTGCCTTTTTCATTTTGGAGGAATCCCAAAGGGAAAAAGGTAATTTTCCACCTGTTTCTTTGGCCCATTGTAAGCGCAACCCGGGTTCAACAAATGCACGCGATAACAAGTCCGCATCATTTTCGGAAATTTTTCTTTCTGTTAATAAGGACTTTGTGCTCTCTTTTATTGCGGTGGCGGATTGGGGTACCTGGGTCAGGTAATCTGTGAAATTTCCCAGTTTGGCACCATCCTGTAACCATATTTGATCACAACTCAAGGCAATCATCGTTGCCATATCCGTACAGTCTTTGTCGAACCAAACGATTGTCCGAATGGCTTCCGGTCCTCGGGAAAAGGCCAATAAATCCTGTGCCAAACCGTATACCTGGTTCAAAGTTCCGCCATGAGTTCCCTGCATTTTTAGTATCAATAATTCCCTCGCATCCCCCCGGCACCGAGACAGTGCTCTTTTTATCCTTTCCAGCTTGACTCCCGTCAAAAGACCCTCAACCTCGATAATGACAGGACGGGAGATGGTTTTATTGCTGGTTTCCTTTGTTGTTTGGGGAGGAAGGCCTAAAAGCCTGAAAGCATCGGTAAGAGTATTCGCAGGATCCCCGGGAATCAGTCCAAGGAACTTGGCATCGGCAAAGGTAAGGTCCAGATTTTCACGGATACCCAATAACTTTTGGCCCTGGGGAAAATCTTTTTTCTCCCCAAAGGGGAAAGGGTCAGCACCCTGCCCTGCCGGTTTTTCAACCAATTCCAATCCGGGAATCAGCCACCGCCTAATCACAGCTTGGGAAAACCGGCCAAGGGTCAGCCGCCGATATTCGGAAAGGACTGTGGCATCAGTTGCGACTTGCTCCCTCATGATTGGTCCAAGTTTGCAATCGGGTTGATTACCCATCAAAATTTCCGAACAGGCTAATGCGGGCAAAATTCCATGCCCTTGCACCTGCCCATGGACAAAGCCGATGACCTGAAAACCATCATTGCGCAAGGGTTCAATGGCTCTTGAAAGAGCCATTCCTGATTCAAATTCCTGGTAAAAATCTTTGGATTTGCCGTGAAAATCAAGCAACAGGATTAACGGGCCCTGGAACCCATCCTTCCTGGCCGTTTGACGGAGTTTTTCCAAACCAACCCTGGTTTCATTCCTGAAAGCCTCAATCTGATTGAGCCCGGAGGGAACATCAAAAACCAGCCCGCGTGACTCCCCCGCACCAAAACAAGGCAAATCTCCAGCCAAAAGCATTGTAAAAAGGGCCAAAATAAAAGGGGTTTGGCGATTTCGCATGATCATGAAAAGTGTCGAAATGATCATGTGGCCGGCTTTTTTAAAGGTCGAGTTCATTGTATGGCCTACCGCAAAGGTTCTGCTACAATAAGCAGCTGACGACAGCTGCAAGTTTGGCAGGAGGTAAAGGGGCATGGATGGTTGTGGATATTCTACACCTGATGTGCGTGTTCGTGCAGTTATGGCGGTCCGGAACG
>SYLG01000096.1 GCA_005808665.1 Planctomycetia bacterium | reverse complement strand
GGAAAAAGGTACCTTCAAGATTCCCAATTCCAGCAACAATAGCTGGGCCCATCCGGTAGTAGTTGGTGGGAGACTCTTTTTGCGAGAAAAGGGATCTCTTTTGTGTTACAATGTTTCCTCCAATTAGGCCTTCCGTTTAACACCGTTGTAACCTGGGGGAACTGGGCCAACTCATTAGCTCAAATCCCATGCGCCAGTGCCACAGGGTGCTGGCATGGTTACCGGTGAGAAATGTTGTCGCCAATTGGGAATAGCCCGCTTGGCGAAGTCTGTGGACGGCGTGGGATAATAGGGCCGCTCCTACACCAGTATGTTGTTTTTCTGCCGCCACAAAAATCCAGGTAAGGTGGGGCATTCCCAGGCCCATGGATTCCAATCCCAACGGGGCCGGTTCCAACCACCGCCAAGCACCTGGTCCGTCCAGGTTTCCACCGGGAATAAGGGTAATCAGGACCCCGCCCAATGGCTTTTCATCCTCGGAAAGGGCAACGACACTAGCCGTGGAAACCGGACCATCTTTACCCTCCCACCCGTCGGCAAGAGCCTCTTTGGCAGCCGCCAGGCGTTCGGAATCATTGAGCCCGGCAAGCGGTTCAAGGGCGCCAAAAGAATCGACAAAAAGAGGTGCGAGGTCGAAAGGATCGGATGCGTTCCAAGGCCGGGTGGCAATGGACATGGCGAACCCGGGACACCGCCATCGGTTAAGGTTCAGGAGGGCATTGCCAATCCTGGGTCTAGGCAAAAGGCGCGCTGTCTTTCCGTCAGGTAGGGCAACATGGCACCAATTGGGGTTTTGGGGAACCAACCGTAAATCTGCGGGAGATATCCGGATGGTTCGGGGTAGCATCCAGTGATCACCCATGATGAATTCCAATTGGGGAAAAGGGTTGAAAAGGCCCCAAACCGAGCCTAGGCTACCATTAGAATGAAATTGGACCGGACCGAGGGAATTTCCCTTTGTCCCGGCTTTAATGGTTTACTGGGATGGGGGTTTTTGCCCATCAATCCCGTATTCAACAAGGCTTCGTGGAGGCCCTTGCCACTATGATGATTCAGGTTGATCGGCTAACCAAATACTTCGGCCCCGTCCGGGCTTTGGATAATGCCTCCTTTGGAATCGAAGCGAATGAGATTGTAGGGTTGTTGGGGAATAACGGAGCCGGGAAAACGACCCTCATGCGTATCCTGACCACCTATCTTCCGGCCACCAGCGGGATCGCCCGGGTAGCCGGGTTTGATGTCCTTACCCAGTCCATGGAGGTGCGTCAACGCATCGGTTACCTTCCCGAAAGCATCCCCCTTTATCCAGAAATGCGCGTTGAAGAATATCTGCAGTTTAGAGGTCAACTGAAAGGACTGGACCGCCTTCAACGAAAAAACCGGGTGGCCGAGTGCATGGAACGCTGCCGCGTTACCGAAGTCCGTCGGTTGCTTTTAGGCACCCTTTCCAAAGGGTATCGCCAGCGGGTCGGGTTGGCAGATGCTTTGCTAGCCAACCCTCCACTTTTAATCCTCGATGAGCCGACCGATGGACTTGACCCTGGCCAAAAGCAGGAGACCATAACCTTTCTCAGGGAATTGGGCAAAAGTCACACCATCCTTTTCAGTTCCCACCTGCTGGCGGAGGTGGAAGAATTGGTCCAACGGGTCATCATTTTAAGGCGTGGCAAAGTAGGCTTCGTTGCCAAAATGACCGAGATCGACACGGAACCGGTGGTCTATATGGAATCCAGTGCACCCTCTGGGGAGGCCCTGCGGAATTTGGTGGAAAAAGTCGAAGGAGTAATTCGGTGTACGGTTTCCACCAAAAGCGATCACCTTTTCCTTGCCGAGGTAAGGGTCAAACCGGGGACGGATCCCCGTGAAAAATTAGCCAGCGGGATTGTCGGCCAAGGGTGGGGCCTTAGTCGGCTGGAGCGGTCCCGGCGCAAGCTTCTCGACAAGTGGAATCAGATCAACAACCAAACGGATGAGGCAGCGGTTTAATTAGGCCCACACCCATCCACCAACCCTTTCAGGATTGTGCGTATGTTCAACCAACCTAGCCAAACGAGGCGTGGCCCATCCGAGTTGGTGGCCGACGATTCGAGCTTTCCCCGAATGGCGGGGCTTGCGGGTTTATTTCTCTCTCTTTTTGGTCTATTGACCATCGGCCTCACACTTTCCGGGCAAAATGTCAACATTTCGGCCACATGGGCCGGCATTTCCCTTATCAGTGGTTTGGCAAGTCTGCTCTATCATGCGGCGTTCGAGAAGGATTCCTTTCTCCGCCGGCCTTACATGATTGTTGGTTTGGTTTTTCTTTTTTCGGGAATGGCTCTGGTCATGCTTCCCCTCTTCCGATCCCAATCCCCCGGATTGTTGGCGGGTCATGCTGGTTTGATTGTGGGCATGATGTTTTTATTTGCGTTTTTGCGCAATGAGGAATCGATTGGTTTGGTGGCATTGTCCAGAGGAATCCTTGGCCTGGCCGGACTTCTGTTGGTCGTTACAGGCGCCCTCGGGGGCCAAATCAAACCGGATATGCTTTTGCCCCATTTTGCCTTGATTGGACTAACCGGGACCATCCTCATGGCCGCCTTTTGTAGTATATTGGGCGCAAATTCCCTCCTTGGACGGGGAGCATCCCACTTTGTCTTAAACCTTGGACGGCTGGGAATCCTTATCGCCCTTATCCGATCCATTTATCCTCAAATGGCATTCACACTTGGATGGACCGATGCAAGGCCTAACAGCTTTTGGGTCCCGGCTGGTTTTATCCTCACCCTTTTGGGAGGACTCCAGGTCCTTTTCAGCATGCTTTATAATAGCGAAAACAAACTGATCATTCTCACTCGCCGGGAGATGGGCAGTTTCTTTTATTCTCCAATCGCTTACTTTGTCCTTTTCGCTTTTGCCGGGGCCACCTGGTTCAGTTATTCGACTTTCCTTGAAGACCTTGTTCCGGCCGGCCCCATGAGCCAACCGGCCGTGGAACCGATCGTCCGGTTTTATGTGATTAGTCTTTTCACTGTTTTGGTGGTGATATTCTCCGTACCGCTTTTGACCATGCGACTCATTAGCGAAGAAAAACGGACGGCCACCCTCGAGGTTTTGCTCACCGCACCTGTGGATGAAACCACCGTAACCCTGGCGAAATTCCTTGCAGGCTTCCTTACCTACCTGATGGTCTGGATACCCTTCATCACCTACCTTGTGGCTCTGCCCTTGTCGGGTGCTCCGGTATTTGATTATCGGCCTTTGCTGGCTTTCCTGATTGGTCTTGCCGCAACAGGAGCCGGGTTCATCGCGGTGGGACTTTTCTTTTCCAGCCTCTCAAGCAATCAGATCATAGGTGCCGCCCTTACCCTTGCCTTCATGATTGCCATGCTTCTTCCCTACATCATCCGGTTTCAACCAGCCATTGCCAATACCCCTTGGAGCACAGTGCTTCAACATATTTCCTTTCTGGATGTATGGGCCAACAATCTTTCGGGAAAACTCGTTCCGAGGCAGTTGGTCTTTCATATTTCCATCGCAGTATTGGCGCTTTTTGGCACAATCAAAGTGCTTGAAGCCCGCAAATGGAAGTGAGGCAAACCATGACAACAGAACCTGCAAGTACAACCGAATCCAACAACTCCCATTGGATCCAATCCCTGGCGGCCCTTGGTTCCAAATTGGGTATAGCCCTTGTTTTTGGCGGAATGGCCTTGGCGGTAGTCCCCGTTTTGGCCTACATTCAGACAAAATCCATCCAGAATCCATGGTTCTTCTGGGGTTTCTTTCTGTCGGGTTGGACCGTCCTTTGTGGGGCAATGCACCTTGGAAATCTTGCCTCGCTTCGAAGCACCGATGCGGTTCGCTTTCTTATGGTCGCCTGGGGCGGGGGTATCGGCGTCGCCACCACCCTTTTGGGGATGGGTTTGCCCTTCCTCAATTATGCAGAAATATTCGGTGGCGGTCTCGTGGAATGGCGAAAGCACCCCAAAGAACTCTTTCTAACAACCACCCTCCTCCTGGGGGGAATCGCCCTTGCCTTCCTCAGCTTGATTGCCGCCAAAGGCACGGAGCGCGAATCGGTCACGATGCGCCGGATCCTTTATGGGGCCAACACACTTATTACCACGGTCCTACTTTTTGCGATTTTGGGCCTGATCAATGTCCTTAGCTTTGTCAACCTGGGTCGTTTTGACTTCTTCAATACGACCTTTGATTACACGGAATCCAACCTTTATACCCTAAGTTCAGGCACAAAGGACCTGCTCCAAAACCTTGATCAGCCTGTTTTGGTTTACATGATGATCCCCGAATCCACCCTTATTGGCGGGGAATCCAAAACCTTGCTGGACAATTGCAAGGCTTTGGCCCCCAAAGACACCTTTGCATGGCAGTCCGTCTCCCGGGACCGGGACCAGTCAGAATTGGCAAAACTTGAAAAGAAGTTCCAAGTTCCCGATGCCTTGGGTTTTTTGGTGGTCTACGGGGCAGAGGGTGCCAAACAACAGCACGATTTCATTCCTTATGACAAACTTTATAGCACTCCCCAACGCTCGATGAACCCGGCGGATGAGAGTTCCTCGAACTTTTCCTACCTTGGAGAAGATGTCCTACGAAAAAGCATCATCACCCTGAAAGAGGGAAAAACCGAGAGCAAGCTCTATTTCACCTCGGGAAATGGCGAGTTGTCCATGGCCGATACTTCAGGCCCGTCTTCGGATGGCATCGGCCTGATCAGCGAACAACTTGCCAAAACCAATTACAAGACGGAAACTCTGGTTTTCGATTCCAAACTGACCACCATTCCCAATGATGCGGAGGTGGTGATCATGGCCCGTCCCAAAACCGACCCGGCGCCTGAAGCCATCCAGGCCCTCAGGGAATTCCTTACCCGAAGTGTTGGTGGCAAAAAAGGCAAAGCCATTATCCTCCTTGACACCGAAAAAACCCGGTTGGGCTCGAAGGTTACCTGGACCCCCTTGCCCAACCTCAAAGGTCTGTTAGCAGAATTCCAACTGCAAGTAGGAGATAACCAACTCATCAACGCCCGCCTCAGGCCCAACACAAACCTTTTTGCCAAAACCAACGAGGCCTCCCGAAACAAGGTGGCCATGGCTTTCAACCAAAGCATCATGACCAATTTCATGTTGGATGGTGCGCGTACCGTTAGCCCCATCCCCCAAAACCCAAGCGCTCCACCCAGGACCGCCTTTCAGGTGGAAGAGGTCCTCCAGGTTCCAAGCACCCAGCTCAGGGTGTTTTCCGAAAACGACCCTTCACTGGATCCTGGTGAACTTGTAAGGGACTTGCTGGGCCGACCAGAGGAGTTGGTCAAACGCTTGTCCCAACCGTTTTATTCCGTGGGAGTGTTTGTTTCCGATCCGGGAAGTGGGGTGGAAAATGTACCAGGTCATGAACGAATGGCGACCGATGCCAAACCTCGTCTGGCCCTGTTTGGCGACGCTTCCTGGGTAAGCAACAAATACATTAACAGCCAATACGGTGAAAACAACTACAACCTTTTCTACAGCACGCTTTCCTGGTTGAAGGACAGGCCCGATGTTGGCGAAAAACCGAAGGGTTCCGAGCGCAAAACCTACAATCTGGCCATGTCTGCTGGATCCCCAGAATTTTCCCGATTAAAGTGGATGCCTCTTTGGCTAATGCTCTCCTCCGTGGGAATTCTGGGCGGGGCCGTCTGGGTCGTTCGCAGACGCTAAATATCAAACACGGGAGAAATCCACCATGAACTTCAAGACCACCTACATCCTTGCAGCCATTCTTGCTGCCATTCTCATACTGCTTGCCACGGCCGTGTTCCTTGGGCCGGAGGCACCAGGGGGCGATGTCTATTTGTTGCCCTCTACCCGGGCGGAATCTACCAAAGTCGATGCCGATGACATTGACAAGGTGATCATTGAACGCTTCAAAGCCGGGGATGGGTTGGCATCCATGACCTTGAACAAGGGCCAAGGCCAATGGACCATTGAAAGCCCAGGCCCATTTCGCGCGGATGATGGGCAGGTTCGGGAATTGGTTCGCCAATTGTTTGAAGCAAGGGTCGATGATCGTTCGGACCGGGCTCAATCCGACTCCGAATGGGGTCTTGACCAACCGTCTGGAAAGATAGTGCTATCGAGTGAATCGAAAGGAAAAACCTTTACTATTGATTTGGGTAACACAAGCCCAGGCACCGCAAGCGCAGTAGTTTATGCAAAATCCAGTGACAGAAAAGGTTCGATAGCGGTGCTGAAAAGCAGCTTGACTGGAATCTACAAGACGGTCAAAGCATTACGGGATCCGTACTTATTGGCATCGAGCAGTTCCGACATTAGCCGTTTTGAAATTTCCCTTGGTGGTAAAAATCCCCTGGAGGTAAAAAAAACCGCCGAACATTGGCGCTATGTCAAACCAGCCGACTGGGGCGAAGCGGAAATGGGTGCCTTTGGGGCACCTGATGAAAAAGACAAAGCGCCCGCAGGGGTTAATGCTGTACTTACCGCACTTTCAAACATCCGGGTGATTCACACGGATGAAATGGTAACGGACTTTGTGGCGGATGCCACGACCGATTTGGCCAAATATGGACTTGATCCCGCCAAAGACAAGATTCTGAAACTCTCCATAGATAAGGCCCTTGTAGCCAAGCCCACCGAGGCGGGTAAAGCAGGACCGGCCTCCATTGTTCCTGTAACCCTCCTGGTTGGGGTGGGAAAAAAAGAGGGTGACAAGTATTTCGCCACCCTTGATGAAGACAAAAAAAATATCGTCCGGCTGTCGGCAAGGGACATTGATCCTTTGGTAAAGCTGACCGGGGATCCCCAGGCCCTCCGGGACAAAACCCTGGTTAAAATCGTGGGAAAGTTCGATGCATTTGATATTGAAAGCCCCACAGGCAAACTCGAATTTCGCCGAACTGCCGATAAACCTTGGCAACTCTGGCGAACAGGGTCGAATATTGCAACCGAATTGGATACGACCACCGTCGAAACCTTCCTCAATCAAATCACCCAAAAAGACTCCGTTAAAGATTTTGTAAATGGCCCCATCAAGGATGCCGACCTTGGCCTTGACAAACCTCAGGCAACAATATCCCTTTGGGTCAATGGCATTGTTCCTGTCGAGAAAAAAGACGATCCCAAACCGGATGCAAAAACGGATCCCAAATCCGATAAAAAACCATCCATTAGTGAAGGCAATGAAAAACCAAAACTCGTTGGAACCGAACCAAAACTTCGCCTGATACTAGGCAAGTCCGATGGCCCCTTGGTAGTTGTTCGACGAACAGGGGCCGCCGATGCGCTTACTGCCAAAATCGACACATCGTTGTTAACGGCGGCCCTCCGTGGACCGGTTGCCTACCTTGACAAAAATCTCCCATCCTTTAATCCCCAAGCACAGGATCCCTCGGAAAATGTGACACGCCTAAAAGTTGTGGTTGGTGGGAAACCAAGCGAAATCGAACGGGAAAAAGCAGATGCCCCTTGGAAGTTTGTCTGCCCCAAGGAACGGATAGGGCTTGCCGTTTCGGCCAATACCGTCCGTGGGATTTTGGGGACAATTAACAACCTTCGGGCCTTGGCTATCGTTTCAGAAAAAGCGTCCGAGGTTCAACTCGATAAAGAATTCGGGTTAAAAACCCCAACCACCCAAATTGTGGTGACGATCGGCAAGGACAAGGACGCCAAGACCTGGGAGTTCTCCTTTGGTAAGGAAACCGTTGATAAAGGTGGCTTTTATGCGAAACAATCCTGGCGGGACATGGTTTTTTCCATTGATAAACTGACTCCCCAAACCTTGGAGGCCGAGATTGCTGACACGGGCCTTTTTGCAGGTACTGAGATTGCCAAAATCGAAACCTTGAAAATGGTAGGATGGCGGGCGGTCACCGGGAACCCATTTACCTTGGATTTGGAGCGCAAACAAGGCAAATGGCAGGCAAAGACTCCACCCAATTTTTCCATCGATACGCAAAAGGTTGACAAATTTTTGGCGGATGTTTCCAACCTGAAGGTGGACAAATTCATCAGTTTCGGGAACCAGGTAAAACCTGATCAGAATTTCGATCCCGTAAAGGGTGGTATGATCCTTGAATTTACTGTTTCTGGCGAAAAAGGAATTCAAAAGCTGACATTGGGCAAAGCGGAGGGCGATGCTTTTTTGGCCCAAGCCTCCAAAATTTCAGGCGCAGTCATAACCGTTAAGCAAGCAGCCCTTGCCCCAGCTTTGGCAAAACCTGCCTTCTTCAATCCCTAGTCCGGGCCCATTGGCGACCTTCGTCTGGATTTGTTCATGCGGTTTTGATCACAATAAAACCGTGTCATTGGGCTATTTGACCCTTTGGGAGTGCCTCCTGTGTCCGTTCAACCGCTTGGTCGTCGTTTTTTTCTGGGATTGGTCGCCTCCGGAGCCGTTTGGCCGCTTTCCTTTGGGTCCCAAGGTCCCAATCCGGAAATTGACCTTCTCCTTCAAAAAGTCATGGAAGCCATGGGTGGATTGGAGAAAGTGAAAAAAGGCCTGATCCGCCGCCGTACAGGCAAGGGAAAGATGAAAAATGGAGAAGCGGAAATTGAATTCAAAGAGGATATTTTAACCGGCGGCCAAGACAAACTGCGCTTTACCCTTGTATTAAATAACACCACTCCCATTACGATTGGGGTACTAGGCGACAAGGGGTGGACCAGTTCCAACGGCAATACCCCCATTCCCATGCTGCCGGACCGACTCCGCGAAGTAAAACAGGAGGCACTGGTCATGCACCTGGCCACGCTTGTGCCCCTAATCGAAAACAAATATCCGATGAAACTACGCAATCTAGAGAGTGTCCAAGGTCGCGATTCCTTGGGTTTGGAAGTCCTGGTTCCGGGCCAGCGGCCTGTGATTTTCCATTTTGATAAGGGAACCATGCTTTTGGTGAAAAGGACCCACCATTCCATTGAGGGGGGCAAACCGGTCCTCAAGGAGGTTTTTCATCGGGAATTTGTTGAGTTTGCAGGACTAAGGCTCCCTACCCGGGAAACCGTCCTCCAGGATCAGAAATTATTTGTGGATGTTTCCGAGATCAAATACACTCTTTATCCCAGGATTGAAGACAGCTTCTTCGAAAAGCCTTAGGCCAACATGGCAAACATCCTATGGGGCAACCAAAGATTCATTTCGTTGGTATCGTTGATATCGTTCCAGGGATTATGCCAGGAGCCTGTTAATCAGGGCTGACCAGCCGGTTTCGTTGGCGAACCCGACATGGTCCCCATAACTTCCATCCCTTTGGGAACTCCCAAGAGGGGAATAAATGGACAACCCAAAGGAGGCCCGATGGTCGGTGGTCCGTGCAAACACCGCCTGATCCAATGCTGCGATCACCTCATTTGCGGCAGCCTGTAGCCCTCCAGAAGCCCGGCCTGCCACGGTCCGGGCAATCTGGCCCAAATCGTGATAGGCGGGGAAATCCCCATCGCCATAGGAAGTGGATCCCTGGATGGCCGCACGAAGGATTCCGATATTTGCTGTTGTCACCGAAGTGGAAAATTGATTGAGTGCGGTGATCAGATCGCCCAATTTGGAGGTATCCACCACGGAATATGTATCTTCATTGACCCCTGTTCCCACATATTGTGCCTGGAAGCTTTGAACCATCCCCTTACCCAATTTGAAAGCATCAACCGTTGCAGGGTTGGTTTTCAAAACATTGAAAAGGGTGGTGTAATCCTGACCGGTTCCAGCCTCAAGTTCCTGGCTGGAGGCGTAAACCTTGGTGATGTCCTTCAAGGCATACACATCCTCGACCATTCCCATCAGGCAGGCATCAAAGGAAAACAGGTCCGGCTTCATGGTGGAGTTTTTTACCGCCGAAGCAATCTCGGACATGGAGAGATGATCATTGGACTCATCATCATAGTTGGACCCATCCAAACCACTGCCATGATTCCAAAGGATTACGCCATAATGATTGGCCGGAGCGGCGGTTACAGTCCAATTGAGGAATTCGGTAAGGATTTTGGGGTCCCCGGTGTTTTTTTCTCCAAGGCGTTCAAAGTTGGTTTGAATACGGCTAAGGTTTGTATCCGAGGTCAGGATGGCACGACCGGTATCTCCCCAAGCTGCCTGGGTGCCGCCACCCGTGGCGTATTTCTTGCTAACCCACTGATCATAAAGAATCGCTATCTTTACCGTTCCGGGCAAGGTAGAGACGGCCTTTTCCATCTCGTTGATATCCTCTGCGCCAAACTGGGCCAAATCAGACGCTGTCATATAGACAGCAATGGTCCAATCCGATTTACCCCCTGACGGAGGGGCTGCATCCACGGAGGAGGCCGATAGGATCAGATCATAAGCTGGGTTGTATGCGCCGCTTTTGCCCGTCACAAATAAGCCATATGTTCCGGCGGCGAGATTGGCCAAATCCAAAGTTTCCCCAATGGCCCCTTGAACCCCGGCTCTCAGCAAAGTTCCCTGAGCGTTCACCAACTTGATGTCCAAGTCACCCATTACGGAGGAAAAGCCAATGGAGGCAACGGCAACAGAGTTGGTGGTAGCGGTGGTAGTGAATTTGAAATAATCCGCTGCATCCGCCATAACCAATCCTTTCAAGGTAGCGGAGTTTGCCAACGATTTGGAGGTCGCCAAAGTGTCGTTATTCTCAAAGGAATCATCCGTCAGCTGCCCGGCAACGGCCAAGGAATATTTTCCGACTGCTGACCCCGTGTAATTGGTTACCCCCAGAAAATATTTCTCCCCTGCCACCAATGCGGTACTAAAGGAGCTATTGGTATTGCTGGAACTGATATCATCATTTTCGGCAATCAGGGTGCCATTCGAGGAATACAAGGCCATAATCGTATCGATCCGGGTCCCGGATTTGGCCGCATTGAAAAGGTAAGAAGCACTCCAACCCGGATTCACCTTATACCAATCCACCTCGCCACTACTATTTACAGCAGTTCCACTTAAGGCTTGCTTGGCACTAAAAACAAGGGCCGTAGAAACGGTTGGAATCACAATGGTGGCGGGAGCAAAGGTCCAGGATGGATTTAACCTTCCTTCCAAAGACTCCAAATCAAGCCGGGTAAATCGATTCCGGTTCTGGTTAGTCACACTCACCCCCCATTACCCCTATTTATTTAGGAATTCAAAAAGGAGAAGCCGGGGAAAACGGAAAGGAAGTCCCGGTGACGGTTCTTAGGTTATTATTTCAGATGCTTCAACTTTTTGTTCCCTCAAAATCAAAAATAATTTGACAATTTCAAAAAAATAGGGTCTGGAACCGACCTCGGTACCGGTTTAACCCGGTCTGTCCTATTTCTTCCCATTCCTTTTTCTCCAGGAATGTCGAAGGGATTCCTGGTGCCTGTTCTTGTCAAAGGTCGGTTTTTGAGGTAGAATGGCTTTTTGATGAAATGAAAACTTGGGTACTATACCCACCCGGAGTCAGGGTCGATGCCGCATACCCGTAGTGCAGAAAAAAATCTTCGAAAAAGCACCAAGCGCCGTGCCAAAAATCGGACGGTAAAGCGGAACATCAAGGATGAATTGAAATCCTTCACCGCCACTTTGGGCGGTACCGTAGAGGCGGCCAAGCTGGAAATGGTAAAGGCCGTCAAGCAATTGGACAAAGCGGCTGCCAAAAAAGTGATTCACCCCAATTTGGCCGCACGCAAAAAATCTCAAATTGTGCGAGCATTCAATTCCAAGTTTGTAAAACCCAAAGCCTAAATCCTTGGGTTGGATGGGAAGCATTTTAGCCGAGGCCTTCCTCGGCTCTTTTCGTTTCCGGCCAACCAAACCTGCCTTCCCTCCAAGCTCCTTGGTCAACCTTAATCCCTATCCAAATCCACCCCATGGTTGGGATGGACAAAAACCCAATTGCAGCCTATCCAATCACACTTTTTCGCCTTTGGCGACCTGGCAAAGAAACTATCAAACGATTGAAGATATCCGTCTGACCTTGTTTGTCCGGTTTTGGGTAAGCTGTTTTTTTCCGTTTCTTTTCGTGGCGCCCCGTTAAAATCAAAAACACCCCAAGACTAATCCGATAAAAATCTGTTATAAAGTTTCACAAAACCAACCCTTTGGTTATTTCAACATTTCCGTCACTCCCTTAACAATTAACTCCTCCACCGAGGCCCCCCAGGAGGACGGTTGACCATAATACACCATGGAGGTTGCTCCTTCATATCCACCCTCCTTGAGCACACGCAGCGAGGGAATATACGCCATTACATCGTTGGCATAGCCAGCCACCCATGGATTGGCCTTTGGATGTTCCCTTTTTATCCGAAGCGAATAATCCACCACCACCTCGCCCCCCAACCACACCCAATGGGGCCCATCCCCCAGCTTCCACACACTTATCGGATAGGGGTACTCCCCTTTGATAAGTCCATCCGTTTCCATCTTGGCCAAAAGGTACTCTGCCCGACCCACCTCATATTTGTCTTTGGAGGCCTTCATGGTCAACAAATCCTCACGGTTTGGCACCTTGGCAAAAGGGATCAATACCTCGGTTGCCACAACTTTTAAATGGCCCAGGATGGGTTTCATGGGCTTGGATAATACTCCATCCACAGCATTAGAAAGGCGTTGGCCATACGATTTAGCCAATTCCACGGACCGCCTTGGAAGAGGATTCTGATCCGCTCCACACCCCGCCCAAAACATTGCCACAGCCCCGGGATGCCGATCCTGAAGCTCGGCCATGGCAAACCCGGGATAATCACCACACCACTCGAAAAAAGGTAAAACCGTTGCATGGCAGGCATAGCCAAAGACAATTCCCTTGAGGCTACCTGCGGGATCGTAAATCGCAAGGACAGGCACATCATGATCCACCGGCCCCACCAATTTCCCTTCTTCACGAAGTTTGGGTACATCGGCTTCCTTGTTATTCCTTCGATTGACGGCAAAATCGGCAGAACCGATGCCATGTTTGAACAATGCTGGAGTAAGTTGCCCAACCGCCCGGGTTGCCACCGCTTCGATTTGTTTGGTCAAAACCTGGGTATATTCGTCGATCAAAGATTCTTGTTCCCTGGTCAGGAAATACATTGCCCTTAGGGTATTTCCCACCACAGGACCGCTATGGGTGTGGGAACAAGCCAAAGTAACAGCACCAACGGCCATCCTGTGTTTTTGGGCAATCCGTTGACGAAGACCAAGTGCGGTTTCCCGATCAAGGCCCACCAAATCGAGAGTGATTAAAAGCGAACGATTCCCCAACCCATCCTCAAGACAAAGGGCTTTTGCCCACAAGTCATGAACCTTGCCCTCGGCCGGTTTGGTCCTCGAAGCATACCCTGACATCCACATCGGTTTTGTCGGGGTGATGATTCCTGTCGCCAATCCTGCTTTCCAATCCACCGCCTTCCCTAAGGACGGTGCCAGAGCCAAAACAAAAACTGCAAAAAGGAGCGTTTTTATCATCTTCATATTGACCTCACCAGCTTTGGAACAAGGGTATTGTTTTTTGAACCGTCATGGTCACTCCCCAAATCAGGGGAATCCCTACTGCTGCCCAGGCCAATGCCAGCCGTATCCAGGGGATGGGAACAAGACCCTTCGTTTCCATGAAATGTATTTTCCCGGTAACCGCCAAGGCCAGAGGTTGGACCAGGGATTTTACCCACAGATTGGCTAAAAAACCCAAGCAAAGGACGATTCCAATGAACCAAATGGCACTGTCATAAGCCCGCTCCGGGGACTCCAAACCATTGGGCCCTTTCAAAGACCATTGATAGATAAAATTGATCAGGGAAGGACCGGCAATCCCCGCACACGACCAAGCCGTAAGCAAGCGGCCATGTATGGCACTCACATAGCGGGTACCAAAAACATCGGAGAGATAAGCAGGAATGGCCGCAAAACAGCCCCCATACATACTCATGATGATTGCCAAACAAACAACAAATAACGGAACAGACCCCATTTTACCTATGACGGGCAATAAAAGGTAAAGCAAAGGACCCAGGCTTAAGAATATTCCATAGGTAAACCGCCGCCCCAACAGGTCCGAGGCAGTGGACCAGGCAAATCTCCCCGCAAGATTGAAAAGGCTAAGGAGGCCAACAAAACCAGCAGCAGTGGTGGCGCTTACTTTTCCTGGAAACATTTCCTGGATCATGGGAGACGCTACATCCAGGATGCCAATTCCCGCCGTCACATTAAGAAACAGAATGATCCAAAGTAGATAAAAAACCCTGGTTTTTAGGGCTTCCGTTGGGTCCAAATACCCAGGGCCAGTATCGTTATTTTGCTTTTCTCCCTGGGTCGGTTCAACCATGGTCTCCGGGAATTTGTTGGTTTGGGGCAGTCGAAAACCAAATGCCCCAATTGTCATCACCACCAAATAGCCAAGTCCCATGACAAACAAGGATTGGGCCACTCCTGTGGATTCAGGACTGGAGAAGCTTTTCATCAGGATTTCAGAAAGTGGTGAAGCAATCATGGCCCCTCCTCCAAAACCCATAATGGCAAGTCCGGTTGCCAAACCCCGGTGATCCGGAAACCATTTGATGAGGGTGGAAACCGGGGTGATGTAACCTATGCCCAAACCGCAACCCCCAAGAACGCCATACCCCAAATAGAATAGCCAAATGTTATGGACCCAAATGGCCAAGGCACCAATCAAAAAACCACCCGACCAACAAACGGCGGCCACCAGACCACTAAGCCGGGGTCCGACCCGTTCCACCCACCTCCCCATCACCGCAGCGGATAGTCCCAGAAAAACAATGCCGAGGGTAAACGCCCAAAAAACCTGCGTCCTTTGCCAGTCTTCGTTCGTCGTTTCGGTAATACCAATAATCCTGGTCATGGGAATGCGAAAAACACTGAATGCGTAGGCTTGACCAATACAGAGGTGGATCGCCAAGGCCGCAGGAGGAATCAACCAACGGTTGTAATCGGATGGGGCCTCAATCGCTTTGGGGGAAAGTGAAAACAGGGCCATCCAGATCCTCCCAATACAAAAAATGATTGCCTCGACCTAGAAGGAATAGCACCTTTTTCCCGAATTACGATCATCAAGTAAGAATCGCTAGAATAAAATCGACCTCATCAAACCCATTTTCTTTCCTTTCCGGATTTGGATCATGCCTGCTCATTGGATGGTTATAAAACGGCCAAATGCTGAACCCTGTTACTCCTTTGTCAGGTTTTTCTTCCTCCTGTCATGCCTTTTGGCATATCAAAATTCCTCCACGGCAGCGGCCCCCGCCAAGGATAAAAAGCCCATCCCTCCCCGGGCCCCATTTTCCGAAGGCAAGATCCTTAAAATCCACCTAGATATTCCTCCGAAGGAATACGATGCTATCCAACCCAAAAGTGCCGCACCCGCCTTTCCCGGATTTCCTATTTTTCAACCCAAATCCACGGAAAAACCGGGCCAACCTGCCCGCGAAATCCACAAAAACACCTTTGGCATGAATCTCGCATGGTGCAAAGGATCAGTAACCATCGAGGGGGAAACATTTCCCCAGGTAGGCATTCGTTACAAAGGCAACGGTACCATTCTGGATGCCGGGGAATCCATCAAGAAGTCATTCAAGGTGGATCTCGACAAATTCGGCCAAACCAAAAAATTCAAATCCCTTAAATCGTTGAATCTCCATTGCCAGGTAGCCGACCCAAGCAAATGCCGGGAGGTCTTTGGCTATGGAATATATGCCTCAGCAGGGGTCCCAGCTCCTCGCACCCTTTTCGTGGAGGTATCCCTTTCCGTTGGGGACCGGATCAAGAACCAATGGCTTGGCTTATACACTCTGGTCGAACCAATCGACAAAACCTTTTTAACAGCTCATTTCGAGGATGGTGAGGGTTTATTGATGAAACCCGAAGGATTGCGGGATTTCCCCTTTCGTGGAGAGTTCAAGGATTATGAACAACGCCTCGAACCAAAACGGGTCGCCAAGCCCGATGAAAAATCCCGTTTGTTTCAGGTCGGCAAACTGGTCGCCCAAGGGTCCGACCAGGATTTTCGTGACCAGATCGATTCCCTGGTCGACCTGGATAGCTATTTAAGGTTTCTTGCCGCAACCGCCTTTATCTCAAACCCGGACAGCTTTTTCAGTCTCGCACACAATTATTACCTATATCTCGATGCCAAAACTCGCAAATTCTATTTCTTCCCCTGGGACCTGGATCGGGCCTTTAGCAACTTTTTTCTCTCCGGCACAAACAACCAACAAATGGATCAAAGCTTTTTGCAACCCTATGGGGCTGAACACAAGCTGACGGAGCGAATCCTGGCCCTACCCGGAATGCGGGAGCGCTATCTCAAGCTTTTGGGCGAATTCTCACAATCCACCTTTGCCCTTTCCCGACTCAAAACGGAACTCCAAACCATCAACCAACCCATCCAGGGGTTAATCGAAAGGGACAAAACCGTTGCCAAGGCCCGTGGTGAGAAAAAAACTCCCGGACCTGGATTTATGCTTCCTCCTCCAGGTCTTGACCTTTTTTTAGACAGGCGAACCACATCCCTTGCCAACCAATTGTCCGGTCGGTCCGAGGGTTACATCCAACCTCCCGATTTCCAGGTGGGTGCCATTTTGGTAGGACCGGTCGTTTCCGCCTTCGACACAAACAAGGACGAACGGCTTTCCCGAAACGAGTGGGAAAATGCCATTCAAAAAACCTGGAATAATAGCACGACCAAGGAAAATGGCCCGGTTGGACTTAAGGATTTGACCAAAGGGTTTGAAAAATTATTTGCCAGTCCTGCCAATGGCCCCCCCGTTTTCAACCCCTTTTCCCCGCATCAGCACTTTGCCGAAACCTCCCTTCGCCGCTTTGACAACAATGCCGATGGCAAGCTCACCCAAGAGGAATTAACCAAGGGAATGAACTCCCTCTTTGATGGAATCAAAACGGTAGAACCGAACCTTTTGAATGAAAGTGAGCTTTGTAAAATGCTCATTCCCTTCTTCAAGAAAAAACCCTAGCAACACGGAAAAGGTTACCATGCCATTTGCCTCGCTATCCCTATTGGTTCTGTCGCTGGCTCCTACCCCCCTACCACTTTCCAATGGGAATTGGCACGGGTTTGCCAAACACGAATTCACCATCAATGGTTATTTGGCTACCGTGGTTTCCCCCAAAACCCCGATTCCGGGAAACCCCTGGGTTTGGCATGGCGAATTTTTCGGCCACAAACCCGCACCCGATATTGCCCTCCTCAAACTGGGAGCGCATATTGTCTACTTGGGCGTTCCCGACCTTTTTGGATCGCCCAAGGCGATTAAAGCATGGGATTGCCTTTATGATCGGCTGGTTAACACCCACGGTTTTTCCTCCCGGATGGGCCTGGTTGGTCTCAGTCGTGGCGGCCTTTATTGCTACCAATATGCCATGGCCCATCCCGACCGGGTGGCCTGCATTTATGGGGATGCCCCCGTTTGCGACCTGAAAAGCTGGCCGGCAGGCCATTCCGTCTGGCCAAAAGCGACTGGAAAAGGCTCAAAAAGGGATTGGGAATTGGTGAAATCCATCTACCAATGGCAAAAGGATGAACAGGCAATCCTGTGGAAAGGAAATCCGCTGGACAACCTTGAACCTTTGGCCAAGTCATCGATTCCCATCCTTCATGTTGTCGGTGATGCGGACGAGATTGTCCCAGTTCTGGAAAACACCCAAATCATGGAAGAAAGATACCTTGCGCTAGGCGGTAGCTTCAAGGTCATCCACAAACCAGGCGTAGGTCACCACCCCCACGGCCTCGACGATCCTACCCCAATCATCCATTTTTTCACGATCCATTGCCTGACCCCTAAATGAAATGGGCCAAGCTTAGGCTCGCAAACTTTACCTGGATTTGGCCAATATCGGTTGCAATCTCCAATAGGTTAGGCTTCGCCACAACCATTCCATTGGGCCAAACCCAAAATAACGAAGCCAAATAGGACTCAAGACAAGATGCAAAGACCAAATCAGAAGCACAATACCCAATAGACCCATTCGCGGAATCACTCCATACAGTCCCAATGCCCCGGAAAAAAGAATCGAACAAATCACCGTGTCTGATAAATAATTGGTTAATGCCATTCGCCCAACCGCTTGCAGGTTTTTGGCAATCCAATCGATCCTTTTCGTTTTGTACAACCAGACCAAAGCCGAGGCGTTGGCCAGCGTTATCCCAAGCATTGCAAAACAATTAAGAGGTAAAATCACCTGCATTTGTGCTTTCAAGTCTTTTAATGGTCCAAGGTAAACCATTATGGCATTCCAATCCAGCGGAATGCCTATACCATAACCGACCAGGGCCACTATTGCATACGACCGAACCGTCCAAGCCCCTTCAAAAAAACCAAGTTTCATCAATCCCATACCCAAAAGCATGGGCCAACCCATGAGCAAAAATCCCAATAACAGGTATCCGACCTGCATCCAGAAAATATCCTTCACCCGGCCCAGAAACCATTCGGCGTATCCCATCCGATTCACTTCACGGATGGTTCGGGTGACTTTTTCGGGCTGTTGTTTTTCCCTACGCATGTGGTCCAGTTCCTCAAATCCCTTGAGAAACATGGCATTCATTACCGCCTGATAGGACTCCCCTCCATGAACCGAATCAATTTCTATTTTCCCTCCCTCCTTGGTGGCATCCTTTGCCATTTGGGCCACCTCGGCTCCCCGCTCTTTGACCCAATCCGCCAAAGCAGGAACAGATGCAAAAATCCCAAGCGGAAGCAGGAAAAACACCACCCCTGCTCCCAGAAGCCAACCGGCGGATAGCCGCAAAAACGGATAAAGCAAAAAACCAATGGCGGCATAGCAAAAGAGAATATCCGCTACCCATAGAAAATAACCATGGCAGGCACCGATGACCAACAACCAAAACATTCTGCGAAAATGCAGCCAGAATGGGCTACCTTTTTTCGTATTTGTGTGACGATTCATCAAGACTACTCCAGCCCCAAAGAGCATGGAAAATAGCGTTCGCATTTTGTTTTCAAAGAAAAGGGCTGCCAATACCCATTCTCCCTGATCCCAATAACCACCAACAGCAGCAGTTTTTAGCTCCCCATGGGGAAATACCTGGTGAGCCCCCCAAGGCTTTTTATCCCTGGTTTTCTCAGGTTCTTTGAGCACATCACCTATCGAATCCAACGAGTAATAAAAAAAGTTTGGATTGCTATAGGCACCATCCGGCCATGCGAAAATGAGAATATTCATGAGGAGTATGCCAAGCAAGGCGAAACCCCTTAATAGGTCAAGAACCAAAAGCCTTTCTGTCGCCTCGGTAGGACGAAACTTGGCCTTGTCCGCCACAACAACCGTCGTTTCCTTTTCCTTTTCCAGGTCGAAATCCAGGAGATTATCCTTATTTTCTTCAGGGCCCGGTTGGACTTCTACTGCATTTTGCGGGGTCGGCTCTTCCCAAGGAACCTCAGGGGTGCTCATCCAGTTATTCCTCCCTAACCCGCACCGGGTGATCCATTACCAAATCATGTTCTTTTGATTTTAGACACTCCCCTTTTTTTTGCGAGCATCAGGGGGGAATGGCCGTCGATCCCAACCACCAACAACCTAACCAATTGGGATACCTTTCGGTCCACCTGATGGCTTCAGCCCATGGAACCTGGTAATTTCCCAAACCATGGGGATCAGCCCTTAATCCCCAACCAAATACAATTCCCGCACCAAACAATCCTTGGCATCCAGCAAACAGCGCAGTTGTTCCACAACCGGTTCAAAAGGATGATGACTCGTTTTCTCCAAAAGGGACCTGGCTTGATGGAATTCTCCCAAATGCCTTAACGCTTCCACCCGCATCAACCTTTCCCCAACATGCTCCTCTCCTAAAAGCTTGCACAAGGCCTCCAGGTTATTCCGACTTTGCCCTGTCGGCTTATGATCCGAAAAGGTTGGACCCCAATTGCGAAATGCGTCGTTTTCACGCCACCAGGTCAGGATTCGAAGCATCCGTTCCTCCCCCGGATTCGTGGCCATCCCCATGGCAATGGCACGGTGGTATTCCTCAGCAACAGGCTCCTCCAATTGGTCGGCATCCCTCCAACAAGGATCCCAATCAACGGCACCGGCACCGTCTTCAAGCCAGTCAATCACTCCCAGATTTTTTGCCTTCGACAACCAAAAGGATGTGTTGCACCCAAGGCAAATGGCAACGAGCGGCGTCTCATGAACCAACGGGTCCATTTGTTTCCCGTCGGTCCAAATTCGAATCCCAGGCTGGTTTCCCGAAGCGATTGTAGCTTGCCTCATCGGCCTTGAGCAATGGGGACACCCAACGATTTGTTCCGAACCGGGATCCATCCATTCACCCATTCCATTGCCAGGAGCCTATTGCCAGAAAGGCTTGCTTTGGGCCATTTTTCCCAAACCGAAAAGGGTGCAAAACCCTTACAACCCCCCCATCAGGGATCTTGATCCTTTTTGTATTGATCCTCAAGGATTGAACGACAATTCCTCCCCTTGGACCTCGGTCCCCACCTTTGCTTCCCAGGGAAAGGTCGATACTTATTGCGTCCCTTTCCTATTATGAAGCGGGACGATTCAACAGGGAGTTGCCCGATGCTAACAGCCATGCGCGTCCTTTGTGCGCTCGGACTGGTTTTTGCCACCGCCGAATGGGCCTTGGGTCAAGGGAATTGGGGCATGAGACGCCCACCCAAAGAAAACCGCCGCATTAACCTGAACCTTCGTGATGCCCAGGACGGCTATCCCATCGGCAGCCGCCCCCCATGGCACTATGGCTACAACCTGCACGATTATGCCGCAGGCTATTTTGGCGGCGGGAACTATCGCGAATACTACGCTTATGGCAGGGGCGGGGTCTCCCTTGGCAATTTCCCCGATTCGCTTCCCGGCCCCGTTTGGACACGCGATCCAAAACGCACGCCTTGGCTCAATCAACTTCCCATTTTTAGCAATCCTTTGACCGACCCCACCGACAAGGAAAAAACAATCCCCGGGGAGGAACAGTCCTCAGCCACCCCACCCAAGCCCTTTCCCAAGGATCAACCCGAAACGGCACCGGGCAATCCTGAAAAACCGGGGAACCTTACCTCCGTTCCCCCCACATTGCCGCCAAAAAAGAAGGTTTCCGATCTGGCCCTTATGATCATTTTGCTCCCGGAATCGGCCGAACTTTGGTTGGAAGGTGCAAAAATGAGCCAATTGGGCCACCGCAGGGAATTTGTCACTCCAAAACTCGATGCCGGGATGCTTTATCAATACAGGATCAAAGCCAGGTGGACCGAGGCGGGAAAGCCGGTCGAAAGGGAAAAAGTTCTCCTCGTCCAGGCAGGAGATGAGCGAACCATTGACCTTCGCAAGGAAAATATCCCATCCAAGCCGGAGGCTGGTGCCTTGCCTGAACCCAACCTATTTCCCAAATTGGAATTGGGGGGTAATGGTTCCTAATCCGGCAAAGGTGCTTGGTGACCGCACCCGTAAACGGACACAACGCCATGTCAGACACCCTTAAAATCAGGGCCATTGAATATCTGCAAGACCTCCAGAACCGCATTTGCGATGGCCTCCTCAATCTGGATCCCAAAGCCCATTTTCTGACCGACCACTGGGAGCGGCCCGGCGGCGGAGGGGGCCGCACCCGGGTCATGGGTGAGGGAGAAATATTTGAAAAAGGTGGCGTTAATTTCTCCGAGGTTCATGGTGAAATGGCCCCAGAATTTGCCAAGCAACTTCCAGGAGAGGGAACCACCTTTTTCGCCGTTGGGGTTTCGCTGGTTCTACATCCCCGGAATCCCCATATCCCGACCGTCCATGCCAATTTTCGCTTCCTTCAAAAGGGGGAGGCTTCCTGGTTTGGGGGAGGGGCAGACCTTACCCCTTACTATCCCCAACTCGAGGATGTGGTCCACTTCCACCGAACCTGGAAGGCCGCATGTGATCGCCATCCAACGGTTGCCAATCATTCCCTTTTCAAAGCCGAATGTGACCACTATTTCTTCTTGCCACACAGGGGCGAGGCAAGGGGGATTGGTGGTATCTTTTTCGACTACCTGAAAGACAACCCGGAAGATGTCTTTCGCTTTGTCCAGGATGCCGGGAACCAATTCCTTTCCAGTTATTCCCCCATTGTCACTCGTTGCCAAAGCCATGCCTACACGGAATCCCAACGCGATTTTCAAACCTATCGCCGTGGACGCTATGTCGAATTCAACCTGATCCATGACCGAGGCACAATCTTTGGCCTCAAAACCAACGGCCGGACCGAGTCGATCCTCATGTCGCTTCCCCCTTTGGTACGCTTTGTGTATAACCATAAGGCCGACCCAGGTTCCGAAGAGGAAAAACTCACATCCTATTGGCTTAAACCTCGGGATTGGGCCGCAGAAAAATTACTAGGAGAATGACTTTGAATCCGAATTCTTCCAAAAAAGCAGCCCTTGTCACAGGTGCCGCAACAGGCATTGGCCGTGAGGTTGCCATCAGGCTGGCAAGAGCCGGACTTGCCGTTGGCATCAACTTTTCCAAAAGCGAAGAAGAAGCCAAAGAAACGCTGGCTATCATTCAATCCGAGGGAGGAGAAGGACTCCTCCTCAAAGGAAAAATAGGCTCGGATAGCATAGCCAAGGAACTGGTTACCCGTTGTGTCGAGGCTTGGGGCGGTTTGGATGTAGTGGTAAACAATGCCGCCACCACCCATTTCGTTGGCTTGAATGACCTGGACGCTGCCACCGATGAGGTTTGGCAGGATATATTCCAAATCAATGTAATAGGCGGGTTTCAGGTCTCCCGCGCTGCCGCCCCCTATTTGAAGGTTCGCTCAGGCTCCATTGTGAACATTAGCTCCGTGGCCGCCGCCAGCGGAATGGGGAGCAGCATTCCCTATTCCGCCAGCAAGGCAGCGGTAAACACCATGACCAAATCGCTTTCCAAAGCTTTGGCCCCAGAGGTTCGTGTCAACGCCGTCGCTCCCGGCCCCGTCAAAACAAGGTGGCTAAAGAATCATCAACCGATGATCGACGCCGCCGTGGCTTTAACGCCATTACGGCGTGCGGCCGACCCAACCGACATTGCAGATGCGGTTCTGTTTTTGGCTTTGGGAACGACCTTGATGACCGGCCAAATCGTTGTGGTTGACGGTGGCCGTACCCTAAGCGGGGTGTAAACGAAACCCCAAGGAACAAAGTGCGTAGAAAAAGCACTTTTCCAGGGGGATTTCCCAATTCACAAAATGATCTTACTTGCGATGACGAATCTTGGCTCGCATGCGCCTCTTCTTGCGTCCGACTTTTCTACGACCACTACCCCGTCTGCTACCCATGAGAGGCCTCTAAACGCTGCTAAAGTCAATCCCACTCCTAATCCGGAGAAGGGAAACCACTATCTTAAACGGAAATGCAGACCCTGACAACTGGGAAAGGCCCCGATCCGCTTAATTGGTCCCAAAAGGGTCCACCCGATCCCCCCTGTCACCACCCCGCCTCCCGATCTCCCAAACAATATTTGAGGCCCCTTTTTGGCCTTATTTCCTCCTTTTTTCAACCCTCCAAAGACCACCCCTTGGGCATTTTGCCATTGCTACTTTCCCTTTATTTCTGCGAAATTCCGGGCAGAAAACAAAAATACTCCCAAGTCCATTCCTTGTACCCATCCACCAAAAAGGATCACAAACAACCTTTCCCTTGTCCCTTGCCCCATTCCCTTCAAAAAGGAGAAACAACCATGGTTTGATTTCAGCTGCACAATCCCTTTTTTCCCAAATTTCCCCGAAGGAACCACCAACCTGCACCAAGGGGCTCCTTTTTTCATTCTTTTCCCTTCCTTCCTAGGGAAAATGGCCACCAGGATTTTTCATGACGAATTTTGAGTTGGACCCAATGGGCCACCTGCCCACCGAGGCAAGGCATTCCAGATCCGCCACCATCGACCTTCTCGATGCCACCGAAATCGCAAAGCTCATGAATGAGGAAGACGCCTCCATTGCCCCCCTGGTAGGAACCCAGTCGGCCAATTTGGGGGCCTTGGTCGCCGCCATTGTTCAACGCCTGGATCGTGGGGGCAGACTAATCTATGTGGGCGCAGGAACCTCCGGCCGTCTTGGGGTTCTGGACGCCTCCGAATGTCTCCCCACCTTCAACTCTCCCCATGGCCAAATCCAGGGAATCATCGCAGGCGGACAAGGTGCCCTTTTTCGCGCCGTCGAAGGGGCCGAGGATTCCTTTGAAAACGCCTTCGAAGACCTCACTTCCCTGGCCCTCGACAAACGGGATTCTGTGGTGGCAATTGCTGCTTCCGGCCGAACCCCTTACTGCCTTGGTGCCTTGGCAAAAGCCACCGCCGTCGGGTCCCTTACCGGCGTGGTTGTTTGTGTCAAACAAAGTGAAATGGCCCGCAATTCCCAATATGCCATTGAGGTGGAAACCGGCCCGGAAATCCTTACAGGCTCAACCCGCCTTCGGGCCGGCACCGCCACCAAATTGGTCCTGAACTCCATCTCCACTGCCGTCATGATCGGCCTTGGAAAGACCTACGGCAACCTGCTGGTGGATCTCCATGCCTCCAATGAGAAACTTACTTACAGGGCCATCCGCATCGTTTCCCAAGCCGCCAACATCCCTCTCGAAAGGGCCAAAGATTGCCTGGCCCAATGCCAAGGCGATGTAAAAACCGCCATTCTCTCATCCCTTAAACAAATCGACCCAGCCACCGCTCGGAAATCCCTGCTCGCCGCCGGGGGACGCATAGCAAAAGCCCTCAAACCTTCCCCAATCGCATCCACGCCTTCCAGCACGGGCCGGGTCATTGTCGCTATCGACGGTGGCGGGTCAGCCCTCAAGATGCGTTTTTCCCTCACCACTCAGGATGGCTCCCGGAAGGAAACCAATACCCAAATGGGACCGCCCGTACTCCCTGGAACACATGGGTTGGCTGGGGTCGTTTTTGAATGGAAACGCCGCATTCTGGGTTTTCTGGAGGAAGAGAACCTGAACCCGGTTGCTGTCACCGCTATAGTTGCGGGACTTTCGGGAGCAGGTACGCCCGAAATTTGCCGACTTTTGGAAACCTTACTTGCAATGGAATTTCCAACCGCCACCATTGAAGTCATGGCGGATGTCCGACTGCTTGCCTTTGCTGCAGGGGAACCCACGGCCCTATGCCTGATTGCAGGCACAGGATCGATTGCCTGGTGGGAACCAACTCCGGGTACGGTTCACCGGCTGGGGGGTTGGGGGCCCCATATCGGCGACGAAGGTGGTGGAATCTGGCTAGCAAAACAGGCCATCAAAGCCCTTTGTTGGGCCGAGGATGGGAGGGCCGCCCCCAGTGCCCTCAAGAAACGGTTTCTGGAAACTTTGGGGTTAGCCGATGTCCGCGAATTGGTCCTTTGGCTCTCCACCGCCCTGCGCCACCAAATGGCTCCCTTGGCCAGGCTTGTTTTCCAGGAAGCGGCCCTTGGTGACCCGGTTGCCAAGGAAATATTACACCAGGGAGCAGGCCATCTTGTTGCGATGGTATCCGGGATAAAGAAGCAAGACGATTCGGTTACCACAATCCTTGCAGGAGGAGGCACCCTGTTGAATCGGGAATACTTTGACCTTTTCAAGGACCAACTGGCAAACCTTTACCCCGACCTGAAATTAAAGCACATTCCAGATCCCTTACCCCATATTTTGCTCCAGCTTGCCAGGAAATGAAGGTTACGCTTTCGTTCCCCCAACCCTGCCTTTGCAAACCGGAGGAAAGGCCAATTCATCCGATCTCCCTAAGGCTCCAAAATAATCTCCCGGGCACGAGCCCGGTTTCCCGATGGCCACCCATCCGGGATATCGGTTGCTTTCCATTACCAAAAGGTTTCCCCGGATTGGTTGGAAGAATTGGTTCCAACATTAAACAATAAAGGAGGTATGAGGACTCGGGAAACATCCTGCCTTTATCCAAAGGGGGAACGAGCCTAAATGCCCTAATCCAGGCTGGGGAGAACACCGATGGCGGAAGGGACAGGCCCTAATCGGACGGGTGCCCACCTTTCTTTGCAAACCACCCAGCCGCAAAAATGGGGGCAGGGGTGGATCAGCGGAACACTATCCATCGCTTTGGGTGGAATAGGGTTGGGAACAGTACTCTGTTTTCATTTTCCCGGCCAATTTACCTTGCCCTCCTTGCGGGAACAATACCCCCTTGTCTATGTCCTGGTTTTGCTGCATTTGGTGCTGGTTAGCGGTTTTCTCCTTGGGACAATCAGCCTTTGGCTTCGGTACAACAAGGCCCTTGGTTTGGTCGGTATTCTGCTCGCCCTGACGGCGGCCCTTCTTGGGGGGTCCCAGGTACCCGTCGGCCAAGCTGCTGGCGAAGGCGGATGGCTTGGGCTTGATTGGTTTCTCCTGAACCTGATTCTCTATTCGGTGGTTTACCTCCCCCTCGAAAGGCTTTTTGCCCTTTATCCCCAACAGCCTGTTTTCCGGATGGGATGGCAAACGGACCTGACCTATTTTTTCCTGAACACCCTGTTGGTTCAGACAACCACCCTTTTGACCCTTTCCCCAGCCATGATCCTTTTCGACTGGGCTAAAATTACCTCCTTGGTCCGATTGGTAGAGTCCTCGCCGCTTTTGATACAAGTAATCGGCGCCATCATGGTAGCCGACTTCACCCAATACTGGATTCATCGGACCTTACACACGATTCCCCTACTTTGGCGCTTTCATGCTGTCCATCATTCGGCACAATCCATGGATTGGCTGGCCGGATCGAGGCTTCACCTTTTTGATGTAATCCTGACCCGGGCTTTGACCTATGTGCCCATTTACCTGCTGGGGTTTTCCCAAACGGCGGTAATTCTTTATGTCATCGTGGTGGTGATCCAGGCCACCTTCATCCATGCCAATGTCCATTGGAAATTTCGCCCGCTACGGTGGCTGATTGCCACACCTCATTTTCACCACTGGCATCATAGTGCGGAAAAAGAGGCGATGGACAAAAACTTTGCAGTACACACTCCGGTTTGGGACCTGTTGTTTGGAACCTTTTTTTTGCCGGAAAGGTGGCCTGGAGCGTATGGTTTGTCGAATGGAGACCAAGTCCCAAAAGGCTGGTTAGGCCAGTTTTTTTACCCCTTTTGGAGCCGATCAAAAACCTAAAGACGACTGGCCGGAAGTGCCTGGAATAGAACCTAAACGGGATTTTTGAAAATCATCCAGAGGAGAAACCCGATGAAACTGGCGGTGAGAACCCAGAACACCAAAGGCAAAAGGCCGGGGGATTTCCAGTATTGCAAAAGCAGGCGGGATTTGGGCCTGAAAAACACCGTACTTCCTCCCGGCGACTGTCCCGGGTCGAGGAACATTTTTTCGTTGGATTTCCCGATAAAATGCGTGGAACTGCCCGAGTCGATGCAATCCCGGATGGCAACCTCCATTTCGGTCGGATCGTGCATAACGGCGAAGGTGTCGGACTTTGGTTCCGAACCGGTATCGTCTGCCAAAAGTTGCTTTTCCAAATCGCTAATTTCGTCTGGTTGATACATCCTGAGGCGGCTCATATCCTCAAATTCGGCATGGTTCGTGACGGTTTCAAAGACATGACTTCCCGGGGTCCAAAGCTTGAGGTCTGCGGCCAATAAACCGGCGGAAAAAATGCGTTGGCCAGGGTCTTTGTCCATCATTGCCCGGATCAGCCCAAGGAACCCCTTTGGCAGGTCTGGACGCAAACCGGAGAGCAATTCAGGCTCTTCTTTTCGGTGGCGCCGCATCCGCTCGACATTGGTTCCCCCCTGGAATGGGGGCTTGCCCGTGAGGGCAAAATAGAGCACACAACCCAGGGAATAAATATCTGCCCTCCCGTCCACTCGGGAGGGATCAATCGTCTGTTCCGGGGCAATGTAATCCATGGTCCCAACAATAAATCCGGGGCCTCCAACAACAGACTCCTCGGTAAGGGGTTCCTTCTCATGCATGGAAAGTCCAAAGTCGATCAGGCGGACCTGGCCTTTGGAACTGATGACAATGTTCGCGGGTTTGACATCCCGATGAATCAATCCTTGCAGGTGTATATGGTGAAGTGCCAGGGCAATTTCCATTCCGATGAATGCTGCCTGTTCCAGGGACAACGGACCGTTATCCGAAACGAGTTTCTGCAAACTCCGACCTGAGACAAAATCCATGGCAATGTAGTTGATGGATTCGATCCGGCCCGATTCATGAACCTGGGGAATGTTGGTATGGCTTCCGGCAAGCTTGCTCAGACGCATTTCGCGGACAAACCGGGCAAGCCGCCTTGGTTCTTTGGCATGGCAAGGTGGGAGAATTTTAACCGCCACCAATTGGTTCTTGTCAAGATTCATGGCCAGATAAACCGTGGCCGTGCCACCACGCGCCACCGGGGAAAGTATGGCGAAATGACCCAACTTGAGTCCCTTGGAGATCCCCTGAAGCAGTTTCCCTGACTGGAATCGGGTGAGATGTCCGGCCCGGACGAATGCCTCCGCCACCTGAATGGGGAAACATCGCAAGGCGGGATCCAATTGCAGGAAAAACGAACGAACAAACTCCCGATCCAACAATTGGGACCGAAGCAATGCCCGTAAAAAATCCTCTGTCCGCCTTGCAGCCGGCGGAGCGGTGTTTTTTTCGGATTGGAACTCATTACTCACCGGGACAAACTACCTCAAGGCCCCAAAAAACGAACTCTTTTGCCCATTGTACTTTTTAGAGGGAGAAACCCTGTTGGGTGAATCGGGCATTACCGGCCCCGAATCGTGGCACCCATTTGCTTTACCAATCGCTCCTCGACCTTCAGGTGGGTCTTGTCGATTTCCTTGTCGGCAAGGGTTTTATCCATCGCTTGATATCCTAGTGACCAAGCCAAACTTTTACGCCCGGGCATGACCCCCGGCCCCCGGTAAATATCAAACAGGGAAAGAGAGGTCAACAAATCCCCCGCCGCCGCACGGATTTCCTTTGCGATGGCATCGGCAGTTACCGCTTCATCGACGACGACTGCAACATCCCTAAGGGCGGTTGGAAACCTGGAAACGGCTTTGACAACGAAACGCTTGGGAACCACCATCCTTAGCGAGGCAACATCAATTTCCGCCACGACGATGGCACCCAAATGGCCCAGTTTTTGCCCCGTCCTGGGGTGAAGTTCACCCAGGTATCCCAAAGTGTATTCTTTCCCTTGAAACCGATAGGCCAAAGTCGCCTGCCTTCCGGGATGAAGGGACGCTTTCCCCGCCTTTGGATCGAGCCGAATTTGGGTGATATCAAGTCCAAGGAGGGAAAATAATTCCTCCACAACACCCTTTATGTCGAAGAAGTCAATCGCCTCATCGACACCGGGTTTCCCATCCCAAAAAGTTTCGGTTCGCTTGCCAGCCATAACCAACGCCAGCTTATGGGGTTCCTTTGGCCTGTCCTTTTCCCCATGGGGCAAATAGGCCCGACCCAGTTCAAATAATTTTTGCGAGCTGGCCCCGTTTTGCTTGAGGTTTGCCACCGCTATTTCCAACACCGAAGCCGCCACACTTTGCCGCATTACGGATCGTTCCGGGCTTATCGGATTGGCAAGACAAATATGGTCGGCCCCGCCCTCATCGAGCTTTGGCTCCAACAACCGGTCCGTGTCCTTCGAACTCAAGGAATAGGTGATGACCTCCTGAAGACCCAAACCGACCATCAGGTCCCGAACCCGATTGTGAAAATCATTTTCAGGATTGCCAAGTCGTTTGGAAATGGTTCCTTCAAGCAAGGTCGAAGGGAGGCGATCATACCCTTCCAGGCGGGCGATTTCCTCGATAAGGTCCACCGCACCTTCCTGAATGTCGAGCCTTTCGGGAGGCAATAAAACTTCCAATTCAAAATCGGTTTCGGACGATTCCCGAATCTTTCTGGGGGTAAAACGCAGGGCATGAAGAATGGTTTCGACACGCTCCAAGGGAACACTAATACCCAAAACCTTTTGAATCTTTTGGGAGGACAACAGGACTTTGCGCGGTTCGTGTTGAACAGGCCACGATTCGACGATTCCCTTGGCGACCTTGCCACAACCCAAACTGGCAATCAGATCGGCAGAACGGTCCAGGGCAGGGCCCGCCTGGGTGGCGGAGATGGATCGGCTAAACCGAAGACTCGCCTCACTGGAAAGGTGAAGGGCCTGAGCCGTTTTCCGAATCCTGATGGGGTCAAAATGGGCCGATTCAAGCAAGACTTGCGTCGTTTCAGTTCCAACCTCTGTGTCGAAACCACCCATTACCCCGGCAAGGGCAATAGGCCCCAAATCATCGGCAATGACCAGCATCCCAGGCTCCAGGAGGCGATTTTGTCCATCCAGGGTTTTGAGCATCTCACCCTCCTGGGCGGATCGAACCCTTATCCGAACAACACCGTCTTTTGCCCGATGAGCCAACTTTTCCAGGTCAAAGGCGTGTAAAGGCTGACCCCGCTCAAACATGATCAGGTTGGTGACATCAACAATGTTGTTTATGGGCCGCATTCCCATGGCCAAAAGTCGCCTTTGCAACCAGGCAGGCGAAGGGCCTACCGTCACCCCGGTTACGGCCCTGGAGCTATATCGCTCCGAATGGAGACTATCTTCGATGGAAACCGAAACCTGGCAGGGCCAGGCACCCGATTCCTCAGGAGTCGATTTGGGAACGCAAACCTCTCCGCCGAATAGGGCAGCGACTTCATAGGCAACCCCTAGCATGGAAAGGCATCGACCCATATTGGGAAGGATGTCCACCTCAACAACGGTATCCCCCAAAACATCCACCAACGGGGTACCGGGCGGAACCTCCTCGGGATAGAGAATGATCCCATCGTGTTCGTTGGAAAGCCCCAGTTCAAATGCCGAACAAAGCATCGAATCGCTCGGAATACCCCTGATTTTGGTAGGTTTCAACTCCTTAAGTGTTTTCACATCCGAATGGCCATCGAAAAGAACAGACCCGGTTCTTGCCAGGATCACCGTCTGGCCGGATTCGCCAACAGAAATGTTGGGGGCCCCGGTTACGAGGGGCTTTTCCTCACCGGTTCCATGATCGACAAAGGGAAGCTTGAGGCGATCGGCATCAGGGTGCTTGTCAATGCGTAGAATTTTGGCAAAAACCACCTTGTCCCGGGCCCAGACGGGACCCACTTCCGGAACAAGGGGCAAAAGTTCCTTGGGAATTTCGGTCCCAATGGGACGGATGGAGGCTACTTCAAGGCCGGCAAGGTCGAATCTTGCCACCAAATCCACCAAAGGGGGCAGCGGGATCATCTCCCGCAGCCAGGAAAGAGATATTTTCATGGCAGGAGGTCCTGTGTGACTAAAACTGTTTTAGGAAGCGCCAATCATTGGCCCAAAAATGCCTGATATCATCCATCCCTGAGAGAAGCATCACGATGCGTTCGACTCCCAAGCCAAAGGCGAAACCGGAATGGGTTTCGGGATCATAGCCCCCGTTTTTGAGCACCGTGGGATGCACCATGCCGGCCCCCAATATTTCAAGCCATCCGGTTTTTTTACAAAGGCCGCACCCTTTCCCCAGACAAAGGATGCAATCCATGTCTACCTCCATGGACGGCTCAGTAAAAGGAAAATAACTCGACCGGAGGCGGATTTTGCGCTTGTCCCCAAAAAGTCTTTGAATGAAGGCTAAAAGGGTTCCTTTAAGATCGGTTAGGTGAACCTTTTCACCCACTGCCAGGCCTTCGACCTGGTGGAACATGATTTCACTTCGCGATGTAATCTGCTCATATCGATAGCACATCCCGGGAAGAACCACTCTAAGCGGTCCGGGGGCGGCTCTACGCATGGCATGAATTTGACCAGGGGAGGTATGCGTTCGAAGGATCCAACCGGGCCGGGTCGTATGAAAAGTGTCCCACATATCCCTGGCAGGATGGTGTGCGGGCATATTCAGGAGGCCGAAATTGACCTCGTCTTCTTCCACCTCATGGCTGGTAAACGGCTCAAAGCCTAGCTCACCAAATATTCCGAGGATCTTACGGAGAGTTTGGGTGGAGGGATGAAGCCTTCCTGGACTAGACCGCCTTCCTGGAAGGGTGATGTCGATCCCGCCCTTTGCCAAATCGTTTTCAAGGGTATTATCTTGAAGGACAAGGAGTGCCGCATCATGTGCTGCCTGGAGGTGCTCTTTTACCGCATTGGCTTTTTGACCATATTCGGGTCGCTCGGCCGCTGGGATTTGGGCAATACGCTTGAGCGATTGGGAGATTTCGCCGGTTTTCCCAAACCAACGGGTTTGCCAGGTACGCAAAGCAGCTTCGTCCAAGGCAAGACGAAGCTCTTCGATTCCCTGACTCAGGAGTGTGTCCAGGGAGCTAGCCATTTGGATTAGTGGGCTACTTCTGGGACACGAGGTAAGGTTTGACCATCTCTACGATTTGGGTAAAAGCGTCTGGATCATGAATGGCGATCTCGGAGAGACTCTTCCGATCAAGAATGATGGAGGCCTTTTGCAGCCCAAAAATGAATTCACTGTACCGGATGCCCCGCATCCTGCAAGCCGCACTAACCCGGACAATCCAAAGGCGCCTAAAGTCGCGTTTTTTGGCTTTACGGTCGCGGTAGGAATAGGCTCGGGCCCGAACAATAGCCATAGCCGACTGGCGATACAGGTTTCCGCGGCCGGCGCGAAATCCCTTGGTCAGTTTGCGAAGGCGCTTGCGTCCACGCAGAACGGTTTTCCCGCTGCGAGCTCTGGTCATGTCAATTCACTCCAAAATAAAATCGAGATTGTTAAGGGTAGTCCAGCTGGAAGAATGGCTTACTTGCCACCCATTGCCAAAACATACTTGAGGGCAATTTTCTGGCTGGTTACAACACCTTTGCGCAGCTGACGCTTGCGCTTTTTGGTTTTGTGGCTGTTAAGATGCTTCTTGCCGGCAGAAGAGCGCTTTAGCAGCCCTGTCGCCGTCACGCGAAACCGCTTGACCGAGGCCTTGTGTGTCTTTTTTTTGGTTTTGGCCTGCTTCAATGGCATGATTCACTCCCCCCGAAATGGCACATTCAACCCCAGGCTATATACACCTTTGCGTTGAACGGGCACCCGGGAGCCTTGTTCTTAAACCCGGGGAAAAACCCAAAATCCCCAGAACAAGTCCGGGGACGAACAGAAATCTTATCACATTCATCGGTATTTGGCGAGGGAGAATTCCACAACCCACCCGCCAAGTCCAATTCCTGTGGACTACTTGCTGACCCGACCTGCATATTCGCCGGTGCGGGTATCAATGGTTATTTGTTCACCAATGGCGATGAAAGGTGGGACGGAAACCATCAACCCGGTTTCGCAGGTTGCGGGTTTGTTTTGTGCCGCAGCCGTGGCACCCTTCAGGGCAGGCTCGGTTTCCGTTACCTTCAAGGTTACGGTTGGGGGCAGTTCGAGACTGATCGGTTTTTCATCGTAAAAAACCACATGGCAAGGGTCGTTTTCCTTGATGTATTGAATCAGGTCCCCCACCCAATCCTTGTTGAGGGGAATGACATCAAATGTTTCCATGTCTGAAAACATAAAATCATCGCCCTCACGGTAGAGGTATTGCATTTCCCTTTTATCAAGAAAGGCTAGCTCGACTTTGTCATCGGGGCGTTCCCGACTCATGGTAACCGCACCCGTTTTCAGATTTTTCAGCTTAAGCTGAAGCATTGCGCGCCAATTGCCCGGGGTGTTAAGGTTTCTGTCTACAACGGTGTAGAGCTGACCATCGGTTCCGACAATAACATTGCCCTTTCGAACCTGACTATATTCAATGGAGGCCACTTTTAAGTTCCGTTTTTTGGTGCAAGATTCGCCAAAGGAAAACGGAGCAAGCCGCATGGCTGCCCCGCTGTAATCCTTATCCTAAAGGAAAAATCGACCTAAAGCAAAGAGATTTATGGCAAGTTGTCCTTGACACGGACGGAATAATTCACCAAACTGAGGATTATGTGGGGCCAAGAGTGCCTCCAAATGGATGCCGTTAAGTCGTCTCCGCGAATCCTCCAATACAAAAAGCCTGATTTTATCCAGGCTGTCGATTTGGTGGAAATTTCACTCCGAAGTTTAGCAACGCGGGACGCCCAGGGGTTTTATTTTTGGCTGATTCAGCCTTGAACGAAGTTTTGTCTTCACCGATCCGGATTTTGCACGAACCAACGGTCCATATCGTTGGCCGTCAGGTTTGTGATAGCGGGGAAATCGACCAGTTTTTGGCCGATCACGGGGTTTCGTGGCAAAGTGATACCTCCGTTGCCGGAGAATTTCTTTCCGAAATGGCGGGCCGGGTCTGCTACATGAGCTTTGCCAAACCAAGGCCAGGCGGCAACCAAGCCTACCTGAAACACATTTTGGAAGTCGGCCACGGTTCGGTCCTTGAACACGCCACTTGGAACCTCCTGGTTACCGGGGTCAGTCGATCCTTAACCCATGAACTGATTCGCCACCGGGCCGGATTTGGCTACAGTCAGCTGAGCCAACGCTATGTGGACGAATCAGTCGCCGAATATGTTGAACCTGGCATTATTGCTTCCGACCCCTCCCTTCATGAAATATGGCTCAAAACCATTCAGGCTGCCCACGCTGGATATTGCCAACTGGTGGAAGGGCTATCCGCCAAATTGGTTGATGAAACCGATAAAACACTTAGGCGAAAGCGTGCCAGGCAAGCGGCCCGAAGCGTTTTGCCAAACGCCACGGAAACCAAAGTTTTCATAACGGCAAACGCAAGAGCGTTACGCCATTTCATTGAAATGCGTGGCAGTCGCCACGCGGAAGACGAAATCCGCCTTTTGGCGGTGGCTCTTTTGCGCCGTATGCAAAAAGAGTCTCCCAACCTGTTCGGGGATTATGAGTTGGTCCCCTTGTCTGATGGAACCTACGAGGCTACAACGCCTTACCGCAAAGTATGACACAAAGCATGACGCAATCGCAAAAACAACCGAGGCGGCGTCGCCCGGCAAGGAAAATAGAATCAAACGGCTATTTCGAGGGCTCCGATGGGACCCCCGTGGAATCCGCCGTCCCTGGTCCCGAAGTCAACACCGATTTGGGCCTCTCCATGAATAACCCTTTGGGCTCCGAAGAACAACCATTAACCCAAGGTGATCGAGGGGTCCCCTCGGACGACCTTTCCGAAATTACTTTTGTGAGGCGTGGTCGCAAAACCGGCGGCAAACCCAAAGCAACCAGTTCAGAAATTGTTCAAGAGGAAATCCCTGTCCCATCAAGCCTCCCCCTTGAAACCGCTTCCGAACCGGCAATTAGTCCAGATTCCCAATCCCAAAGGTTGCAGGAACAGGTTGTTGAAAATCCTAAACGGGGGACCAGAATCCCCCGAAAAAATGGGCTTCGTACCGGAAGACGAATCATTGCAAAGGATGATAATGGGGGCCCAGGGTTTGCACCTCCACCTGAGGAATCGACCAGGCAATTAACTGCCGACCCAACCCAACATGCCCCCGAAATTGTTTCAAAAAACGAACCCTCTCCCGATTTCGTTACTCCAGGCGACTCTAACCAGCCACCTTCACAGATAAGTGGCTTGCCCCAGGAATCTATTCCTCGCGGGGCCTATCCTCAACCAGGGTTTGCACCCCAGAATTATCCTCAACCAGACTACATGGCCCAAGGCTATCCACCCCAAGTGTATTTCCAGGGCGGCCCCCGTCAGCAAGGGTATCCCCAAGGGCCTCAGGGTGGCTACCATCAGGGGCCGAATGTCGGCCGTGGTCCCGCACACAACCGGGGACGAAACCCAGGGCAAAATTACCGCCAGCCCCGGAACCAGATGGGGCGAAATGTTCATGGAAATATGCCCCGGACCATGGGGGGTGGCTTTGATGCCTATGGGAATCCTATCCAAGGCTATCCCCAACAGGGTGGCTACCAAAACGGTCCCCAGGATTCCGGCTACAATGGTTCCCAAGGGTTTAACCAGCCAAGGAACAGGCCAAGGCGAAACCCTCAGGGGGGGGGCCAACCGGGTCAACCCAACCCATACTCCGACAACCACGGCCAACCCGGATTGGGTTTTCACCAAGAAGCACCGTTCCAGGAAACTTTCCAGGATTTCCCAGAGCCACCCACCTTTACCATCCCCGAGGAAAACCTGGTTCCAGGATCGACCTTGCCTGTTCCCACAGACCTTTTAGCCGTTTCGGGGATCCTGGAAATCCATCCTTCCAAAGGCCATGGTTTTCTTCGTAACTCTGCCTTCAACCTTTCCTCCCACCCGACCGACATCTTTGTCCCACCCCACCTTATCCAACGCTTTGGCTTAAGGGAAGGACTCAAATTGGGGGGATATTGCGATCCACGCAATTTGCCCGGTCAAGGGCCAAGGCTTCTTCGTATCGACACCGTCGAAAATGAGCCCTTAAACGATTACAATCCGCGCGATTTCGATTCCCTTACCCCGATTGATCCATTTGAGAGAATCAAACTCGAAACGGGACGGGAGCCTGCCACCACACGCGTCATGGATTTGCTTACTCCGATCGGTCGGGGCCAGCGAGGGCTGATTGTGGCCCCTCCCAGAACTGGCAAAACGGTAATGCTTCAGCACATTGCCCAAGCGATTTCTGCCAACCATCCCGATATGCACCTGATCGTTCTGCTCATTGATGAGCGGCCCGAAGAAGTTACCGAGATGAAGAGAACCGTCCGCGGGGATGTCCTTGCCTCAAGCTCTGACAAGGATGCAACCCAACATGTCCGATTGGCGGAACTGGTGTTGAACCGGGCTCGCCGCCTTGCCGAAATTGGCAAACCGGTTTTCATTCTCCTCGACAGCCTTACCCGGTTGGCCCGGGCTTACAACAAAGCCTCCAACAGCGGACGAACCCTTTCGGGAGGGGTTGATTCCAAGGCACTCGATGTTCCCAAGAAACTTTTCGGCTGTGCCCGGGCATTCGAGGAGGGTGGGTCAATCACCGTTATGGGAACGGCTCTGATCGAAACCGGTTCCCGGATGGATGAGGTCATTTTTCAGGAACTCAAGGGAACTGGAAACATGGAACTGGTCCTTGACCGGAAACTTGCTGACCGCCGGATTTATCCCGCAATTGACATTTCCCAATCAGGCACCCGCAAAGAAGAGAAACTTTTGGGGGAACAAACGCCAAGGATTGCCACCCTTCGCCGGGTTCTTGTGGATCAGGCCCCCGCAGAGGGTATGGACAGGCTCATCAAAAAACTCCTTGAAACCAACAGCAACGATGAATTCCTGGACAAAATGATCGTGAAGAAAAAGTAACTCGCCAACGCCCTGGTTTAGGATTGGGTTACCCGATATGGGAAAAAGCCTCAATATGGCCAATTCCCCTTTTTTGGAGTCAATCCCATGTTCCGATTTGTTTCCCTGGGACTGGCGTCCGTCCTGTTTTCGGTTTTGGTAGTCCTTTCGCTGAATGCCTGCCTGGCGCTTGGCAGAAACGGATTACCGGTGGGGATAGGCGAGGAAACCGCAATTCTCCTTTGGGATGCCGAAACCGGAACGGAACATTTCATCCGCCGGGCCAAATTCGTTACCGAATCGAAGGATCTCGGTTTCCTCGTTCCTACTCCCACCAAGCCGGAGTTGGTGGATGTCGGCGACGCAGCGTTCCATGAACTTTATCGTTTCACCACCCCACCCCCTCCCGCTCCGCCACCTGGTCCGCCCAATAAAAGTGTGGATAGAGGCATGTTTCCCAAACCCGAATCCGTTAGGGTCCTGGAACAAAAAAAAGTGGGTGGTTACGATGCCACTATCCTTGCGGCGGAGGATGCCACCTCCCTTTCCGATTGGCTCAGGAAAAACGATTATCCATCAAGCCCGGAAATTACCGATTGGCTCATTCCTTACCTGAAAGACAAATGGGTACTAACCGCCTTCAAGATTGCGACCCAATCCAACGGGGTTCCCACTACTTCAGGATTTCATGGCTCAACCATTCGAATGAGTTTCAAAACCGACAAACCATTCTACCCGTATCGTGAACCCAAAAATGCCGGATTGAGTGCACCCGCAAACCGACTTCTTCGGGTCTACTTTCTTTCGCAGGAACCTCATGATGCAACCCTGGTGGGGGCAAGATGGACCCAAACGATTCCTTTTGCCGGTCGCCTGACTCCTATGGTTGAAGAGGCTCTGTTCAGGCAACTCAAATTACCTGCCCGATTGCATGCAAATCCACTCTTTTTGACAGAGTTTGAGGATACCATGCGCATCCGGTCCACGGGGGCCGAAGTGTTTTTTCAGCCGAGCCCAGACCTTGCTTTGGCCAAAAGGCCCGTTCCAACCCAGATAATGGGATTTTCCCAGCCGTCAAAACCCTGGACCGAGGCAGACAGGGAAATCGGTCTACTTTTTTTCCGCATTGGGGCGGTGGCAGTTGTCCTGATTGCCTTCATCGGTTGGGCGGTCTTCCGGCGAAAAAGAAAATCATTAACAAACTGAAATCAACTTATTTCAAATCCGGTTTGCCCAAATGCTCTTCCCACCAATCGGCAAACAAGGTGGCATCCTTGGGCATATTCAACCAGCCGTGGCCAGCTCCTTTGCGAAGGTCAAGCTTGGAAGCAATCCCCTCTTTTTTCAATGCATCCACAAATCTTTGAGCCTGTTCAATGGGAACAAGGGCGTCCGCATCGCCATGGATCAAAAGGGATGGTGCCGAGTTTTTGTTAATGATGTGGATGGGAGAAATTTCCTTGGCGATCTTTTCCAGTGCTTTTTCGTCGGTAACATCGTGAAACTCTTTCACACCGTTCTTGAATTCCACAAACCGAAACGGGGCAGTAATCCCTGGAATGGCCGACTTTCCCCGGCCAATTTGCTTTACTCCCGGCTTTCCCCATTCCAGAAAGTCAGTAGGCGGGAAAAAACAGCCAACGGCCTGGACCCCACTTGGTTGCCTCAATACTGGATCCGCATTTTTCGGGTCACCCAATTTGTGTTCCATTCCCATCATGAGGGAAAGGTGCCCACCGGCCGACCCACCCGTGATTGCCAATTTGTCCGGATCTATCTTCCATTCCCTGGCTTTGGAGCGAATAAACCGGGTGGCCAAATGAAGGTCCTCGATCGCCTCGGGTATGGTAAATCTGGGTTGGCTGCCATGGACTACCGCAAGGCATGTGTAGCCCCGTTTGCACAGAATATCCGCCACAGGAAAGAACCCGTTGACTGCGGCATGCGAAGAAAACCACCCCCCCGAAACGACGAGGATGGCCGCCCTCCCGTTGGATTTCCCCGTGGGAGTAAACTTGTCCAGGGTCAGGGCGGTCCCATGTTTGCGCCCATAGATGATGTCTTCCTGGCGGGAATAATTCGGTGACTGTGCGGACAGATTTTGCCCACAAACAGCTACCAAACAAACAAGGACACTCCAAGCCGTTTTTTTCATGACCAAAGTTCCAATCAGGTTTCGGAATCCCTTTTGGTTTAGGAACTCGGGTCCATTTGCCCATTCACTCCCTTTGGCCCCAGATCACTTTTCTCCTTTCCATTCCCGACAAGTTGATTTAACCCATGGCCGAACCCTTGGCCTACTCTGTAGGACATCCCCATGGATTCCATGCAGCTTGAACTTCCCCCTCCTGGGGAATTTGAATGCTTCGACAGACAAAGGCTCCTTTTCCCCCAAGGCAACCTTCCCTCCCATGGTCGGTTGGAAAACGAGGCAGGAATGGCTCCTGAGGTGCTTGGGCTTGCCCCATGGGAGGTCTCTTCCCGAAGGATCGCTGCAAGTGCATCGGCCCGGATGGGAACCATGATCGCCCTTGAAAGCCCCAGGGATTGGGGAGCTCTACCCCAATTGTGGTTGGACCAAAGGACCTCGCTCGACTTTGGCTCAACGACGCAAACCATTCGGGAAAGAATTGCCACCCTTGGCCTTGGCCTGGCTCGTATTTACGCTGTCCAGGGCCCCGGTTGCCAGGTTCGTTGTTCCGATGAAAGGGGCCTTTCCCGAATGATTACCATCAGGGGACTTCCGGATTGGATAAAATTATACTCTGCCCTGAAAGCTTGCCAGCTTCCGGGAGGTCTTAGGGGTAATACCGTGCCGTCACGATGGATAGCCCTTTTTTCGGACAATGTAAGTCCATCAACTCCGATTCAAACTTGCCTTGTTTCAGGAAACCCTCCCCTTGGCCTGGTTGGTGTCTTTGACCCTTGGGAGGAGAACCCTCCCCAAAGGGGAAGCGTTCGTTTGATGAACCCAAATGGGTCTGTTTTCAGGGAGGATTGGTCGAATCCCCAATTTCGTGAGGCCCATACCAGGATCTGGAACAGTCGGGAGAAAGCGTGGAATCGCTTAAGCCAAAGGAGCTTAAAAACCATTAGGCATCGCACCGACACGCCTTGGCAGCAGGCGTTTCAACCATGGTTTGGGGGCCCGAACCGGCAATGAACCAAAGCCCAGTCAAGGTCCAAAACCTGGATTTTCCAACCTGGACCCATTCGGGAAACCAAGGTCCAATCCACTACCAAATTGTCCTTCAACCCAGCCGAACCGCCTCTGGGTCGCCTTGGTTGGTCCATGTACGAATAAATACTCCGTACGAATGGATCCTGAAAAAAGCAACCCTTGGTGACAAGTCGTTGGTGTTTCCTATGCAACCGATGACCCAGGAAAATGCTTCTTTTGAGATGGAGTATTCGGGAGATCTTCCCCCTTTTGGTCCAGGTCCTCAGGTGGAAACCCAATGGGATACTCCCACCGGGCCATTAACCCTTCGCTTGGACCACGGGCTCCAATTACCATCAACTACTTTAGATCCCCCTATCTTACCCGTGGGGGGTTCCTTTCCCTGGGCAGCTAGCCTTGTCCTTGGGCTCATCCTGCTTGTGGGTTGTGGTCTATGGTGGATTCGGAAAAGGCCAAAAAACCGGTTAAAAAAATGGAGAAACCAGGCTCGGGCAACCCAGCCGCCTAGGGATGCACCCTGGCCCGTTTGGGAAACATGGCTGGGGAAAATGGGACACTCGGCCCAGAAATTAATTATTTCCCCAACCACCAATGCCCTTATTTCGCAATTGGATAAGTCCAGGTTTGGAGTCCCCTACAACGATTTCTGGCAGGAGGTTATCCAAAATCTGGATTGCAAAGAACCCCTGTCTTGAATCCGCCTGGTTAAATTCGCCCTGCCTTGTTCATGACTTTCTCACCTTTTCTCAATGTCCTTCAACCCATTTGCATCTTAACCCTTTTTCTACTTTTCGTGGGCCAGGCCACATTCCCAGATAATTTTTCACTTTCCACCAATGCAATAAATCCCCTTGTTGGAGCGAATAAAAAGATCGTTTTTGCTAATGGCAAGACTTGGGTTAAAATCCGTATCATCTCCGTCAATCCTGTTGAAACCCACTTTGGCAAAGACCTCTGTTGCCTTCCAAACAAATACCCCACTTCTTCGGGTAACAGTATAAAGATAATCCCCACCAAGAACGGTGCTTCCATACACAGGAAAGGCGCCTTCCCCATTTCCAGGACCAATGCGTTCCTGAAATAAAATGTTGCCTGTGGCGACCTCGGCACAGGTCGCCAACCCGCGTTCATTGACCCAGTAGAGGTTCTTTCCCTTAACCACCCCTGAGGAAATGTAGGATGACCGATTTCCCGTCCAGGCTATGTTGGTGGAAGTCACCTCCCCTGAACCACCGGTTTTCACCGCAACGGCCCTGGTTGGATAACCTCCCAAGGAAATGACCAAGTCATCCGCCAGGCAAACGCTTGGAGCAACATTGTTTGTAAGTTTTGTTTTGGCAAACCATTTCAACCCTCCCGTATGGGGATTTAACCCCCAAATCTCCCCGGGAACTGACAGAATCAATTCTGGTTTCTTGCCTCGAACCTCTTGAATCACGGGGGTTCCATACGACGATTCCAGAACGCCACCCTCGGCTTTCCAAACAACTTTTCCCGTCCTTTTGTCCAATGCCTGAATGGAACGACTCTCCTCAGAGGCATTAATAATCACCAAATCGCCATAAAGGATAGGACTGGCAGCCGAACCCCAAAGTCGATTTCCTGAACTGGTGCCAACCCCCGTATTCCAAAGGGGGTTGCCTGTCATATCGAAAGCATGAACTCCCGATTTGCCAAAAAAGCAAAAAATCGTTTTTCCATCCGTAACCGGGGTGGAACTTGCGTAGCCATGTTCGGTGATATAGCCCCGGAACGGATCCTCATCCGCAAGGGAATGAATCGTGGCTTTCCAAAGGATCATTCCCGACCGACGGTCAAGGCAGATCAGGTGCCTTTTTAGGTTTTCGACCTTTCCCCCTGATCCGTCGCCATAGCCTGAATAGCAGGTCACGAAGACTTTTTCACCATGGACAATGGGGCTCGAAGATCCGGGACCGGGAAGCGGGGTGGCCCACAACATTCCTTCCCTGGAAGACCATTGGGTTGGGGTTTGCTTCGATTCAGAAACACCGTTTCCATGGGAACCACGAAAAGCGGGCCAATTGTCTCCGGTTCCTTTGACCGAAATGGCTTCCTCAAGGGCTACCGAAGCATTGATTTCGAAAGCCGGTCGATTGGGTTTTTTGGTTAGAAACAAAGCCAGTCCAATAACCAGGGATAACCCGATTGACCATTGGCCCCATTGAAAAAGCCTACTTCGCAAAGCCCACACCATAATCAACCCAGACTAAGGCATTACTATTGAAAACCGGTTTCCTGCATTTTCCAGAGCTCGCACCAAATAAGGATAACTTCCTGTTTTTTGGGGGAATTAATCCAATCGACCTTCAAACATTACAAATCCAAGCGGAGGGATGGCGACCTCTCCATGGGCGGCCCAGATTCCATGTTTGCCAGGATGGCTGGTGATGGCCCCCCGGTTCCCAATGTTGGACCCACCATAATGGGCAGCATCGCTGTTTAAAACTTCTGTCCAATTCCCGGGCCAGGGAAAGCCCATCCGGTAATTCAGGCGGGCCACAGGCGTGGTACCCATAACGCATACCATGGCCTGTTTGTGATCGTGGTTCCACCGAACCCAGGCAAGGACGCCATTGGTGGCGTCATCACAGGTGACCCATTCAAAACCGGCCGGGGTACAATCGCCCCAATGAAGAGCTTCGGCATTGCGGTAAAGCCTTGCCAGGTCCGAGGTCCATTCGAGCATACCCCGGGGGCGATCCCATTGGAGCTGGTGCCAGTCCAGGCTTTGGTCGTGATTCCACTCGCCTTGTTGGCCCCATTCGCAACCCATAAAGAGGAGTTTTTTTCCAGGGGTTGTAAATTGGTAGGCGATCAGGCTCCTAAGGCAGGCAAAGCGTTGCCATTCATCACCCCACATTTTACCCAAAAGGGATCGTTTAAGATGAACAACCTCATCATGGGACAAGGGCAATACAAAGTTTTCATGAAAGGCATAAATGCTTCGAAAGGTGAGTTCGCCCTGATGAAAGCGGCGATGGATGGGATCCCTGGGAAAATGCTTGAGGGTATCGTGCATCCAACCCATGTCCCACTTGTAATCAAAGCCAAGACCTCCCGCCTCGACCGGCCGGGTCACCCCGGGCCACGCCGTTGATTCTTCGGCGATGGTGATCACCCCGGGAAACGCATTGTGGATGGCGCCATTCAATTGCCTTAGAAACCGGATGGCTTCGAGGTTTTCGCGTCCCCCATGTTCGTTTGGAATCCAATCCCCGGGACCTCGGGAATAATCGAGGTACAGCATGGAGGCCACAGCATCCACCCGAATCCCGTCAATGTGGTATTTGTCGATCCAAAATGCGGCACTTGACACCAAAAAGGAGCGAACCTCGTGACGGCCATAATTGAAAATGATCGAATTCCAATCGCGGTGGAATCCCTGTCTGGGATCCGAGTGTTCGAATAGGTGGCTTCCATCGAAATAGGCAAGGCTATGCTCATCCGAGGGAAAATGGCTGGGAACCCAATCCAGAATGACCCCAATGCCCGCCTGATGGAGCTGATCAATGAGGTACATGAGGTCCTCTGGGGAGCCCATCCGGCGGGTTGGGGCGAAATAACCGGTGGTTTGGTATCCCCAGGATCCGTAGAAGGGATGTTCCGTCAGAGGCAATACCTCCACATGGGTGAAGCCAAGCCGTTGAACATGATGCACCAAAAGGGGGGCAATTTCCCGATAACCAAGGGGACGCTGCGGATCATTTGGGGAACGCATCCACGAGCCAAGGTGGACCTCATAAATCGAAAGGGGCCGATCCGGTTTTTGTGATTCGGATCGATGACTCATCCAACCCTGATCGTGCCATTCATAATCCAATTTGGCAATCACCGAGGCGGTCCGGGGGGGGTCCTCGGTGGCAAAAGCAAAAGGATCCGCCTTCTCAACGGAATAGTTGCCGTTTTTCGATGCGATAAAGAATTTGTAAATCTCGCCTGGCCCTACCCCCGGAAGGAAAACCGCCCAGATTCCTGAACCATCAAAGGAATGAAGGGGATTGCTTTCGCGATTCCAACCGTTGAAGGACCCGATTAAATGGACGGATCGGGCATTGGGCGCCCAAACCGAAAATCGTGTCCCTGGAACGCCTCCCTGAACCGTGGCATGGGCCCCCAGCTTTTGATAAAGTCTGTGGTGGCTTCCCTCGTTGAACCAATGAATGTCATCCGAGCTCAGCCAGCTGGAGTGATGTGGGTCAAGCACCTACCAATACTCCTTTAGGGCCGGGAGGGTTTTGTGAGTAGTCATCCTACCCAAAAGTGGGCGATTGCTATCCCTGGATAAGGGATTCCGGGGAATAAATCCCTTGCAAGGGAACCTCACAATGGGTACAAGCCCCAAAATATTCACAAACTTTGCATTGGGCTTTGGACACAAAGGTATTGATCATGGAACGCAAAATGAGACTGGGTAGGGGTTTGGATGCATTACTACCGGGGGCTGACGATGCCACCTCCCACTCCTTTGCCACGGCTTCCCTAGCTTCCATTGTGGTAAACCCGTTGCAACCCCGTCGCCATTTCGATGAGGACGAGTTGGCATCGCTTGCATCCAGTATTTGCGAACAGGGGGTTCTCCAACCGATTGTGGTTCGGGAGGCAAATGGCAAATACCAGATCATCGCCGGAGAACGGCGCTATCGGGCTGCCTTGGCGGTCGGATTGGGTGAAATTCCCATTCGAATCGTGGAAATGAACGACCAACAGGTGCTTGAGGCGGCTCTTGCGGAAAACATCCATCGGGCAGACCTCAATCCCATTGAGAAGGCCCAAGGGTTCCAGGACCATCTCAAACGGTTCGGCCTGACCCATGAACTGTTGGCAAAACGGCTCGGGTTGGCTCGTTCGACGGTCACCAACCTGGTGGCCTTGATGGATTTGCCCCAGGAAATTCGGGCTGCTTTGCAAACCGGGCAGATCACCACGGGCCATGCCAAAGCCCTGAAAGGGGTTGAACCAACCAGGCAGCTTTTGTTGTGCAATGAAACCATCGCACGGGGGCTTTCCGTCCATGCCCTTGAGGAACAGGTTCGTAGCAAAGTTTCTGCCGAGGTTTCCCCAGGGCAAAAACCCTTGGCCCTGCCCAAAACCGATAAAACGGCTCATTTAAGGTCCCTCGAGGAGGAACTTCGTGGGGCCCTTTCGGTCAAGGTGGAGATCAAGCTAAGGGGTGCCGAGGCAGGCACCTTGTGCCTTGATTTTCAAAATGGGGACGATTTTGAAAGATTGATTGAGCTCCTCAAGGGTCAAACCAAGCCGATGCGTAAAGCGGCTTGAAAAATAGCTTAAAAGTGCGGGCACCCCTTGGTTCGTGACAGGAACCAAGTTTTGAAAATACGACCCGGGTGAGCCCTTTGTCAGGCTGTCAAAAGAGGCACCTGGTTTCCTGGATGGTGTGAAACCATTTTGGATTCAGGAGAATGGGATTTCATGGCCGAGCTAACCCCTGCCCTTGTACGCCTTATCACCTCTCCCGATGCCCTGGGTTTGGGGGTTGAGGATTGTGTTGCCCGCATTCTTGTGGAATGGTTGGAATCCGAGTGCCAACAACTCCCGGAGGCATCCGAGGAAGAAACCCTTTTTCGGATGAAGGAACTCCAAATGCATGCCCGGGGGATCCTTCGATTTTGCCAAATGTGGAACGAACCAACCACCCGCCCGGGCGCTATCCAACTTTGGGCAACCCAGCGTTGGGGATTTCGGCTTCCCAAGGGTCCGGCGTCCCTTTGGGACCTATTGGGCAAGGCAACTTGTTGGCGGCCTTCCCGGTCAAAAAGGAGGGTTGCCTGAGGCTTGGCAGCAGCACATTTTCACCAAGTACCCTATATTTCCAATTTGGTCGATTCCACCTCAAAACTTTTAATTTTCCCTATTTTCTAAACCCTCTGAAGGCTTGATCCGTACTCACCTATAACGGTACATTAAAACAGTATCCCCATGATTTCAAAGTCAAGTGAGGTGGCCGTGAGCGCCGGACCAGAAGCCCTAGATCGCAATGCCCTGGAGCAGGAACGGCGGAAGCTGAACCTTAGGCTAGAGGAAGTTTCGCGACTCTGTGAATCGGAAATGCCCCCATCGGTTTTCTATGGGGAGCTGTTAAGGCGCCTGCTGGAATCCTTGGCGGCACCCCTTGGTGCGGTGTGGCTAAAAACGGCCCAAGGCAACCTGCAACTGCAATTCCAGATCAACCTCAAAGATGCCGGTTTTGACAAAACCGATGAATCGAGGGCGATGCACGAGGAACTCCTCCGTTATGCCCTCACCCTGACGCCACCCAAACCGTTTCACCTCATGCCAAAGACGGGCCTTGGTTCCACGGACCCTGGCAAAACCGCACCCGGTAATCCCACCGACTTCACCCTTCTCGTGGTACCCATTGTGGTCAACGGGATGACGGTAGGGATCATCGAGGTAGGCCAGGGGTCCAACCGGGCGGCGAATGCCATTCCGGGTTTCTTGCAATATGCCACCCTCATGTCGGACCTTGCGGCCCGATTTCAGCGCAACCAAAACATGGCCACCATGGCGGGCCAGCAGCAGCTCTGGAGCCAGCTTGAGGTTTTCTCGCGTCAAATCCACGGAACCCTCACCCCCATTGATGTTGCTTATGTTGTGGCAAACGAAGGAAGACGATTGGTTGCCTGCGATCGTGTTTCCGTGGTTCTGCGCCAACATGGGGACATTGCTGTGGAGGCTATCTCCGGTGCGGATGTGGTGGAAAAGCGGTCCAACCTTGTCCAGTTGATGAAGGTATTGGCCAAGGAGGTTTTGAATTGGGGGGAAAAGCTGGTTTTCAACGGCATCCAGGATGATACCTTGCCACCCAAGGTTTCTTCGGCCCTCGATAATTATCTGGCAGAAAGTGGATCGAAACTGTTGGTGATCCAGCCCCTCAAGGATGAACGGGAGGAGAAGTCCAAACTGCCCATTCGATCTGCCATCATCATGGAATGTTTTGATCCACCCACAGACGCCCAGCAGTTGATCGCCCGGTTGGAAGTGGTGGGCCGTCATTGTACCAGTGCCCTTTACAACGCCATTGAACATCGCCGGATTCCCATGCGCTGGGTCTGGATGCCGATTGTGAAATTCCAGGAAGGGTTGGGTGGCCAGAAGAAGGCTATTTTTGCCGCCATTTCGGGGGCAGTTGTGTTATTGGTTTCCGTCCTGATTCTGGTCCCTTATCCCCTCAAGATGGAGGCGACCGGGCAGCTTCAACCCGAAGTCCGTCGCAAAATTTTCCCATCGACAGAAGGAATCATCCGGGAGATTCGGGTGAGCCCTGGAGCCATCATTCCCGAAAACACCAATCTGGGAATCATGCACGATGGCCAACTGGAGCGGGAAATTCGCGGTTTCCGCAAAGAGATCCAACTCGCTTCGGCGGATGTGCTCATGTTTGAACAACGAGCTACCAAGGGAAGCGAATCCGACAAACTGCAAAGCCATACTGAGGCGGAGAAAACCCGGATCGTCCGCGACGCCAAAGAACGCGAATTGCAAGCCCTGCTCGCCCGAACCAATGGCGACCCGGTTCCTCAGCGGGAGGGGTTCTTCTACCTTCGGGCGCCGTTTTTTACCAGCACCGAGGCATCGCTACTGGGTGAAAAGAGGTCATGGACCATTCTTTCTACCAACTTCAAGGAAGACCTGACGGAACGGGCGGTCAAACCGACCGATGAATTGCTCCGTTTGGGGGCAAAAGACGGCCCTTGGGAGATCGAAACCAAAATTCCCCAACAGAATATCGGCCACATTTTAATGGCCTATCACGATCTTAACTCGGATGTACTCGATGTGGAGTTCATTTTGCGAGCAGATAGTTCACGCAAGTTCCACGGCAAACTGCGGCGCGACCGCATTGGTGGCGAGGCCATGCCTGCGGGAAATGATCAGGAGAATCCGGACCCCATGGTGACCGCCTTTGTGACCATTACCAAGGAAGAACTGGCCAAACTTAGGGTGGACAACCTCCTTGTATCGGGAACAGAAATCCGCGCCAAGATCCGCTGTGGCAATAAACCGATGGGTTATGCCCTTTTCTACGGCGTTTGGGAATTCTTCTACGAAAAGGTGGTTTTCTTCTTCTAGGGAACGATTCCCAAGGCTTGGTGGGAAACCGGCCCCCGTGGAAATCCTCCCCTCAATTCAGATTCAGTTCAAGGAGTCTCCAATCATGATGCGCTGGCTTGGTTTCTGTGTCCTTTCAGGTGTGGCCATTTTCGGATCCGTTTTCGCCCTTACCAAGACCTTTACCTCGCCGGTGGTTTCCGATCCAGGCGTGCGTCCCGCTCCCGAGGATGGTTCGGTACCAAGCGTGGTCCAACCGACCACATCAAGCACCGGAGCCCGCCAAAGCCTTGGCCAGCAGATGATCATCGTTCGCGATGCCCGTTTTGTCAGTACGACCAAACGCGAAATCCCTTCGGAACGGGACGGCAAACTGCTGGTTGTGGGAACTGAAATCGCCCCGGGGGACGAAGCAAAAGTCCCGGGATCAAGGTTGATCAAAAACATTCCCGTGGCCACTTTGGCAATAGAGGTTGGTCCCAACGATAAACTGGCACCTGAGGAAGTTCTCACCCTGGGCAAACGGCCCGGGAAAAAGTATCGTCGTTTCCGGCCCGGAATGGATTCGGACAACCTTGTCCCCGGTGCGGTGGAGATCGCTGTCGATTTCAAAACCTTTCGCGAACTTCAGGTGGGTGATTTGGTCAAACCGGGTCAAATTGTAGCCTTGGTCAACCCGGTGCTTGCCATCGACGAACTTGCCGTAAAGCAGCAAAAATTGGACATTAACGAAGCCGAACGAAAATCCTCAGAAGCCACCAAGAATGAATACTTCACCCGTTGGAAATTATCCGAACGGTTGGGCAATGCGGGTGGGGCTTCCCAGGACGACATTCGCATGAATCGGTTGGCCTATGACCGCTACGGCCAGGAAGAGGTGGCCAAGAAGGCTGCCATCACCCAGGCCCAACGGGAACTTTCCGGAGCGCAAACGGTGCTTGGAATGCATGAAATCCGACCCGCCGTGGGCGGCCGAATCAAGGAAATCTACCGGAAAACCGGCGAGGCTGTGAAAAACCTCGAGCCGGTCCTCCAAATCCAGGACACCGATCGACTTCGGGTAGAGGGATTGATTGAAATCCAGAACTCGAGGGGCATTCGGGAAGGTATGAAAGTCATTGTGGAACCCACCCGGCCGGTGACTCCCATTCTGCAACTTCGCGGCCACCTCCAGGAAATCACCTGTGTGGCGGTGGGCAAAGTCGGCGGGTCCAATGGCACCTCGATTGTGGTTTCAGGAAGCGAGGATCGGACCATCCGCTTTTGGGATCCCACCGAAGGCAAACAACTTTTCCAGGTTTCCGGGTTAATCGCCCGCGCTTTGGCAACCACGCCACCCAACGCCAAACGGTCCCTGATTGCCGCCGGGTTGGAAAACGGATCCGTCCATTTGGCAGAACTGAAAAAAGCCGCAGATGGCCAACTCCAAATTGTCCAGCTTCCCGATGCTCCTGACTGTCATTCCCGTTCGGTTACCTGTGTGGCGTTTTCCCCGGAGGGAGACATCCTTGCCACCGGCGGCGAAGATCTCGCTATCTGCCTTTGGAAAGTGGGCGCCGATGGCAAACTCACCCTGCTGGAAAAGAAGAAATCGACCCACAAATCCGCTCTTACCTACCTCCACTATGCCGAGAAGGAGAGGCTGGTCTCGGCCGGGCGCGACAAGACCATTCATGTTTGGAACACGGCAGGCGGCAAGGTCGCACTTGTTGCCGGGGAGGAATTTGGCGGTCGCTCGGGCGATGTAAGCCAACCAGGCGTGAGCCCGGATGGAAAATTCCTGATCTACGATCAGGGCAAGGAACTGAAAATCATGTCCCTGGCAGATCGGCACCTTGCCGGGTCGATCCTTAACATTACCGGTTCCCTTCCGTTTACAGGTGCCGCCCTTTTTGCCCCGGATGGCCGAACCGTTCTTACCAATTGCGCTGGCGAAAACAGGGTCGAGTTGTGGCGGGCCCCCTTGGGAGGCCGTCGTTCCAGTGAGTTGAGGCAGTTGGTTTGGACCGCAGGTCAGGCGACTTGTGCCGCCTTCATGCCCGATTCAAGGTATGTCGTGACAGGTACGACCGACCACCAAGTCCTTCTTTGGGAAATGCCGGAAACACAAGAGGTCGATCAAAAAGACCTTACCGCCACGATTTCATTGGTCGAAAATTTCATCGACTCGACCAATCGCCAGGTGCGGATCTGGGCCGAGCTTGACACCCCCAATCCGGGTTGGCTGGTGCCCGGTGGAACATCTACTTTGGTCATTGAACCGGGCAAATCAGGATCTCTCAGCCTTAAAACCCCAGCAAACGGTTCCATTCCCCCGAACAATGTGCTGGTTCGCACCGTAAAACCCTGATAAGCCCCTTCTCAGGACCCAAAAAGCATGGCCACTACCGCCCCACTATCCTCGGAAGTCGAACGAAGAAAACAGGTTCGGGTGCGCTTGCGCCCGGACATTGTTGTCGATCGGCATCGCTATGAGGGTCGGTCGTATTTTGTCATCAAGGATCCGGTTAGCCTCCGCTACTACCGGCTCAAGGAAAACGAACATTTCCTCCTTCAATTCATGGACGGCAAGCGAACCTTGGCCGATGCCCAAAAAGCCTACGAAGCCCATTATCGACCGGATCGTTTGCGCCTTGAGGACATGGAGGCATTTGCCCAACAACTCATGAAAGCGGGCTTGGCCCAGAATGAATCTCCCGGGGCAGGAAAACAACTCATCGAACGGAGGCAAAAACGCAAACGCCAGGAATGGATCCAGACTTTCACCAACATCCTTTACATCAAAATCCCCGTGCTCGATCCCGACAAGATTCTGGTCTGGATGATCCAGTACACCTGGTGGATTTTCACCAGCGCCTTCCTTTTTGCCAGCGTTGCTTTGGTATGTGCCGCCGCCGGTTTGGTGGCCACCAACTTTGACCTTTTTGTGTCGAAGCTGCCCAACTATTATGAGTTTTTCAGCTTTAAAACGGCCGCTTACCTTTGGCTTTCCCTGGGGGTGGTCAAAGTCATTCACGAGTTTGGCCACGGCCTCAGTTGCCGGTTTTATGGGGGTGAAGTCCATGAAATGGGCTTTTTGTTGCTCTGCTTTTCCCCGGCCCTTTATTGCAATGTTACCGATGCTTGGACCCTGCCCAGCAAATGGCAGCGGATCATCATTTCCGCCGCCGGAATTTATGTTGAGCTGGTCATCGCCGCCATTGCCACCTTTGTCTGGTGGTATACTCCCAGTCAACCCTTCATCCACAACCTTTCCCTGTCGCTGATGGTGGTTTGCTCGGTCAGTACCGTGGTTTTCAATGGCAACCCGCTCATGCGTTTCGATGGCTATTATGTCCTTTCGGACTGGATGGAGATCCCAAACCTCCGGGAGAAGGCCAACAAGTTCATCACCAACTGGTTTATGTCCAAGGGGCTTGGAATCGAGGTTCCCCCCGAACCCTACATGGAATTGGGAAGGCGCATCCTCTTTGTCACCTTTGCCATAGTGAGTTACATCTACCGGTGGTTGGTCACATTTAGCATCCTTTTCTTTTTGTACAACTTCCTCAAACCTTACAAACTTGAGGTAATCAGTCAGGCCCTTACCATCGCTTCCATGGCGTCCATGGTAGGCTGGCCCATTTTCAATCTTGGACGCAATATCTACCGTCGAGGGAGGGTACCCGACATGAAAAGCAATCGCGTAATGATAACGACCTGCCTGGTTATGACTGCCCTTGCCATATTTTGCATCGTTCCGATGCCGGTCAGCCGCCTGAGGAGCCAGGCCCTTGTCATGCCCAGGCCCGAGGCGTCCAGGCGGTTATTCATGACCCATCCCGGGATCATGACCCAACTCAAGGTTCGGCCCGGCCAAAAGGTTTTGGCTGGGGAGGAGTTGGCTCAATTCATTAACCGCGAAGTGGATGCCAAGCTGGCCCAGGCCCGGGCGGAACTGGATGCGGGCGAAAAATATCTGGCCATCCTTCAGGTGCAAAGGGGGCGGGCGGTTGATCCCAATGACCGGGACAAACTCGACGAAACCGTCGCCAAAACCACCCGCCAGGTCGAACTGGGCAAGGTGGAAATCGCCTCCCTGGAAAAGATCACCAACGAAAAACTGACCCTTCGGTCGCCCATTGACGGGATCATTTCCAATGCCCCCAAGATCGACGATGTGGGCAAACTCTTCCAGGAAGACCCCCGCAGTCCCCTCTTTGTGGTGTATCAGGAGGGAAGCTTAAGTGCCTGTATGCCCCTGACGACGGAAGAGTTCAAACGGTTGCTCGATTATACGGGCACAACATCCCAGGTAAAAAGCCCGGAAATGGTCCTTCGGATCCATGGGCAGGGCATGCGTGAATGGGGGGCCCACATTCACAGTTTGCCCCCGGCGGAAGCGCGCGAAATCCCCTTGGCCCTTTCCACCCGTGGGGGCGGCCCGGTAGCGATCAAAGCGGGCGGGCGTCCCGAACAACTGGTACCCCAAACCCAGCATTTTCTGGTCTATCTGGACATTGAAAACGCAGACAAGTCCCTGGTTCCGGGGAACATGGCCCAAGTCAAAATCTACCTCAAGCCGGAAACCTGCGCCACCTGGCTGTGGCGGACAGTCAACGATGTCTTTGAACTTGGGCTCTACCTTTAGGGTCAGTTCCCAGAGCCAAAAGGATCTCAGTGGGCGGATTCCTCCTCTACGCCGAAAAGTGGGGATAGGGCAAGTGTATACCTCCCTTTACGCCTTTGAAAGAAGAAGGCTACCATCCTGCTTTGACCTCAATGGGTATTAGGGATTCCTGGTTTCTGATTTTCGTGAATGGTGTAGCCCAGGTTTTCCAGCAGGGTGGCCAGGGTTTTCCGATGGGCCAGGGGCAAGGGAAGGACGGGGGGTTCGGGATCTCCCACCGGGGGGCCAATCATGTTGAGCGCCGCCTTCATGGTGCTGAACCAATGGGCACCCTCTCCCTTGGAATGGTACGCCTGGAATTGCAGCCGCATCAGGGGGGCCAATTGGCACCATATTTCCCGGGCACGGGCCAAATCGCCCCGAACGGAGACCGCCTCGTACAACCGTTTTGCCGCGGCGGGAACGGTACTGGGTATTCCGGAAATCCATCCGTGGGCCCCGTGACACAACCCCTCGAAAACCACCGTATCAATCCCCGCGTAGACAAAAAACCTCCCCCCGGTTGCCTGCAACAGTTCGCAAATCCGATCGGGTTCCGCGTTGGACATTTTGACCCCGGCTATGGCCTTTTCCTCAAAAAGCTTCAAGAGGTGGTCGGTTTTCAGATCCACCGAAGTCAACGGGATATTGTGGTAAACAAGGATGGGAATGCGGACCGCCTCGGCGATGCGTCGGTAATGGTCCATGACCTGAGCCGGGGTGGGAGCCATGTAATAGGGGGGAACAATCAATAGGGCATCCGCCCCGGCCGCTTCGGCGAAACGGGAAAGGTCGATGGTGCGCCTGGTGGAATAGTCATGGGTTCCCGCAAGGACCGGAACCCGGCCGGCAATGGCATCGATCGCCGCCGCAAGGACCCGTTTTCGTTCCTCGCACTCCATGGCGGGAAATTCCCCGGAACTCCCAAGCGGAGAAATGGCATCAACCCCTTCCCCAACCAACCAATCCAGATGGGGTTTGAGCCTCTCAAGGTGGAGGGTCCCATCCGCATGAAAGGGAGTGATGGACGAGGCGCAAACACCACGAAACAAGGGCTTGGGCATGAATGGGTAACCTCGAAAAAGCGAAGCGGGTCCTTTATCCACCTGACCCGGACTATCCTATGGAGGCGGTGTAGGCCCAGGTATTGAGCCTCCTTTTTCAGCTGGATTTGCCTTTGCCTTTTGCGGGTTACCTTGATGGGCCACGATTTGACGGTATCCTTTCTCCAGACCCACCTTTTCCTCCAGGGGCCCTTTCCCATGCATCGTGTTGCCTGTTTGTTGGTATTTGGCGCCTTGAGTGTGCCGCTTTTGTCTGCCGGGGAACCGATTGCGTTGTTCGACGGCAAGGATATGTCCCAATGGAATACCTACCTCAGGGACCATGGGGATAAAGATCCGAATGGAACCTTCACCGTAACCGATGGGCTTCTTCGCATATCCGGCCAGGATTGGGGGGGGCTTTCCACCAAGGCGGAATTTTCCAACTACAAAGTGGAGGTGGAATATACCTGGGGAGGAAAGGTTTGGCCAGGACGGGACAAAAACGCCCGGGATTGCGGCCTCATCATGCACGCCACGGGCAAAGAGGGGGCGGTAGGAAAAAGTTGGCTGGAAGGGGTCCAGTGCAACATGATCGAAGGGGGAACCGCCGACATTTCCATCACCGGGGGCAACAAAAAATACAACTTCAAAGCCCAAACCGAGGATAGGCCTTGGGGAAAAAAGGTGGGTACTTATTGGAAAGAGGGGGCACCAGCCCGCGACTTTCCTCCGGGAACCCGGTTACTTTGGTTTGGTCGCGATCCCGGTTGGGAAAATGTCATCGGTTTCCGGGGGAAAAACGACATCGAAAAAGGGGTCAAAGAATGGAACACCCTTGTCGTTACCATGAAAGGTGACACCATGGTTGTCCAATTGAACGGCACCACCATGACCAAAGCCACGGACCTCACCATTACCAAAGGCAAACTCCAATTCCAGTCCGAAGGGTCCGAAGTGCTTTTCAGGAAAATCATTCTCACCCCATTGGATTAAGGACCGGGCGTTAAACCAGGATATTGAATGACCCTACCCCTTTAAGGAGTGTGGAGGATGACCCAGCCTGAAAATGCATCGGTAGAAACCAAATCCACCCGCATCCTTTCGATTGATGCGTACCGCGGATTTACCATGCTTTTGCTGATTTCGGGAGGGTTGGGCCTGGGTAGCCTGGCCAAGGACCCCTCATGGGGGTGGCTGGCGGACCAAGTGAGCCACCGGGATTGGGTTGGCCTGACGCTTTGGGATCTGATCCAGCCTTCCTTCATGTTTTTGGTGGGTGTTTCGATGCCCTTTGCCTTTGCGATCCGCACCGAAAAAGGTGATTCGTTCGGGCAGCAATTTTGTCATGTCCTCAAACGGGCCACACTCCTGATTCTTGTCGGTGTTTGCCTCGATTCACTGGGAAAACAGATTGTCCAGCTTCAATTCATCCGGGTGCTTCAACAAATCGCCCTGGCTTACATCGTTGCCTTCCTTTTTATGCGGGGCGGTTGGCGGACCATGGCGTTAGGGGTGGTCCTTTCCCTTCTGATTTATTCGGGAGGCCTTTATCTTTTTGGCTGGATCCAGGGAATTGATCCTTGGGCCCAGGACAAAAATCTCGGTAGTTGGATCGACCAAAGTATCCATGCCTGGACCACCCGGATGGGCTATCCCAACCTGCTGATTGCTCCCAAGGGGAGCTATGCTGTCCTCAATTTTCTCCCCTCTTCGGCAACGCTTTTGTTGGGCGCCCTAACGGGGGAGTTTTTACGCCTGTCCCCGCTTAAGGGAAAAAGCCTCCTTTTGCTTGCGGCGGGTCTTTTGCTCCTTGGTGCGGGGTGGTCCCTGGGGTTGGTCATTCCTTCGGTCAAGCGGATCTGGACACCCTCGTTTTGCCTCTTTGCAGCCGGATGGACCCTGATTGCCATGGCCGTTTTTCATGGCCTGATCGAGGATTTGGGACTTCGGAGTTGGGCGTGGCCCTTTGCCATCGCCGGGATGAATTCGATTGCCCTTTATGCAGGAAGCGAATTCCTGAGGCCCCGGGTTCGGGATTTGGTGAATCCCTGGATCCAACCGCTCATGGGACTGAGCCCGTGGGGGGCGGTAGGTTTGTCGATAGCAAGTTCTGTTTCCGTCCTTTTGGTTTTTTGGGGCCTTGCCTGGTGGCTTCACACGAAAAAGATCTACTTTAAGGCTTAACTCCTTTCCGTTAAGGGCAGGTTTCCTTTTGTCGAGGGCTATGCCTCCTTTCCCAAGCACCTTTCCCAAATGACACTGTTTGATTTTGGCCCAACCAGGGGGATCGGATCCTTTGGCCGGTGCAAGGCCACAATTTGCTTTGGGAAACGACCTTTTAAGCAGGACTTTGACCCAAGGATTGCTAAACCACAGGAAAGGTTTCCCACCATCCCACCCAAGTCGAACCAAAAACCAATGGCATCCCAACCCAAACTGCGTGACATTTCCGGGCAACAATGGAAATCAGGAGCCGCTGCCTGGCTAGGCTGGATGTTCGACGGCCTGGATATGCACCTTTACACCCTGGTAGCGGCAGGGTTTGTGGCGGCATTGGCCCATTCTGAAGTAGGTAGCCCCGATGCCCGTTCCAAAATGGGCTACATTCAAGCCGCTTTTCTTTTCGGTTGGGCCATCGGGGGTGGCTTTTTTGGCCGCCTGGGGGATATCCTTGGACGAAGCAAAGCCCTGATTCTTACCATCCTCACTTACACCCTATTTACCGGCTTATCCTTCTTTGCCACGGAGTGGTGGCACCTTTTGATTTTTCGTTTCCTTGCGGCCCTTGGGATCGGAGGAGAATGGGCGGTGGGGGCCTCGCTATTATCGGAAACCTGGCCTTCGAAATGGCGGCCCTGGTTGGCTGCGGTCCTCCAATCCGGGGTCAACCTTGGGGTCTTTCTGGCTACGATTGCCGGGCTGGCGCGAACCCTTTTGCCGGTGGATGTTACCTTTTATGGGTTCTCCATTGGAAACTTTAACGACCGGGCCTTGTTTCTTGTTGGGCTATTTCCAGCTTTGTTAACTTTGTGGATTCGTCGCCATGTGCCCGAAACCGACGATTGGTCCAAGGCTTCGAAAAATGAGGTAACCCCAGGCATAGCCGACCTTTTCAAGGGATCTCTTGCCCGCATTACGATCCTGACCATTCTGGTTTGCGGCTTTAGCCTCACCGCCCATTGGGCGTTCCAGTTTTGGGCGATTCAACACTATCGGTCCCTCCCTGAAATCCTGGCCTTGGACCAAGCAGAAAAAGATCGCCAAGTCGCCTGGGCGTTTATGCTGATCAACCTCATCGCGGTGGTGGGCAATTTTACGGCGGCCATTTTGGCCCGGTTTCTGGGCTATCGAAAGGCCATCATCCTCCTTTTCGTGGCTTACATTATCGGCATGTTTGTCACTTATGGGATTCCCCGCGATGCAAAAACCACTTTTTGGCTTTTGACCTGGATGGGAATTGCCCAAGGTGTATTCGGGCTTTTCACCATGTATTTGCCCCCCCTTTTCCCAACCCTTTTGCGAACGACCGGGGCCGGCTTTTGCTACAACATTGGGCGGATCGCCGCGGCGACGGGTACCATTGTTTTTGGGGTGATTTCCATGGATCAACGGACGGCGCTTATGTATTCGAGCCTGCTCTTCATTCCCGCCATCCTCGCCGCATTTGGCCTTCCTGAACACAAAAGGGAGGAGGAATTGGACAGCCTTGAACCCTCCCCAACGGATTAGGTTTTTGATTTTTGGCGAACGAAGGCAATGGTCTCCATGGTCATGGCCCCGTTTTCCGGATGGGATAGACTGACCTTTCCGGCTCATGTAGTGCAGAGAGATTCAAACGATGAACGAACCACCCAAACCGGTTGAGGACCTTTCGCATTTTTCTGGCCCGATCACTGATCTTTTTGACAAAATGCCCGCTACGGACAATAATCCCTTTTGTCTTTCGGTGGAGCAGATCGAACATTTTCACCAGTTTGGCTTCGTTTCGGGAATGCGGGGGCTAACCGATGTTCAGGCGGATCGCCTGGTGGAAGAATTGGCCCCAATCATGGACCCAAATCATCCGGGAAATTCCCTTTTCCATGAATTCCACACCAATGAATCGACGGATCCCAACCGTATCCTTTTCCACGCCTTGGGGGCATGGCGGATCACCCCGGCATTCCATGACCTCGTTTGGAATCCAATGATTGCTGTCCGAGCCAGTCAACTTCTCGATGGTCCGGTCCATTTTTGGCATGACCAACTGTTTTGCAAACCCGCCCGCCATGGGGGGGTGGTGGCTTGGCATCAGGATTATTCGTATTGGACCCGGACCAAACCGATGGGACACCTTACCTGCTGGATCGCCCTTGAAGATGCCACTGTGGACAATGGTTGTCTGCAATACATACCCGGTAGCCACCAATGGGATCTGTTGCCGATCACCGGGTTGGCGGGAAATATGGAGGCTATCAAGGAAGTGTTGAGCCCGGAGCAGATGCAGGCAATGGAAAACCCAAAGGCCATTGAACTGAAAAAAGGGCATATCAGTTTTCACCACCCCCTTTTGATCCATGGCAGTTTTGCCAATTCCACCGACCGTTCTCGCCGGGCCACCGTCCTCAATTTCTTTCGGGGGGGTACCCAATCGGATACCCATGAACCCTTGCTGAAAGGTGTGGACACGATTCCCCAGGGAACCGAACTGGGTGGCCGTTTTTTTCCAAGGCTTTTTCCGGTGGGTTAGATGTGCTACCCCCCTTTGAAACAGGAAACATCATGCGTTTTCATGGAATCATACCACCCCTTGCGACACCATTCAAGGACAACGAGGATCTTGATTTGGAACGATTGGGGTCGTTTATCGAAACCCAGATCGAAGCCGGTGTCCATGGCATCTTTGTCCTTGGAACCAACAGCGAATTTTACGCTTTGGACGAGATGGAAAAACAGAAGGTGATGGCCTTTGCCGTGGAGAAAGTGGGCAAGAGGGTTCCTGTTTTTGCAGGCACAGGCGCGGAAACCACCCGGGAAGCCGAGCGCCTCACCAAAATGGCGGAAATGGAAGGGGTCGATGGTGTTTCGGTTATTACTCCTTATTTCATCATGCCCAATCAGAACGAAATCCATGACCATTACAAACGGATTGCCGAATCCACCAGCCTGCCGGTGTTGCTTTACAGTAACCCGGTGACCTGTGGTGGACTGAAGATTGATCCCGATACTTGTGCAAAGCTTGCAAAAATCCGGAACATCGTGGGGATCAAGGATTCCAGTGGCGATTTGCAGACCACCATCGAAATCCTGAGGGCTGTTCCCAAGGATTTTGTAGTCCTCCAAGGGAGAGATACCTTGATTTTTTCCGCTTTGCAAATGGGTGCCAGTGGTGCGGTTCCTGCGACTTGCAATATTGCTCCGAGGTTGCTTGTTGAAATCTATGAGTCCTTCCGGGCGGGAGACCTCGAAGCGTCCAAAGCGGCCCAGGCAAAGCTTCATCCTCTGCGGATGGCGTTGACTTTGGGGACTGCCCCGGGGGGAGTGAAATCCGCCCTTCGGGAGCTTGGGCGGTCCATTGGTCCCTGCAGGTCACCAGTTGCGTTGGTGGGGCCGGATAAAATCCCCAAACTTAGGGAAGCCCTTGGTTTGGCAGGGTTGATTTAAGGGTTTGGACAGGAAAAGGTAAAGGGAAAACCGCACCATCATTTATCCACTTTTATTTGGTCCTTTAGCCATGGCGTGACCTTTTCGGCCCAAAGGGCGCCATGCGCCTGTTGGCCCGAGCCGCTGAAATGAACACCTTTTCCCATGTTTTCCCGAAGCAACCCCTTTAGGGAATCCGTATCGGGCCCCTCCAGGGCGACACCACTTTTCCAAAGGGAATTTTGAGCATCGCGAATATCCGGGGAAGATTCATCCCCAGGGACATGATAGGTCGCTTGGGCGACAAACCATGGGACCTCCCATCCGACCTTTTTCCTGGATTGTTTGATGATCGATTCCAAAATTTGGCGATAGGATTTGCCGGGCAGGGTCCTCATCGGGTTGGCCTGATTGGCATCACTTTCTCCCTGATGCCAAAGAACCGCCCGAAAACCGTGCGGGCCAAGTTGTTTCATGTTTAAACAGAGCCTTTCAAACAGGTCTCCCTTGCTTTCCCAATCGCCGTTGGCCCGTTGGAATACATTCCCAAGGAGGGTTGGTGGCTGGGGAAAAGAATGACCCGTGGGCAACCATTCGCGCACGCTGGTGGCACCCACTCCGCAAGAAACCAAACCGACAGGCACATCAAACGAGGACTGAATCCTATCGCCAAAAGGCGGCAAAAAACTCCCCCCCTCCCCTCCTGACCCGGGTTGCGGATCGTTGGCCATTTGCCAGCTTTTGCCATTAAACGCTACTACTTTTCCACTTTCCGGTTTCAGTCTTTGTTCCCCATAATTCGCCGAGTTGGACTGCCCAGCAACCACAAATATTTCCCCGATACCGACATGTTCGACCACGGTTTGGGCCAGGATAGCATCCTTGACTTTGAGGCGAATTTCCAGGCGATGCCAACCTCCGGCGGGGGCCTGCAAACTCCCCTCCCAATTTCCTTTGGAATTCCATTGGGCAATTTGTTGCCACTCATTCGGTTTTTCGTCCACAAAAATCCGGGCCTCAACCCAAGCCTTTGTGTTAGTGGCAATGTCCCCATTTCCCCGGATAGGAATGGTGCCTTGGGATTTGGTTGTCCGTTGGGTCACTTGGTAATCCAGCGGACAACTGAGGGTAAGTTTTTGCCGGGCATGGTTTATCACAAAGTCCACCAATTCCCTGGATTCAAAAAAACCGGACCACATATTGTGGCCTTGGCCTTTGGGAATCACCAATTCCATGGTGCCCCCAAGGGCCCGGTAAGTATCCTTCATCCGTCCCGAATTGGCTTCCAGCGGAACCACCCTATCGACATCTCCATGAATAGCAAAGAGTGGTACTCCCGCCTTGGCCAATCCCTGCAGTTTGTCAATGGGATTGAATTCCTTCAGACGCAAATGCAATTCCCCGGGCTTTAGGTCAAAGGCGCCGGAAGCGGTGGTAATTCCCGGATAGCTGCTGAGGTTACACACGGGATAGATTCCGGCAAAAGCCCCAACCTTATTTGGGTTTTCGGTAGCCCAGGAAAGGGTCATCAAACCTCCCCGACTTCGCCCCAAAAGCACCGGTTTTTCGGCAAGGTTATGCAGAACAGTCATCTCTTTGTGAAACCGGGAATAAAGCTTGTTTCCCGTAGGACTCCCATACGATTCCCCCACATCAATCCCGGCAATACTGATTCCTGCTTCGAGAAAACGGTCGAACATCCAACGCTCCTCCCTGCCCGGTAACCCTTTCAGGGTAGGGGCATACCAAACCCATGGTTTCTCCTGGGTGACGGTGGTGGTTTTTGCAGGGATGAGGAAGGCGGAATGCCCTGCCACGGGAAACACTTTACCCGGCAGGGGAAGGTCCTTTTCAGGACCCTTTGCAAGAAGTACCAAAGGACCTAAAACCAAGGACAAAACGGGGATGATCAGGAATTTCATGCGAAACCAAAACCTCCTTTATTGGTAGGACATTGAGCCAGGCGAATGAGATCCCCACAGAGAAACAAAAATGGACCAATGAATCGTTTCATTCCACGGCAAGATGCTCGACCCGGAATGTACCAAGTTCAGGAGCAAGGGTGATCTGGATTTTTTTCATGGTTTTTGGAGTGCGAAAGGTGAAAACAGATCGGTCGAGGCCATTGAGATTGGTCTTTTCCATGGAGATAAATTCCGGTTTTTCGCGAAGGGCAGGAGTTTTTTTGGCCCAGGCCGAAAGATTTTCTCGACCCATAAACGATTTGAATTCAGCGGAACTCCCCTGCCACGCTTCCGCAGATTTTCCTTGCCGAAGGAGGTCCAGAAAGGCAAAGGCGACTTCCTTGCCAGCTACATCTGGCTGAGGAGTAACCGGCGGGGCCATCCACCAAAGCCCAAGGCCAACCAACAAAATAAAACCCACACATCCTCCCAAAATGGGAAGCCATGGAATGCCAATGGAATCGGTGGGGCCTTTTTGCATGATCAATCCGTGCTTATGTCGCCGCTCGCCCTGGTTCCCATCGCCCGCCAATTGGTAAGGCTAATGGCGTGGGTAACCAAGCGGACAGACCCATCCATGTACAAGGCATTCACCACCGCCGGGTGATAGCTGCGAGCGGTGATGGCTCCATAGGTAGGGGCGGTAAGTGATTCTCCATCGCGCATGGAGGTGATGTCGATGTCGTAGGTTTGGCCACCTATTGTGTAGGGAACTTTGGAATTGGGAGTAAAGGTGGTTGTGATTCCCGTTTCGTGAACATCGCCCTCGACCCATTCCGTGTGACCATTGGAATCAAAGGTACCCGACCCGAGGAAGGCAAGTGCGGCCGCGGGTGTGGCGGGAGGGGAGGTATTGAGCGTGGCAGGCAACAGAGTGTCCCAAACATTAGGCTGGTAGGCCTTGTTTTCTGTTGCACCCAGGGTATTACTGAGTCCGTCAAGGATATCCCCAGGCCGTGCTTTGAAATTGGGGGCGAATGCCCCATCGCCATAGGCCCCGGTGGCGGGATCATAGACAAACCATGTTCCCTGTGCAAAGGAGTAGTTGTTGGGGTAATAGGTTATATTGGCCGTGACACGAGCTCGATCGTTGATCTCGCTTGGGCACATAAACGAGGCAATGCGCATTTTGGCAACATCCGGCCGGGTCCGAAAATCGTTTCGGGTGGTTCCCCAATCGACCAGTTTGGCAAGGTTTTCCTGCTCCAAATAGGGCAGTAATCGTGCGTGGGCAGACCATGGTTGGCTAAGTTGCCCACGCGGCATTTCCGATGCACAAGGAAAGGTCCCCATGGAACTCACATGGTTGTGAAGGGCAACCCCAATTTGCTTCAGGTTGTTCTGGCAACTCATTCGATTGGCGGATTCACGGACCTTTTGGACGGCAGGCAAAAGGAGGCCAATGAGTACGGCGATGATGGCGATCACCACCAAAAGTTCGATGAGGGTAAACCCTTTGCGGTTCATTTGCTTGCTCCCTTTTTCAACGAATGAAACCGAAATCGTTTTTCGAACGGGACCATGTCGGTCAAATCCCAATCAGGCACCCATCCCGAATGGCTCTCAAGGCCTTTGAAAATCCAATCCCCGCCTGGATTGGAAAAACCACTTAGGCCAAAAGTCCACGGACCACCTCCGCTTTGGTTACCACAATGTCCGTCAAACTACCCGGGCGGCCATCTTGGGGATAGGTCAAGCGTTTGTGATCGAGGCCCAAGGTGTGCAACAGGGTTGCATGCAGGTCATGAACCGTGACCACATTTTCCACGGCTTTGTACCCCAGATCGTCGGTTTTTCCATGGCAATACCCTTTTTTGAACCCTCCCCCGGCAATCCAGAGGGAGTTTGCGTGGCGGTTGTGGTCGCGACCATCCTTTCCTTGGGAAATGGGTAGCCTGCCAAATTCGCCTCCCCAAAGGACCATCGTCCTCTCTAATAGTCCACGCTGTTTGAGGTCATGAACAAGGGCAGCACTGGGCTGGTCGGTTCGGGCGCAAAGCCCCTTAAGGGCCGCAGCGTTTCCACTATGGGTGTCCCAAGGCTGGCCAGCCAAAAAGAGTTGGACAAAACGGACACCCCTCTCCACCAGTCTTCTGGCAATCAGGCACCTGGTCCCGTATTCCGCAGTTTCCGGATTGTCGAGGCCATAGAGTTTTTTGGTTGGTTGATCTTCCCCGCTCAGGTCGAGAGCCTCGGGGACGGCGGTTTGCATTCTTGCGGCGGTTTCAAAATTGGCGATGCGCGATTGTAATTCCGCATTTTGGGGATGCCGACCCAAATGTTCGCGGTTGAATTTTTCCAGCAAACGCATTTGATTTTTTCGCAAAAGGGGACTCAGGTCGGCAGGAGTGGCCAGGTTGGCTACCGGATTGGGTCCCGGCCGAAAAGCGGTTCCCTGATAGAGTGCCGGAAGCCAACCAGAGGTCCAATTCCTTGTCCCATCAACGGGAAGGCCTCCCGGATCCGAAAGGACCACATAGGCAGGAAGATTCTGATTGGCAGAACCTAATCCATAGGTCACCCAGGATCCCCAGGACGGGTCACCTGCCTGAAACCTGCCACTGTGAATGAGCCTAAGGGCCGATTCGTGGTCTACCGATTCGGTGACCACCGACCGGATCAGGGTCATTTCATCAACAATCCCCGATGTGTGGGGCAGGAGTTCACTCAACTCGATACCCGATTGCCCCCTTTTGTGAAACCGGAAGGGCGAAGCCAGGACATTCCCCTTTTGGCCTGTGAAATGTACTTCCAATTCGCCCTGGTAGGGTTTGCCATCCATTCTGGTTAAATGGGGTTTGGGATCAAACAGATCCATTTGGCTGGGACCACCGTGCTGAAAAAGGGAAATCACCGCATCCGCGGTGGGTCGATGGTGGTGCAAGGCGTTTGGGCCAGCAGAAAAATCGGGTGAAACCCCTTCGGAAGAAAGGGTTGCCCAATTCGGGTTTAATAAATGGGCCAATGCCAACGAACCCAGTGACAAACCGGATCGCCTTATAAACGAACGCCTATTGGGGCCAAAGGGATTTGTCATAAGGACCACCATTTCCCCTTACAAGAAACCGTAATGCCATTGTACCCCAACCGCACAAATCCTCCCATGTCACTCCACATACAAAAAGGCGTTTGAGGCCAATAGCATATTGGCCAAATCGGTCCAGGTCCTGACCTCCGAATTCGGCTTCCCAGTGTATTCCCTGGATTGAGCCAAAAGAAATTCCTTTGCGGCTGATTCCTCCCCGGGTGAAGGGGACCTCCCCCAAACCAGCAAAAAGGCTTGGCCCAACCGGGCGTTCCAATCTTCCGGAAATTCATTTAACAGCCTTTTGGCAAACGCCTCCGATCGAAGCCTCGCAAATGGGGAATTAAGCAGGATCAGCGATTGAAGCGGTACGGTGGTGGGAAGCCTTACCGTACAATTAAAAACAATGGATGGGGCATCAAAAATCTCAAGCATCCCCATCGTTTGGGTTCGCCTTTGCTGAAGGTAGATACTTCGCCTTTTGGCTCCTGAAGAGGCTTCCGGAACAATTACCTCTCCATCACCCCCCCGTGAGGTGGGAACATAGGGTCCACCCTGAACCAGGTCCAATTCGCCGGAAAGGAAAAGCATCCCATCCCGAAGCGATTCGGCATCAAGCCGCCTTAGGGGAAAACGGGAATGGAGTGTGTTGTCCTCATCGGCCAATAGGGACTCTTTGGTGGGTGTGCCGGATTGGCGAAAGGCAGTCGAATGAAGGATAAGTCGGTGGATGTATTTTTGGCTCCAGCCATTTTGGGCCAATTCTCCTGCCAACCATTCCAACAATTCAGGATGGGAAGGAGGGCTACCTGAATAACCAAGGTTATCCACCGTTGAGGCAATTCCCCTGCCAAAATGGTTGTGCCACCACCGATTGACCGTTACTCTTGCCAACAAGGAAGATGCGCGGGTCTTGGGTTTGGTGATCCACTGGGCCAAAGCGAAACGGCTCCCCGTGGATTGCGTCAGATCAAAAGGTTTAGGACCAAAGGGGTCGGTTTTGTCCGATTCCAGCAAAGCCGAAGGCGGTCCCGGGTTGACCTTTTCCCCACGCGCTTTGTGGATTCCCCGTTCCAGAATGAAAACGCCTGGAACCAGGGGCGAAAGGTCCACCACGGGGGCGAGTTTGGTAAGAGGAACCGGTTTTGCCTTTTCGAGATCCTGGATCATTTTGGAAAATTCAGCCATTCTGGCTTGACGGAGGTCCCGGGTGACCGCTGGAATTTTGGCGGCCTCCAACGCATCCAGACTCTTCTCCACCACCACATTGTCAACAACATAACTGCGCCCACAACAAAGGGCGAAGCCAAACCCGCCATTGGGCAAATCGGATTCTTTAAGGGTCAGGGTGTTTTTTTCAGGGTTTCCCTCCACCCATTGAGTCAATTCAAACGCCCCTTTGCCCCGATTTGTTACCCGAACACCATATCTTTTACCAGGTTTGTAGCCACTTTCCCCAATGGCCCCAGGTTGACTGCCATCGGGTCCAGGGTAATCCACATAGACCTTTGCCTGGCCCGACTCGGCCCCATCAAAAAGGATATTGCCCTTATGTTTGTCCTTTTTGTCGTTATAATCTCCAAGGGCGATCAGAAACCCCACATAGGGTGCTCCCCTGACCAGGTCAAACCGAACCTGGATCCAATCCCCTTTTTTGTCCGGCGTCCAGTCAAAGGATTGCTTTGTGGAAATGGCCCTGTCACCCAAAGCCCCCGATTCCACCACATGCAGGCCTCCTGAGGTGATATTCACCGCAGGCCCTTTTTGGGAATCCAACTGCACAAGGGGGAGGCCCAATGGGGCATCATCCCCCGGAGCCGATGTTGACCAAAGCATTTGGACCGTCTGGTTTTTCAAGTCGAAATCGTCTTGGAATAAAACCGTTCTGGGCTCAGGATTTTTCTGCATCCATTCCCTTTGGAGGTTTTTGACCTTCGCCAGCTTTTCCTCATGTTGGCTCAAGGCAGCTTTGTGTGTTTCGATTTCCGAAGCGGTGGCCGCTACGATATCGCGATTTCTTGGATAGGCCCATTTTTCCACATTAAACGCAGGATAAAGAATCGCCTGCAGCCGATAATAATCGGCTTGGGAAACCGGTTCGAATTTGTGGTTGTGGCAACGGGCACATTGAAAGGTGATTCCGAAAAGGGAGGAACCCATGATTTGAACCGTACCCTCCAAAACGGCATATTTGTCAGCCCGGACTTCGTCCTCATTCCCATCACTGCTATCCGTTCCGTCCGGGCTGTTTCGCAGGTAATGGGTGGCGGTAAGCAACCGGATTCCCTCGGAAGAAAGGGGAGTCTTTGGAGAATATCGGGCGATCTCATCACCAGCAAGTTGTTCCCGGAGGAATTGGTCAAAGGGTAGATCCTTATTGATGGTATCAACCACAAAATCGCGATACCGCCATGCAAGGGGTCGATCCGTGTCTGCATTAAAAAACCCGTTGGAGTCGGCATAACCCGCCGCATCCAGCCAGAATTTTCCCCAACGCTCACCATATTGTGGCGAGGACAAATAGCCTTCCACCATGGTTTCATAGGCTTTGGGACTTTGATCCTTGAGGTACTTTTCCGTTTCCTTTAGACTGGGGGGAAGGCCACACAATGCAAATGATACCCGACGAATGAGAGCGTATTTGGTGGCGTCAGGCAAAAGGGTCAACCCTTTCTTTTCCAGTCTGGCTTGGAGAAACACATCTATGGGAGTCCGAATCCGTGCCTTGTTTTTTACAGCGGGGAGACTGACTGGCTTCCCTTTCTGATAGGCCCAATGTTCATCCCCATCGGGCAAGGCCGAAACCGTTAAAGGGAGGCCGTGAGCTCCTGATTCAATCCATTGACGAATCAGTCCTTTTTCGAGGGGGGTTAAGGGTGGCTCCCCTTTGGGCATGGAATTGTCGGAAACATGCTGCCAAAGGAGGCTTGAATCCGGGCTGCCCGGTTGGATTATTTTTCCGTTTTTTCCACCCCGAACCAATCCCGCCCCAAGAGCAAGGTTTAATTTGCCATCCTGCTTGGCGGGCCCGTGACAGCGAACACAGCGATTTTTGAGAAGGGGAGCGATTTGGTTTTGGTATTCCGGGACCACTCGGGCTTGGGAAATGGGTGGCTCGGTGGAATTAAGGAAGGGGATTATCAGGAACCCCAGGCCAACCTGGGCAATGAAATCAAAAGGCCTCCAATAAAAAGCGTTCAACCTCATCCCGGTTATCCATGCGTATGGGAAACCCTTTTTAGGTAGGAAGAAGGGGTTAATTCAGGTTTCCCTTCTGGAATTGTATTCTCAAAGGTCCCCACCGCCAGCAAACCCGAACGAACCACCCAGTGGTCATCCTGAATCCAACCCACCTTAGGGCGGAAAAGGTCCGGTTTTGGTTGTAGAATACTTCCTGGTGTGCTGGGAAATACTCCTGGGCGTTCTTGTAGGTAAGCAGGGGATTTTTTACCATGCGCCATGACCGGATTGATCCTTCCTTTTTCGAGTCAAACCGTGGCCGACTTGCCGCCCAATTGGGCCCAAATGCCTTGGCCGTCGTTGGGGCCAATGATATTCTTCCCACCAATGCGGATGGCAACCTAACCCTCGTTCCCAACAGTGACCTGTTTTACCTGAGCGGGGTCGAACAGGAGGAAACCATCCTTGTCCTTTTCCCTACGGCGCATGACCCGCTTTTAAGGGAAGTACTTTTCATTCGCGAACCCAACGAACTACTCAGGATTTGGGAAGGGCACAAGCTTACCAAGGACCTCGCCAGGGAAATATCCGGGATCAAAACCATCAAATGGCTATCCGAGTTTTCCAAAACATTTCATGCCATGATGTGCGAGGCGGAAATGGTTTGGCTCAATGAGAATGCCCATCCCCGTGCGGTGGTCGAGTCCCAAACCCGCGACGCCCGCTTTGTCCGGGAATGCCAGGATCGGTATCCGCTTCACTCGTACGGCCGTCTGTCAAAGTTAATGCACGCCCTCCGGGTGGAGAAACAACCTGAAGAAATTGAGCTACTCAAACGAGCGATCCGGGTGACCAAAGCGGGTTTCGAAAGGGTCTGTGGCCTGGTTCGGCCGGGGATGTTTGAGCACGAGATCGAGGCCGAGTTTGCCCATGAGTTTATTCGCAATCGTTGCAAGTTTGCTTATAACCCGATCATTGCGGGTGGGGCTAACTCGTGTATCCTGCATTACAATGAAAACGACCGACCCTTGGTGGAGGGAGATTTGCTCCTGCTCGATGTGGGAGCTTCCTATGCCAACTACAATGCGGACCTTACCCGGACAATCCCAGTATCGGGCAGGTTCACTCCCCGGCAAAAGCTCGTCTACAATGCGGTGCTACGGGTAATGAAGCAATCCATTCAAAACGCCACGGTAGGCAAGCTTCACCGGGATTGGGTACTTGAGGCAAAGGCCTTGATGAACGAGGAACTATTGGGATTAGGCCTGATTTCCCGGGCGGAAATCCAGGCCGAATCCCCGGAAGAATATGCGGGGCGCAAATACTTCATGCACGGCCTGGGCCATGTCCTGGGCCTGGATGTTCATGATGTGGGCCCCATGAACCGACCTTTTGCTGCCGGCTGGGTCCTTACGGTTGAGCCTGGTATCTACATTCCCGATGAGGGTTTTGGCGTGCGCATTGAAAATAACATTCTCGTAACCAGCGGAAGCCCGTTGGACTTGATGGCAGAAATCCCGGTGGAAGCGGAACATTTGGAGGATCTCATCCACTCCGGGCGATCCCGCTCCTGAACAGCCCCCGGGTCCCTTTCATGCAAACCGCTAAACGCATTGAAGCCATTGACACGCACACCGCCGGGGAGCCCACCCGGGTGGTAATCCGTGGCGGCCCCGATTTGGGACAACTCAATGCGACCCTGGCACTTGACCGATTTCGCAGTCATCACGATGGATTTCGCTCGGCAATCGTCAATGAACCAAGAGGGAGCGATGTCATGGTAGGGGCCCTGGTGCGCCATCCCATCGATCCAGGTTCTTCGGCGTCCGTAATATTTTTCAACAATGTAGGCTACCTGGGAATGTGTGGCCATGGCATGATTGGAGTGATTGCCGCTTTGGAATTTTTGGGCCGAATCAGTCAGGGCTTTCATCACATAGAAACGCCCGTTGGCCGAATTACAGCGCAACTTCACCCTGATTCCAGTGTAACCCTGACCAATGTTCCTAGCTACCGAAAAGCAGCGGATGTGGTTGTCGAGGTACCCGGTGTGGGCCAGGTTTGTGGCGATGTCGCCTGGGGCGGGAATTGGTTTTTCCTCACGCCGATTCACGACATACCTTTGAAGATCTCTTATGTCGATGAACTTACCAGTCGTGCCTGGGCTATCCGTAAAGCCTTGAATATGCAGGGCTTTCCCGAAGTGGATCATGTCGAGCTTTTTGGACCCGCCCAAAATCGTGGAGGAAGTGGGCGGAATTTTGTCCTCTGTCCGGGCCGGGCCTACGATCGCTCCCCATGCGGAACCGGAACCAGCGCCAAGATCGCCTGTCTTGCGGAAAACGGCGAACTGGGCGAAGGTGAAACCTGGACCCAGGAGGGAATCCTGGGGACAAGTTTTCAATCACGATACCGGAAGTTGGGCCACCAGGTGGTACCCACCATCACCGGGAGAGCTTGGATTACTGGTGAAACCACACTTTTATTAGATGATAACGATCCATTTTGTTGGGGAATCCGCCAGTGAAGCCGGGTGCCGATGTTCTAATCATTGGTGCGGGAATTGTCGGTGTGGCCTGTGCTTTGGAGTGTGCTCGGGTAGGACTTTCGACTTTGGTGGTAGAATCCCACATGGTTGGGGGTGGGGCCACAGGAGCAGGTATGGGCCATCTTGTAGTGATGGACGATTCCCCCGCCCAAATTGCCTTAACCCAACTTTCCTGTGCGTTATGGAAAGAATTGCAACCCGATTTGCCCGGCTCTGTGGAATATGATGCCTGTGGAACCATGTGGGTTGCCGCTGATCATGAGGAAATGGCGGAGGTCGAACGCAAATCCCATATTTACAGCAATGCCGGAATTGTCTCCGAAGTTGTTACCGGCAGAAAACTCTACGAATATGAACCCAACCTCAGGCCTGGCCTTTCAGGCGGTCTCCGGGTTAAAGGCGATGCGGTGATTTATCCCCCCACCGCCGCAGCCTGGTTACTTGATCAAGCCATCCATAAAGGATCCAAATTTCAAAAAGGGCAAGCAGTCCGGGAAGTCCATGAAGGGGGAATCGTTGTTTTCGAAAACGGGGATCGCCTTTGTGCCCGGACTGTGGTGGTAGCAACGGGGGCCAATGCCACGAAATTGGTTCCGGGAATCGCCTTGAAACCCCGCAAAGGACATTTAATCATAACAGATCGCTACCCTGGCCATATCCGCCACCAACTGATTGAACTGGGCTACCTGAAAAATGCCCACCAATTGACCCAGGATACCGTGGCATTTAATGTCCAGCCAAGGCGCACCGGTCAACTGCTTATCGGATCATCGAGGCAATATGGTGCTTTGGATAGTCGGATTGAGAAATCCATCACGGCAAAAATGCTGGAGCGGGCCTTTTGGTATTTACCGCATTTAAAGGATCTACTTTGTCTGCGGGTGTGGACTGGGTTTCGGGCGGCCACACCAGACAAAGTTCCCCTCATCGGCCCCGCTCCCAACCCGGTAACGGGTAGGCCCATGGAGGGTGTCTGGTTGGCGACCGGCCATGAAGGGCTTGGCATCACCACTTCGCTTGGAACAGCCCGCATTTTGGCCGATCGCCTGGTGGGTAATACTCCTTCCATTCCATGGGAGCCCTATGAGCCTTTGCGGTTTTCCCTGCAAAAGGGGCCGATTCCATGAGCGATCCCCAGCGGGTTAATATCGAATTGAATGGAAGGCCAGTTTCGGTGCCCGTTGGCCACACCCTTCTTTCAGCAGTTTTCAATGCCGGTTTTGGGACTACCCGAACCTCGGTCACCGGCCAGCCAAGAGGCCCCCTTTGTGGAATGGGCTTTTGCCATGAATGCACTGTTACCATCGACGGGTTGTTCCATCAACGGTCCTGCATGATAACAGTCCGTCAGGGAATGGTTGTCGAAACGGTGCCGCTTCCATGAGTGGGGAACCGAAACGGGCCAGCCTCTTGATTGTTGGTTCCGGGCCAGCCGCCATTGCCGCTGCCGTAACATTTGCACGCTATGCCGACCCTTCGGAACAATGCCTGGTTTTGGATGAAATGTCAACCTCGGGAGGTCAGATTTGGCGGTCGGGGTCAACCAATGGACTGGCGAAATACTGGCTGGACGGTATGTCATTGCCCAACATTCATCGAAAGCAAGGCCAAGTCCTTGATGTGTTGCCACAAAAGCCAGGGGTTGTGTTTCAATCACCCAATGGGGAAACCCAAATTTGCCTGGGAAACGATCTTGTCCTTGCAACCGGAGCTCGGGAACGGTGGATTCCGTTTCCGGGTTGGACCTTGCCTGGGGTTGTGGGAATGGGTGGGTTACAGGCCATGATAAAAACCGGGCTTTGCGTTGCCAATAAACGGGTGGTGATTGCGGGCAGTGGACCACTCATGTACCCCGTGGCCAGGTCCGTTCAAAAAGCCAAAGGGAAACTCCTTCTCCTGGCGGAGCAGGCTTCGTTTGCCAAGCTGGCCAATTTCACCGCCCATCTTCCGGCCTATCCGGAAAAAGCCTTCGAGGCCCTTGGCTACCTTGCCAAACTTTGGAAAGTTTCCTCCCCGGTTGGAACATGGGTCCAACAGGCTGGGGGGGAGGGTCGGTTGGAATGGGTCCAAATGACCAATGGCAAGAAATCCTGGCGAATGGAGTGCGATTACCTGGCAACCGGTTGCCATCTGATCCCCAACATCGACTTGGCCAGAATGGCTGGATGCACCATTGAAAAGGATCGGGTCAAGGTCGATTCCTTGGGTCAAACTTCCCGATCACACCTTTACGCCATTGGCGAATGCACCGGAGTGGGTGGAGCGGAACGGGCCATTGCTCAGGGAATTGTAGCCGGACTAGCTGCGGCTGGCCAAAGGGAGCTTTCCCACCATCAATCGGCCGCCCTGCCCAGGTGGGAACGATTTGTCCAACTGCTGGATGCGACATTTTCGCCAAGATCCGAATTATTGGATCAAATCAGGGAGGACACAATCGTCTGCCGTTGCGAAGATATACCCCATGGGAAAATTAAACCCATGAGTTGCTGGCGGGAGGCCAAGCTCCAAACGAGGTTGGGTATGGGGCCTTGCCAGGGAAAGGTGTGCGGGCCTGCCGCCAAGGCCCTTTATGGCTTTGAGCCGGACTTTCCCCGACCGCCATTCCAACCCCTTTCCGCACAGGCCCTTTTTCAAATGTACCAATCGGAGAATCAGGAATCATGAATTGGCAAGGCGTTATTCCGGCAATGACCACTCCCTTTACCGAAAGCGGTTCGGTCGATCATGTCTTATTGGGCAAACACACAAACTGGCTTATCGACAATGGCTGCCAAGGTATTGTTGCCTTGGGATCCCTCGGCGAGGGGTCTACCCTTTCCTTAACGGAAAAAAGCGAAGTCTTGACTACTTGTGTCAATGCCCTTGGAAAGCGGGCCCCTGTTGTGGCTGGGGTTGCTGCCCTTTCAACCGCCGAGGCTGTCCAAATTGCCCGGGCCGCCCATAAGGCTGGTTGCCAAGGTTTGATGGTTTTGCCACCCTATGTTTATTCCACCGATTGGAGAGAGATGAAATCCCATGTCGATCAGGTCATCTCCGCCACGCCACTTTCGTGTATGCTTTACAACAATCCGATTGCCTACAAAACAGACTATCTCCCAAGCCAGATAGCAGAACTGGCCCGGGATCATGCGAACCTCCATGCTGTCAAGGAATCCAGTGCCGATGTCCGGCGTTTGGCTGCCATCAAAAGCGAAATCGGCGATCGCCTGGCACTCCTTGTCGGCGTTGACGACATGATTGTGGAGGGGATCGAAGCGGGTGCTACCGGGTGGATTGCGGGATTGGTCAACGCATTTCCGAAAGAATCGGTGGCCCTGTTTGACTTGGCCATGAAGGGGGACAAGGCCAAGGCGTTTGACCTTTACCGTTGGTTTTTGCCTCTATTGCGTATGGATGTTGTGGTTAAGTTTGTCCAATTGATAAAACTTGCCCAACAGGAAGTGGGAATGGGTTCCGAAAGAGTAAGGGCACCAAGGCTGGTTCTTGCCGGTCAGGAACGAGCCGAAGCTCAATCCATAATTCTTCAGCACCTTGCCCAAAGACCAGAACTATAGGGTTGGCCATGGCAATCCGATCCAAACTTTGGAAAATAGCTGGGTAATCCTGACTTGGTGTTTATACCAGGGAGATTTTTATCAAGATTTTGCCGGATCCATTCCAACCTGACAGATAGGAAATTTCGCACATGAACAGTATTATGGGGGTCTCTTTGATTGGCTTCGCCCGCGGTCAGGTGGGTGGCGGGGCCAGACCCTATGACCCCAATAAGCGGGAGTTTTTTGGCCCGGAATTTACTTGGGCTCGCCCTGAGGAAGTTTCCAGCGCTATCCAAAAGGCGAAGGACGCCGCTCCGGTTTTGGCAGCACTTGGTCACAAACCCAAGTCCGATTTCCTCCAATTGATCGCCAAAGGCATTGAAGATAACTCCGCCCGAATCATCGAATTGGCTACCCGGGAAACCGCCCTCCCAGCAGGCCGCATTCAAGGCGAAATTGGTCGGACCACCGGCCAGCTTCGCCTTTTCGCCAAGCTTGTCGAAGAAGGATGGTGGCGCGATGTTCGAGTCGATCACGCCGACCCCACCCGTAAGCCCGTTCCCAAACCCGATGTCAGGTCCATGCTTGTTCCCTTGGGGCCGGTGGCCGTGTTCAGCTCCAGCAATTTCCCCCTGGCTTTTTCAGTGGCAGGTGGCGATACCGCCTCCGCCTTTGCTGCGGGATGCCCAGTCATTGTGAAAGCCCACCAAGGGCACCTGGCGACCTCGGAATTGGTTGGTACCCTCATCGTTGACGCGGTCCGCCAATCCGGCCTGCCCGAGGGCACTTTCTCGCTTTTGTTTGGCCCCGGGCGAACCGTGGGAATCGACCTTGTCACTCACCCGGCGATTCAAGCCGTTGGTTTTACAGGATCCCGTTCGGGGGGCCGGGCCCTGATGGACGCCGCCGCCGCCAGGAAGCAACCGATTCCCGTTTATGCAGAAATGGGCAGCATCAACCCCATGGTAATCCTGCCCGGAGCCTTGGTAGATCGTTCGCAAAGCCTGGCGGTTGGTCTTGCCGGCTCCGTCACTTTGGGCAATGGCCAGTTTTGCACCAATCCCGGGTTGATTATTCTGGAAGCAGGATCCCAATCGGATATTTTTCTCCAACAACTTGGATCGGAATTGGCTAAAGTCATTCCCGCTGCCATGCTCACAGAATCCATCTGCCATGAATTTATTGCCGGGCTGGCCAAGTTCACTGAGTTACCTGAAATCAAAGTTCACACCAGGGTAGATGTTACCAATGGCCAGGTGGGTCCAACCCTCCTGACCACCTCGGGCCAGGATTTCCTGGGCCAACCCGCCCTCCTTGAAGAACTTTTCGGCCCAACTACCATTGCTGTACTTTGCAACGGAATCGAAGAGATAATCGAGGTTGTCAAGGCTTTGGATGGACAACTCACCGGAACGATTCATGCCGGTCCAGAGGACAACCCACAAATCAAAATCCTTTATCCCATCCTTGCAGGAAAAGTGGGTCGGTTGGTTCACAACGGTTTCCCCACCGGCGTGGAAGTTTGCCATGCCATGAATCATGGCGGGCCTTACCCTGCATCCGCCGATGGCCGCAGCACCTCCGTTGGGACCCGGGCCATTACCCGGTTTACCCGGCCAATGTGCTGGCAAAACTTCCCGGAATGCCTTCTTCCGGAAGAATTGAAAGAATCCAATCCGCTTGGATTGTTCCGGTTGGTCAACGGCACCTGGAACAAGGACCTGCCTGAATAAAATGGGTTTCGGTGAATTGATTGGGAATGGTCCACATCCTCCCTAAAAAAGGTGCACCCCCATCTTGTTGGGCTGCGGGAAAATGAATAAAGGAAACCCCAATTTCGAATCAGCAATTAGCCCGCCCACCCCATTACGATGCAAAGGAATAAATTGGCAGGTAAGGGCTCTTGGCCCATTACGGACGAGCAATACCTACACTTTCTTGACTACTTTGGATCTATTCGCAATATGCGTTTGTTTTCACTGTCTGAAATCCAAATGCGCCCTTGGGCATCTACCGCCACTCCGTGAGGATGGCGTAGTTCAGTCAAAAGTGGATTCCCCCCCGCAGGGCCTTTTCCTCCTTTGCCAGTGCCAATAACCGTTGTCAGGGTTTGATGCTGTTTGTCCAACAGCCGCACCGCCTCATTTGCCGAGTCAGCAATCAACACCGAGTTGTCGTGGTTCACCCAAAGGTACTTCGGACTTTTCAGGGTTGCCTTATCCGCCGGCCCATTGGCGACTGGACCCACTTTGCCTGTTCCGGCAATGTTAAAGACCCTACCTTGCCCATCCCTTTTTCGGAGAATATTTCCCCCACGCTCCAGGATCCAAAGCGATCCATCCGGCCCTCGTGCCGCTGCCCTTGGATCGAATAAATGGGTTTCCTTCGCTTGGCTTCCCTCGACAAACGGGGCCTTTACCCCCGTTCCCACAAGGGTTGAGACAACTTTTGTTTTGAGGTCAATTCGCCGAATGCGCCTGTTTATCAAATCAACCACAATTAAGCCCTCCTTTCCATCCTTTGCAACATGGTAGGTCTCGTTGAATTGGGCTTGGGCAGCGTGGCCTCCGTCCCCCGAAAAACCTTTGGTGGTCCCGGCAAATGTCGTGACCTCACCGGTTTTTGGATTCACCTCACGAACCAGATGATTGAATGTATCGGCCACAAAAAGGGTCCCCTCAGGACCAATGCAGAGATTGTGTGGTGCATTGAACGAGGCCCGGTCTCCCACGCCATTCAGGGCACCTTTCTGCCCGGAACCAGCAATCAGGGAAACTTGCCCGTGGCCATCAATGCGAAGAATTCTGTGGGAGCCATAGTCCGCAAAAACAGCATCGCCATTGGGGAGAAAATCGAGGCCAAAGGGGGCCTTGATCAATGGGCCGCCCTCAGCCACGATGACTACCCTTCCCTCGGATTGTCCATGGAGAGGACCACAAAACAGAATCATTCCAAATAAAAACAGGATGAATCGCGACATGGCAACCTCGAACATAGGGCCGAATTCCTCATCCTAGAGGATACAGGTTGGGAAATGGGCCAATTCCGTACCCATCCGGAGGTGCCCAACCTGCCTATTGACTCCATCCCATGGCACGAAAAATTTTCAGAAATCGTTCCCATGGACCATGGTTAAAACACCCCCCCGTCAAAAATAACCGACTCCTTAATCAAGGGAGGCGCCATTCCCGCCTCAGTTTACCAAACTGATCCACGGAAATCACCTCATTTTGCGATATGGTGCGGATGCGATTCGAGAATACCTGATTTACATTTTTTTTATCCGTAGAAGTCATGACTGTGGAGAGAATCACCCCTTGGTCGATTTTCCAGGTTCCAGACGAACGGGCATCCTCGTGAAATATTTTCCCGAATTGGTGTTTGTAGCTTCGAAGCGAGCTAAAAGTGCCATCGCGGTTAAAGGTATAGGTGTATGTGTAATCCTCGTCCTGATGCCCCCAGGTGCCGACAAATAAAGCCCGAATCTGGTCATCATTGGTAACAATGGGTGGTTTTTGAGCCTCCATGAACACCGGAGGGGCATTCGGTGCCGGTTGAAGCAAAGCGGGTTGGGCGGGCAGTTTTTTCAACATCATCAACAAGTAGGGGGATCCCTTGTTGGCGGAAAACTCGGGAGGGCGGACATTGATTCCCGGTTCACCAATGCACAGAACAAGCGTGTCGCCCGTCAAGGAATAAATCCCCTTGCCACCGGTTTTTTCCGCCCCGATCAAATCAATTGCCTTGGGGGTCTTGTTATTATCAAGGACAAAAAGAATCGCTCTTGGTTCCAGTGAACCCGGAACGAGAAACGATAGCGTTTGCCCCTTGATGGTAAAAAGGCGATTGTTCGCATAGCGCAACCGGATTTGATCCTCGGATGCCTGGGTGCCATCCTCAATAAGGGCTGTGATTTGCCAGATTCCATCCAGGCTTTCGACAGGCATTCCTTGGGAGACTTGGTTTGCCAAGGATTGAAAACGGGCAGGTTGAACCGGCACAGTTGTTGTCTGGTCCAACCCGGGAATAACCGTTGGCAGCGGCGCTTGGCCAAGACCTTGACAAACGAAAATTAATCCCATCCAAACAACAGCCAATTTGCGCATAAAAGCACCTTTAGATAGCTTGGGAAATCACTCATTCAAAAACAAAGTCTAAAGCAATGATTTCGTTGGAATCAAGGGTTTCTTGGGAAAAAGTTGACCCGAAAAGAGAACCTTTGCCAAATGGTATCGTTACAAACTCAACCAAGGGGCATTCCAATCCCGGAAGCAATTCGTCCGCAGCACTGAATTCCGTAATGTTTCGAAACAAACTCACCTCGGCAGCAACCCCACCCCCCCATAAACTTTTCCCAAGGAGACCGCTCATGCGCACTAAACCTTGGGGATATTGGCTTTCCCTCGCATCCCGCTGGTATTCTGGACTCATCCTTTTGGGTTGCTGTACTTTTTCCGGTTTCCTTGGCCCGGTTCATGGCCAAATTCCGCCGATGAATCCCCTTCCTGAATCCAAGGATTCCCCCCCCCTAGATTTCCGATCGGTTTTTGCCAAGGAAATGGCCGAGGCCAAAAAGGGAGGAGCAGAAAAACTTTTTGGCCCTCAATGGGAAGTGACCGCCCAAAAAACGGCTTTGGCCGCCCAAAAATCGACCAACCCCATGGAGGCCCGTTCCCTATGGAATCAAGCCCGTTCCCAGATTTGGTTTCCCGATCCCGGTTGGCCAGCCCATTTGGGTCGAGTCTTTGGGGACCCACGCCTTCGAATCCCGGAATCGGCAACCGCCTTGGCAGTGGATGCCAAGGGCAATCGCTTGGCGGCTGGGCTCAAAGATGGAACCGTCCTGGTTTGGGAGATGCCCTCGGCCAAACCGTTGCTTCGATTGGCAGGCCTTGGCAATGAGGTTCAAGCACTGGCATTTCATCCCTCGGGCATCCGGCTAAGTGGAGGGGGCAAGGACGACCTTATCCTCACTTGGGGCCTGGGGGATGGAAAAATTGTCGATCGCCAAGCCGGTCATGCAGAGCCAATCAACAGCATAGCCTATCACCCAGGGGGTGCCCAGTTTGCTGCGGCCGGAGCGGACCGCAAAATCCGCATCCACACTCCATTGACTCGAACCGGGCCCAAGGAATTAAGCGGACCGGCCCTGACCATTCACCAGATCGCCTATAGCCCGGATGGCAAACGGATTGCCGCAGCCTCCGCAGACTGCAAAGCTTGGGTTTTTGAGGTGGAAACCGGAAAAACTGTTCTCGAACAGGCCTTGTTTACGGGTGGCAATGCTTATGGAATCTGTTTTGTGGCGGAAGGCAAACAACTGGCGGTGGCGGGTGCCAATCCAAATCAACTCAAATTGGTCGATGCACAAACCGGTGCGGAGGTCAAAAACCTCGAACCTTTTCCAAAGGCCGTCCAATTTTTGCAACAATCACCGGGGAGTAAGTTCATCCTGGCGGGATCGCAGGACGGAACCCTGAGGCTAATCGACCCTCAAACAGGCCAAACCCTCAGAACCCAACATTATGGTGACCCCTATCGGGCAGTTGCCTTGGGTCCGGATGCTTCATGGCTGGTCATTGCAGGAACGGACATGGCTTTACGAACCCGCGAATTGGAACATCGGTCCACCGGCCAAATAGCCAATGCCTCCGTAGGGGAAATCTGGTCGGTTGCTTTTGCCCATAATGGAAATCGTGTCTTGGTAGGCGGAGCGAAAAATGGCCCAATTCTATTCAACACGAACGGTTTGGCTCAACCCCTTCCCTTGGGCAAGGACACCGGTCCTATCTCGGTCGTGGCAAGTTCCCCTGACCATCGAATCATGGCGGTAGGAGGGGTCGATCGCAAAATTCGCCTTTTTCACCCCGACCAAGCTCAACCCAATATCCTTGAAGGACACGACGGAACCATTACTGCCCTGACCTTTGGCCCTAATGGGAAATTCCTTGCCAGCAGCTCGGCAGACAGGACCATCAAAATATGGGATGTGACAACCGGCAAGCTGATCCATTCGCTTGAACAAACCGTGGGGATGCCTCTGGCGGTTGCCATCAATGGAGCTGGTTCCTTGCTGGCCATTGGAGGGGGGGACGGAGTGATTCGATTGTTCGATTTTTCCTTCAAAAACCCTCCCATGCTCCTGGGTGGCCACCAAGGGGCAGTAACGGGTTTGGTTTTTGATCCCCAAGGGGACCGGTTGGCTTCGTGCGGCAATGATCAGCGGGCGATTTTGTGGAATTGGACAACCTCCCCCATGGGCCAGCCAACCTCCTCGCAAGTGTCCCTGTCTGGTACCAAAGGGGCTCTTTCGGCAATTGCCTTTTCCCCGTCCGGCCAAACGATTGCCGTAGGAGGTGCAGATCGCATCATTCGGCTTTGGGACACCCCCAGAGACGGCTTGACTTCGGCCAAGTTGGAAAGGTTGAGTTTTCGCGGACATACGGATTGGGTTACCTCACTTGCGTTCCATCCAACCGCCAATTTGCTCCTATCCGGATCTGTGGATGGGCAATTGCGAACCTGGGATTTGCCTGACCGCCAGGATGGCCCCGTCCAGGCTGGTCACAGCCGCGAAATCAAAGCCCTTGGCTATGACGCTTCGGGAAAATGGCTGGCCTCGGCCGGAGCGGACGGCGACCTGATTATTTGGTCGGAAGGAAAAACAAGCGATACCACAAAAGGCTTGATACCTCCAATCAGGCTTTTGGGTCTCACCGAACCCATCAATGCCCTGACTTGGCTAGGCCCCGAGCCGACCCTTGCAGTCGTAACCCAAAACCAAACCCTCAGCATAGTTGAAGTCCCTTCGGGCAAGTTAATTCGCTCCATGAATGGAGAAAAACCCCCTGCAGAGATCCCTCTATTGGGTTATTCCACGGTGGGCAAGACACTTATGGCCTGGATTCCCCCGGCAAGTATGGCGAAAATCCCCTTTGATGCCTCCAAGCGTATTGAAAAGATGCAGCTACAAGACCCAGCTCTTGGCACCGTGAGAAGCCTCACCCTAGCCCCGGATGCCTCCCTAATAGCCACCGGGGCGGACGATGGGACAGTTCGTTTTTGGCAAATTCAAACCGGCAAGAGGATCCCCGAACTGGACCTTCGCCCCCAAACCGAAGCCATTGCCGATCTGGCTCTTTCAAAGGGCAATTCCATTCTTGCCACCTCGGACAAAGCTGGACGCATCACCCTCTGGAATACCACCGAACGCAAAAAAATCCACACCTTGCCTCCTCCGGGAAAAGATCTATCTGCTTTCGCCCTGAAAAGTGATGGCACGAAAATCCTAGTGGCGTCGGCTGACAATCGCCTTTCCCTTTTGGATGTTGCCTCGGGAAAAGAAATTAGGCACTGGGACCTTAGGCCAAGTTTCGGGCCGGACAAACCCCGTATCCGGGCAATAGCCTTTTCGCCAAACCGACCCGTCGCGGCCATTGGACTTTCTGATGGATTGGTTTGGGAATTGGAACTTCCCTGAATAGGACACCCTGCAAAGGACAGTTTACCGTGAAAGCACTGCTTCTGGAAAAGCCCAAAGAATTTGGCTGGACCGACCTTCCCGACCCCACCCCACCCGGTACCGGCGAAGCCCTGGTTCGGGTACATACAGTAGGGATTTGTGGGACCGACATTAGCGGTTATTTGGGGAAAATGCCCTTCTTTAGTTATCCTCGCATTCCCGGACATGAATTGGCTGTCGAGGTCCTTGCCATCGGCAAAGGGGTTACCCATATCCTGCCAGGCGACCGATGCAGCGTGGAACCCTATATCAATTGCCAGCAGTGCTTTTCCTGCAAAAAAGGGAATAGCAATTGCTGTGAAAACCTCCAGGTTTTGGGTGTTCATACCGATGGAGGGATGCGGCCCCGTTTCCTTTTGCCCGCACGAAAACTCCACCCAGGAAACGGTTTGGGAAATGAACAACTCGCCCTGGTGGAAACGCTAGCCATTGGATGCCACGCAGTGGACCGGGGAGCACCCAAAGAGGGGGAAAATTGTCTTATCATCGGGGCTGGCCCTATTGGGCTTTCCGTTTTGGAGTTCTTGCGACTTCATAAGGTGAATATCCTTGTGGCGGACACCAACGCTATCCGTCTGGATTTTGTGCGCAAACAATTTGGGGTCAGGCAGCTCATTTCCATCACAGGAGGGGACTCTGATCTGGAGTCGATCCAAACCGCCTGTGGGGGAGGATTGCCCACCCTGGTTTTTGATGCCACGGGCAACACCAGGGCAATGACCAGAAGTTTTGATTTTGTCGGGTTTACCGGGCGCATGGTGTTCGTGGGTATTGTTCCCGATGCGATCACTTTTGCCGATCCCCTTTTCCACCGGAGGGAAATGTCCCTGTTTGCCACCCGAAATGCCCAATCAGGCGACTTTCCACGGATCATCAAACTCATTGAAGACGGCGTCATTAACACCCAGCCATGGATCACCCACCGAACCGCACTGGAGGACCTGCCCCAAGAGTTTGAAACCCTGATCCGACCCGAAACCGGTGTGGTCAAAGCCATGGTGGCTGTGAATTACAATTAAACACTCTTTTTAGGACCCTTTCTCATGCTCTATGGTGGACTTCTTCACCCCCAAATCCTTGAAACCCTTGCCCGGGCTGGGCACCATGGCAGAATCCTTATTGCCGATGGCAATTATCCCGCAAGTACCACTCTTGGCCCAAATGCCAAACTGGTTAGCCTGAATCTATCCCCTGGCGTGGTTAGCACCACCCAGATCCTCGATGCCATCCTGGCTGCCGTACCCATCGACTTTGCCTATGTGATGGATTACGAACGGGAAGGTCCCTATGCCCTTACCGAGGATCCGCCCGTATGGGCCGAGTTTTCCAGGATTTTGGAAGTGCGGAAATCCCGGGCAAAACTCAAACTTGTCGACAAATGGCAGTTTTACAAAGAAGTAGCCTGCCCGGGTCACATCCTCACCATCCAGTCCGCGGATTTGCGCATTTTCGCCAACCTCATACTGGACCTAGGGGTCCGCTTGGAATGAGGTTTCGTCATAGGATTATTCCCCTCCCGGGACTTTTACCAGCAATTCCCGGCCGGTTGATTTTCCCGGGGGAAAACGCTGTTTTCGGTCTTTCCTTTCGTAATGCCAGCTGTCATGATTCTTGCCTGGGTTGCCTAACTTCGCATCCAGACAAAAGGATTTGTCAGCCATGGACGATTT
>SYLG01000095.1 GCA_005808665.1 Planctomycetia bacterium | reverse complement strand
TTTTACGAAGGAAACGGATCTCCTCCCTGGCACATCTGAGTAAAGTCTCGAGATCGTGTTCCGTTTCCGAAAGTATGTCGGGTGACTGCATGCCAGCTGGTATCGCTGGAAAGACCCACTCGTGTCAACTAAAATCTCAAAATCCCGTGAACGCATACCAGATGCCGTTGTAGGGCGAGGCTGATCAATTAATTCTCATCCCGATCTTTAGGACATTTTACTGTATGAAATAATCGAATTGCTTACGAGGAAATCGTACAATGCGAACTTGGTTTTTATCCGCTATTTGCTTTCTCGCTACCTTTTTATTTGGTCAAAGCCAGGCAGCGGATCCGCCGGGTCTTACAGAGGTTGTTGCAAGACACAGGCAGACCTTGGAATCGATATCTACTCTTCATCTAAAAATGTTAATATCTAATAGCCCCGAAACAGAATTCGGAAACGAAATGTCGGAGTGTTGGGTAGATGGTGACAATTTTAGAGTAATCTATCGGACAAAAGGTGAGTTTTCTCTTTTTAATGATACCAATACAAAAGGAGGCATTAGTAAAACATATTCCAATACTACTATAACAAAGACTGGAATTGGAAGCAACAATGGTGCTATTGGAATTAATATCGGTTATGTTATGGGAAACCCTTTGCCCTATTGTCTCTTTAGAGTGTTTAGTAGCGGAAAAACAAGGGATGTACCTTTCTGGACACTCCTGGAGGAACCCCGTCATTCGACAACCATTGAAAACGCTACTATTGAAGGTGATGATTATGACATTGTAACATTATCTCATGAAAAAGCGAAATTAAAAATATGGTTCTCGAAAAAGCATAATTATTTAATTAAAAAAATCCACCAGTGGTATCCACCAGATGCCAAAGCGGTGGCATGGGAACGCGAAGTAAAGGAGTTTCAAGAAGTTTCTCCGGGAGTGTTCTTTCCCGCCAAGGTGATTTCAAGGAATTACAAGCCTAAAACTGGTGAATTCCAAAGGGAGGGAACCATCCTCCTCACCGAAATCGAAATCAACCGGCCGCCGTTACCAACCGCGTTCGAGTTCCATTTTCCGGCCGATATCCTGGTTTTTGATGCAGTCAAGCAAAAAGTCTGGAGGACCGATGAGGCGGGGGAAATCGGTGGGGAAGCCCGATTGGAAGATGGAACAATCCATGAATACAAGGAAGGTGGTGGGTTGGCTAATGTGCAATTGCCCGAATCAAAATATCCCACAAAAAGTGAGCCTGCCTCCCTTGGCGAATGGGTTTTTCTGGTGGCAATAGCCTTGATTTTGACTGGTTTGATTTTGCTGACAATGAAACGATTTGGTAAATCCATATCCGGGTAGACCTGAAAAAATACTTTCCATCCAGGGGACGGACAAAAATGGTAAATAATCGACCTCAAGGTTTCACTTTGATTGAGCTATTGATTTCCCTGGGAATCGTTGGCCTGTTTCTCAGTCTGATTTTGGCAGGTGTTCAGAAGGTCCGGTCAGCATCGGAACGGGTCGCTTGTCAAAATCATTTTAAGCAAATGGGAATCGCCTTGCACTCCTTCCATGATGTTTACGGACGATTGCCCCATGGTGCCCCCAGTTCGAACATCATTGCCGAGACGCTCAAGGAGCCCGAAAGGTTGGTATCATGGCGAGTCATTTTACTGCCTTATCTTGACAACGAAGCCCTCTGGATGGTCACGAAGCAGGCGATGGCCACCCACCCCAATCCCAATGATAACCCGCCTCACCTTGGGGTTAGCACGGTTGTAAAGCCTTTTGTTTGTCCCTCCGACGGTCGCATCCAGCGGCCAATGATCAATATGGACAATTACCTTTGCGCCTACTCTTCCTATCTCGGAGTCGAAGGGAGTGGTCCGCATTACATAGAGGCGGCCAGCCTAAATAACCGATTGTTTGTCTCAGGATTGAATAAACCGCATTGGGGACCAGGGGTGATGGGGAACACGAATGGCATTCGGTTTGCAGACATCCTTGATGGCCTCACCCACACCCTCATGGTTGGGGAAAGGCCGCCACCAGCCACCCTTCAGGCCGGGCAATGGTATTCAAGGTTCATGCCTCGCACACCCTATTCCTATTGGGGCCTTTCCTATGGGCCGGATGAAAGCCTCTATGCCATGGATGATTCCCCCTTTATCATTGACTTTAAAGAGGGCTGCATGGACCCATGCCGATTCGGTCCGGGCCGTTTGGACAATGCTTGTGACCGGTGGCATTTTTGGAGCTTCCATCCGGGGGGAGCAAATTTCCTTTTTGCCGATGGTTCAGTAAAATTTTTCGATTACTCGGCAAGGGACATTCTCCCCAACCTGGCAACCCGATCGGGGGGAGAGGTTATCGAAATGCCTTAAGCCCTGCCTGGAAAAGCAATCCGGGGTCCCCGAAATATAGCAAATAGCCTCCTTGCCAAAACCACAGTAGCTCCTTTTAGAACCTAAAGAGGTGTTTCTATTCCCAGGTTTGGGTTAATAAAGGGAGGTGTAATCGGGTTGCTTGGGGTTTAGGGATTGGGAGTTTATATTGACCCATGCCATTCCCTAAAGGCGTCCAAGGATGCTATCCCCAAGACTTTGCAAAGTCAGGAACCATCCGGTCGATCTGATCTCCGGTTTAAGAATCAGCAAACTCTTTTTGATTACCTGTTCCTAACCATGGTCCGAAATACAATCAAGGGAAAGGAAAGTGGATGGCAGGAGGCGGCAAAAAGGGAGGTATCACCCACGGTGAAACCGACTATTTTAGCTATACTATCCTAAAAGATCCCGTCCCGGTCAATGACCTGAACGCCAGCATCCTTCCTTGCCTTGGCGTTGACCACGAACGGTTTAAGTTTCAGGGGTTGGATCAAAGGCTCACCGGGGTGGAACCGCAAAAAGTGGTCAAAGAGTTGCTGGCCTAGTGGAATCTGGATCCAATCTTTTGGAAAGGGAGTTGTTTGTCATGTTGCGATTTTCAACCTTGATCTGCCTTTTTTGCCTGGCACCATTGGGTTGGGCCGATGGGACCGAATCGCTCGCCGGAAGCTGGAAAGGCACTTGGACCAGCTCTGCCAATGGCCACAGCGGACCCCTCAATGCCCGCATCCAGAACAGCGGTGGTGACAAGGTGACTGTGCATTTTCGGGGTCGATTTTTAAAGGTTGTACCGTTTCTCTACCGAAGCCAACTAACCGTGGTAGGCACCGATGAAACGGGAACCCACCTTTCGGGAAGCCAAAAACTCCCCCTATTTGGAACCTTTACCACAAATGCCACCGTGAAAAACGGTCAGTTTCATGCCAGCTTCCAATCGGGTAAAGACGGTGGCGAATTTCACATGACCCGAATAGGCGATTGAACCAGAATGGTTCAAATTTGCCAGGGTGAAAACATAACCTCAAATGGGATGGATAGCAGTCTCTGGATTTCTTCCTCTTGGAGGAACCCGGGAAATGGTGGAAATCCGATTCTTGGCCAAACACCTGGATAGGTAGAATGAAAAGTGGAATTATGGTCCCTGATTGCACTCGGTTGATGCGTGGTTTGAGAGCCATTGCCATGGCCGGTTTAAAAACCAATTACCGGGTCAACCATGGGAGGGTTCCATCGTATCTGATCCTTGTCTGTTTTTTACCCTTTTTCCTACCAATCGAAGTGCGATCCGATGAGTCCACTGGCACTGATCGCCAAGCCATCCAGATATTGCAATCCAGATGTGCCGACTGTCATGGTCCTACCCAACAAAAAGGAGGCTTTCGTGTCGATGGACCCAAAGCCCTTTTTGAGGGAGGCGACTCGGGCGATAAGGGAGTCATTCCGGGAAAACCTGGTGAAAGTGCTGTATTATTGCGGATCATGGGGGCTAAAGGGAAGCAAATGCCTCCCAAGGGCCCACCCCTGCCTGAAAGTGAAATCAGGCTGATTCGGGATTGGATAGGGGTGGGTGGACCATGGCCCAAAGATTTTCAACCGGCCCAAAAAAGGACCCACTGGGCTTTTCAATCCCCCAAGCGACCCCCTGTTCCCACGATAACCGATCCGCTTTATGCCAAAAATCCGATCGACAGATTCCTGGTTGGCCCCATGGCCAAAGCTGGCCTGAAGCCCAATCCAAGGGCTGATAAATCCACTCTCATAAGGCGGGTATCGCTTGATCTTACCGGGCTGCCCCCTTCTCCGGAACAGGTTCGCGGGTTTTTGGCGGATGCCAGGCCGGATGCGTTCCTGAAAATGGTAGACACTTTCCTGGCTTCACCCGCCTATGGAGAGCGGATGGCGAGGCCTTGGCTTGATCTGGCCCGTTATGCCGACAGCAAAGGGTTTGGGTCTGATCCCTTGAGGCTCTATATCTGGCGTTACCGGGATTGGGTTATCAATGCGTACAACCGGAACCTTCCGTTTGACCGGTTTACCATTGAGCAACTTGCCGGGGATTTACTTCCCGGGGCAACAACCGATCAAATCCTCGCCACTGCCTTTCATCGTAACACCATGACCAACACGGAGGGAGGCACCGACAATGAAGAATTCCGGATTGCCGCCGTCAAGGACAGGGTCGACACCACCATGCAGGTATGGATGGGCCTTACGGCAGGGTGTGCCAAATGTCACAGCCACAAGTTTGATCCCTTGACCCAGCGGGAATATTATCAACTATTTGCCATCTTCAATCAGACCGAGGATGCTGACAATGACGATGACTTGCCGCGCATTCCCACCCCAACGGAAGACCAGGCAAAACGACTTGCGGATATCGACGCTAAGCATGCGGCCCTTGTCCTCAAGAGTAAAGCTCCCCCCAAACCAAACCCGGAGTTTAGTCGTTGGCTTTTGGAGTTGGAGAAGGCCCCGAAGTACTGGACAACTCCTGTGGTTACCGCTGCCAAAGCTACTGGTGGGCTCCAATTGGAAAAGCAAATCGATGGTTCCCTGAAGGCAATTGGCCCTGTTCCCAAAACCTCCAGGTTCGAGGTAAATATCGAAAGCCTACCCAAGGGAACCACGGGATTACGAATCGAGGCTTTGGCGGATGCAGATGCAAAAAACCGCGGCCCTGGCCTTGGGTCCCATGGCAACTTTGCCTTAAGCCACCTTGAGGTTTCGGCCAGCCAGCCCAAACCGGTTCTTGCCAGGTTCGTTCGCCTGAGGCACGCCAAGGATCAGTTCCTTCATGTGGCAGAGGTAGAGGTTTTCACAGGCAAAACCAACATTGCCCTGAAGGGAAAAGCCAGCCAATCAACCACCGGATTCAATGGCCCGGCCCATCTTGGCATCGACGGAAACACCAATGGTGACCATGATAAAGGGTCTGTGACCCACAATGCCAATCAGGATCCTGATCCATGGTGGCAGGTAGATTTGGGTAGTGAGTTTCCTGTGGAAAAAATAGTTGTCCACAATCGTACTGATGGTGGCACCTACACCAGGCTTGCCGGCGCCACTTTGGAACTTCGTGATGCAAAGAACAGTGTGATTTGGCAAAAACCGATTGCGAAACCGACCATTAAGCCGATGGTGTTTAATACCATTGAGGGATCGATATTAGCGCTTAACTCTGCCACGGCAACCGCAGAACAGGGCATGGGTTTTGTCGCCAAAGCGGCCTTGGAAACCAACCCCAAACTCGGCTGGGCCATTGGGGGAAATATTGGATCAGATCAAACCCTGGCTGTACAACTCAATGTACCCCTAACCCAGGCATCCGGGCCGGTGCGCCTTGGTTTTGATTGCGATTATGGGGATCAGCATATCCTGGGAAGGTTCCGAATCCTAGCTACAACCCAGCCCAATCCGGCCCCAGCTTTAGACCCGAAAATTGTCCAGGCGGCCCGGAAAAACCCTGGCCTTCCTCCCCAAAAACTGGTTGACATTTGGTGGGAAACCTTGCCCGAATCCAAAGGGTATTCCAGGGAATTGGACGCATTGACCAAATCCAAAGAAGCCTTGAACAAAGAAATCGTTACGACCCCGATCCTGAAGGAACTTGCAAAGGACAAACAGCGAAAGACCAAGGTTCTCGTCAAGGGCAATTTCCTGCAACCGGGAGAAGAGGTTGGCCCCAGATTACCCTTGGCGTTTGCCAAGGGTCTTGAAAACAAGGCCGTAAACCGACTTGATTTTGCCCAATGGTTTGTTTCTGCCGAAAACCCGCTTACCTCAAGGGTTGCTGTCAATCGCCTTTGGGCCCTGATTTTCGGTCGGGGACTGGTGGAAACCGAAGAGGATTTTGGCACCATGGGGCAAGCCCCTTCCCACCCGGAACTGCTCGATTGGTTGGCGGTGGAATTTCGTGAGAAAGGCTGGGACACAAAAGCTCTTTTACGCCTGATCCTTGCAAGCGAGGCGTATGCGCAATCCTCGGCCACCACCCCGGACCATTTGCGCCTGGATCCCACCAATGTCTTTTTGGCCCGGGCGCCCCGGTATCGGCTTGAAGCGGAATCGATCCGGGATCAGGCACTTGCCATTTCCGGTCTTTTAAGTCCCAAAATGTTCGGTCCATCTGTTTATCCTCCTCAGCCAGGCGGACTTTGGCAGGCTGCTTTTAACGGCGAACGAACCTATCCGACCAGCCTTGGCGAAGAGAGCCGCCGCCGGGGCCTTTATACCTTTTGGCGAAGGACCGTTCCCCACCCTTCCATGCAAGCCTTCGATGCCCCTAGCCGTGAATCGTGTACGATTCGCAGGGTGGCAAGCAACACCCCCCTTCAGGCATTTGTAACCCTCAATGATCCTAACTTTGTGGCGGCAGCCCATGGCTTGGCGGATCGGATGATTGGTTCCGGAAGCGATCAGGCTTCACGGTTACGGTTTGGATGGTTTGTTAGTACGGCAAGGGAGGCAACCACGCAGGAATTTGCCGCCATTGAAAGCCTCTATCAATTGGAAAAGGCCCGGTTCAAGGCCAACCCGGAGCAAACCAGAAAATTCCTCGAAGGCCTCCCAGTTAACCCTTTGGTGGACCCCGCAGAAAGGGCAGCATTTGGACTTGTTGCCAATATCCTGCTCAACCTCGATACCGTATTAACACGAAACTGAGGATCCCATGAACCCTTTTTCTACCAACACCCTCTGCCTTCAAACCGAAAAGGTGAAGCTTCGGACAAGACGACATTTCCTGCGGGAATCCCCGCTTGCCCTTGGGGCCATGTCCTTGCTAGGTGCAAGTTCCAGTCCCGCAAATACCGGGTTTGATCGTCCCCTGGAACCTCGCCCCTCGCGGAAACCAGGCAAGGCCAAGGCCGTAATCTACCTTCATATGTCCGGATCTCCGCCCCAACAGGAGCTTTTTGATTACAAACCCAAGTTGATCGAATTCAACCTCAAGCCGTGTCCGGATGAACTCCTCAAAGGAAAACGGTTTGCCTTCATCAAAGGGCACCCTGTGCTATTGGGTACCCCTTTTGAGTTCGCAAAAAGAGGTCCATCAGGGGCCATGATTTCAAGCCTGTTACCCCATTTTCACCAGGTGGCCCACCACGCCACCATCATTCGGTCGATGCGCACCAAAGAGTTCAATCATGCCCCGGCGGAACTCTATGTCCATACCGGTGAAAACCGGCCAGGGTTTCCCGCCATAGGTGCCTGGGCGACCTATGGCCTGGGTTCCCCTAATGCCAACCTTCCCGGGTTCATTGTGCTTGTTTCAGGCGGGACGGACCCTACTGCCGGGAAAAGCGTTTGGGGGAGCGGTTTTCTGCCTTCCGTGTACCAGGGTGTCCAATGCCGATCTGGCATGGAGCCGATCTTTTATGTGGCTGATCCGGCCGGGATTGACCGGACCGCAAGGAGACAAAGCCTGGACACCTTGAGGGCACTCAATGAGATCGAGGCCAATCAATTTGGCGACCCGGAAACCCGGACCCGTATTGAACAATATGAGCTTGCCTTTCGCATGCAGACTTCCGTTCCCGAGGTCATGGACATCAACCGGGAAACCAGGCAAACCATTGACATGTATGGTGCCCAACCCGGCCAGGCCAGCTTTGCCAATAACTGTCTCCTGGCAAGGAGGATGGTCGAACAGGGCGTTCGCTATGTCCAACTCTTCGACTGGGGCTGGGACACCCATGGTACAGGGCCAGGGGACGACATCGTTACAGCCTTACCCAAAAAGTGCAAAGAAATTGATCGGCCCATCGCCGCACTTTTGTCCGATTTGGAGCGACGGGGAATGCTCGAGGATGTGCTGGTTGTTTGGGGTGGTGAATTTGGCAGGACCTCCATGAACGAAGCCCGGGGAGGTTCGAAATACCTCGGCCGGGACCACCATCCCCACTGCATGAGCATTTGGATGGCCGGGGCTGGAATCAAAGGCGGCATGGCCTATGGGGCCACCGATGAACTGGGCTATGCGGTTGCCGAAAACCCAGTGGAAGTCCACGATCTCCAAGCCACAATCCTCCATTTGATGGGGTTCAATCCCAACACTTTCAGCTATCCCTACCAGGGCCTTGGGGCAAGGCTGATTGGCCCCGAAGAAGGCCCCAAAGTTTTGGACAAGATCCTTTCCTAGTTTGGGGTCTGGGACAACCTGGCGATTTGCCTAAAAAAAACAAAGACTGTAGAACCAAAAATCAGGAAAACACTCCGTGAACCAACCTACCCCACTCCTCCGTGGCAAAATTTACGACAACATTACCCAATGTGTGGGCGGGACACCGCTTGTCCGACTCCGTCGCACTACCGATGGGGCCTTGGGTACCGTTGCTGCCAAGCTCGAAAACTTCAACCCTCTTTGGTCGGTCAAAGATCGTATTGGCGTGGCCATGATCGACACAGCCGAACGCGAAGGCAAAATCAAAGCGGGTTCGGTGGTCATCGAAGCCACCTCGGGAAACACGGGCATTGGCTTGGCCTTTACCTGCGCGGCAAGGGGATATCGGCTCATTGTGACCATGCCCGAAACGATGAGTCTGGAAAGACGGCGACTTCTCAAAGCCTTTGGTGCAGAGATCGTTTTGACACCCGGCGATTTGGGTATGAAAGGGGCCGTGCAAAAGGCGGCGGAATTGACCAAAGAATTACCCAACTCCTTTGCCCCTCTCCAGTTTGATAATCCTGCCAATCCGGAAATTCACAGAAAAACCACCGCCGAGGAAATCTGGCGTGACACCGACGGAAAAATCGACTTCCTTGTTGCAGGCGTAGGCACAGGGGGCACCATTACAGGATGTTCCGAGGTCCTGAAAAGTCGTCGGCCCTCCATGAAATCCATTGCCATCGAACCGGCTTCCAGCCCAATCATCACCCAAAAGCGCGCCGGACAGGAAATCAAACCTGGTCGTCACAAAATCCAGGGCATTGGGGCGGGCTTCATTCCGAGTATTCTCAACATCTCCATCATTGACGAGGTCATTCAGGTCACGGATGAAGATGCCTTTGCCATGACCCGCCGCTTGGCCACGGAGGAGGGGATGCTTTGTGGAATCAGTAGCGGAGCTGCGGCCCATGCGGCCATCCAAATTGCCAAACGGCCTGAAAATGCAGGCAAATTGATCGTTGTGGTCCTACCCGATCTGGGCGAACGCTATCTAAGCACGCCCCTGTTCCCCGAATAAACCTTACCCTGCCTTCATCCTTTTGATTACTTGCCGGTCATGCGGGTAAGGGTAGGGTCAGACATCCACAAATACCAGAATCCCCCTTGGCGGGTCCGATCCAATCCGGGGATGGATAGGGGTAGTGCCGTGGCCTGAAGGGGTTGGTTGGGAAGGGTATCGTAGACCGATCGGGCCGTTTCCAGGCCTTTTCGATATAAGACAACCTCCACCTCTTTGGGGGAGGAACCATCCTTGCCCATTTGACCCGCCGCAAGGGCGATGGCATCGTTCAGTGTGCAAATTTCATCCACAAACCCACCGGCTTGGGCCATTGTTGCGGTCATGACCCTGCCATCGAGGAGTTTTTCAGCGATTTTGCGGTTAAGGGTGACAGCCGACTTGAACCGTTCATGATGTTCCCTGGCCATAACCTCCATCATTTCGCGTTCCTGGGGCTCCATTTTTCGAATCGCGGTGCCCATGTCGATGTGTTCGCCTGCCTTGATGGATTGATCGGCTAAACTGAATATGTCGAGCATTTTCTCCAACAATACCACTGGAAACACCACCCCTACCCCTCCTACCAAGGCACTGGGTGAAGCCGTAATCCGGTTCGAGGCTGAGGCAACAAGGTACGCCCCTCCCGTGCCGGTTTCCAAAATATGGGCAACTACCATCTTGCTGGTTCGCTCCCGAAAACGGCGAACCTCACCCGCAACAATTTCCGAGGCGGAAACAGTGCCCCCCGGGCTGTTGATCCGAAGGACCACTCCCTCCACCAAGGGGTCCGCTTCGGCGGCCTGGAGTTTTTCGTGAAATACCACCACCGGATTGGAGCCTTGGGAACCCAAACCCACCAGGGAATCCTGAACCAATAATCCGTCCAATTCGATGATTGCCACCCTTTTTTGCCCCTTGGTACCGGGCAAAACCACGGGAAGGAACGGATCTGGCGAATTATACGGAGAGAGGTCTGCCCTTACGGCGGCTTCAATGGGCTTGGTTTGGGTTATCCCACCATCGACTTTAATGGCAAACGGTGCCACACAACCGGTAAAGAGGACCAAAAGGCCGCACCACCCACATCGCACCACCCCATTGGCCATATCCCACTCCGTGCACCCACCTAATCGTTATCGGCGGCACAAACCATACATCTTTACTAAAGTAATTCCAACGAACCGCTTGCCCGGAAGGTTAGCCTCGTAAACAAAGGGGTTTCACGATGAAAAAATCACGGTTTCAAAGCTTTATCAGGGTGATTGGGGCAGGTTTTGCCCTTGGTTTGGTGCTTATTTTCGGCTGTTTTGATGCCCTTGCCCCCAAAGCCTCCGTTGCCTCACCAAAATCCGACTATTTTTCTGCGGAGATTGCACCCCAAGCCTATTCAGAAAGTATCGCATTGGGTGATTACTATCGTGAAGCCAGAGGAGGGGATAGTGCCGATGGGGGTGTTTCCCTGGGCGGAACCCAACCCCAACCTTCCAGCCCTACTTCCTCCCCCGCAAAGGTTATTCCTTCCCGCAAAATCATTCAGAACCATCACTTGGATGTAGCGGTCAAGGACCTTGATTTTGCCGAAAAAAGCTTGCTTGAATTGGTCGCCTTGAGCGGCGGATACATTTCCCGTTCGGATATCGGCAAGAATCCGGGGGCCAGGCGTCAAGGTTCCTGGACCTTGCGGGTGCCGGGAAACAAGGCGTCGGACATTGCCAGGGACATCCTTGGGTTGGGGGAGCCGATCAAACAATCCTCAGACGCCAAGGATGTTTCGGAGGAATATTATGACCTTGAAGCTCGCATAAAAAACAAGAAAATCGAAGAAGACCGGTTGATCCTCCATTTGAAGGATTCCACCGGCAAGTTGGTGGACATTTTGGCGTGCGAAAAAGAGATCACCCGGGTTCGGGGCGAAATTGAACAGGCCCAGGGGCGTATCAATATGCTGGCCAACCTTTCAAGCCTGGCTACCATCCAGGTCAGTTTTGTCGAACACAAAGATTACAAACCCGAAGCCGCACCGACTTTCCAAACCAAAATCCAACGCACTTTTGACTCCTCTTTGGAACAGTTGCTGGAAACCGGACAACGAATTGTCCTTGGCATAGTAGGATGGGCCCCCTGGGTCGTGGCTTGGGGAGTTATCCTTTTGGGGCTTCGATTCCTTTGGAAGGCATGGCAATCCAGAAAACCAAAAGGATTCTAACTGGCAAACCGTTTTCGATCCGGATCCTCCCGTGACCCAAGGAATAAAGGGGCCCCTATTCGGGGTTATTCCACCTCCGGTTTTGAAAGTAATCCACCCCTTTTTACCAACCATTCCCTTTGCGCTTGCGTCCAAAAAGGGATCGGGTTAGATTTTACTATTCCTCTGGCGGATCAACCCCAAGGGAACAAGGGCAATTTGTCGGTCAGGGAGGACCAACATGAGCAGCAACATCCCAACCAAACCATCCATGAAAACCGCCAAGGCGTGGCTTTTCGCCTTGGGTTTGAGTGCGACTTTTGGCACCATTGCCTGGAATACAAGGCAGCCTCAGGCAGGGGCCCAGGGCCCAACCAACAAGCCGGTCCGTCCTGTTACCCAAATAAGTCCCGCCGCAACGCCCCAAACCGACTACTCCAGCCGCGTGGTTGCCTTTGTTTATGATGCCGTACCTATCACTCGTGAAGAACTTGGCGAATACCTTATCCAACGGATGGGTTCGGAACGCCTCGAAGCCTTGGTCAACAAAAGAATTATCGAAATCGAGTGCAAAAAGGTCCAAATCGAGGTGACCGAGGCAGAGGTTGAGGCCGCCCTGGAGGAGGACCTTGCCGGCCTCAATGTGGACCGCAAAGTGTTCGTGGATCGGGTTCTGAAGGGCTACAAAAAGACACTTCTTGAGTGGAAGGAAGATGTCCTGAAGCCAAAACTCATGTTGGGAAAACTGGTGAGGAACCGGGTCAAAGTGACCGAAGCGGACCTGAAGCGGGCCTTTGATGCCTACCATGGCGAAAAAGTCGATTGTCGAATCATTATGTGGGAAAAGGGATCGGAAAAGGCCGCCATGTCGGATTATGCCAAAATCCGAGATAGCGAGGATGAATTTGCCCGTGCCGCCAAAAACCAGAAAAGCCCAACTTTGGCCTCGGCTGGCGGAAAAATTAGACCGTTAAGCCGAAACACTACCGGCAACGAAGACCTGGAAAAGGCAGCCTTTAGCCTCCAACCGGGGGAAGTAAGTGCCTTGGTGGGTACCCCTGAGGGACTGGTTGTGATCAAATGTGACAATCGGGTTCCCTCCGACACGACCGTAAACTTCGAAGCCATGCGGCCCAAATTGACCAAAGAGGTCACGGAGAAAAAAATCCAGGCCGAGATCCCCGTTCTTTTTGCCGAAATGCGCAAAAAAGCGGCACCGAAGCTTCTCCTTACCGGAGCAGGTGGGCCGGAAAACCTGACCCAATCCACCAAGGATTTGCTTAACCAGGACGAGGTGACAGGTCGTGGGGCAACCCCTGGTACCCCCCTTGGGGTTCCCAAAAAGCTTGACCCTTCTGTAGGCGAAAAACCTTAAAGTAGGCAAATTTATAGGGTTTAAGCGATTGCCAACCTTGAAAAAAGGACCTCCCTTAGGCGGTCCTTTTTTGTTTCTTGGAAAAACCAAAAGGGTTGAGCTGTTTCAGATTCACTTCTTGCAAACCGATTGGAAAAGCAATTAAATCCTAAATCAGAAAAAACCTCCCTTGATACCCGTTTCGAGGGATCCGGGTATGTGTAGGCCAAGGATTCAACTTCTTTCGGATTCATGGACTGCATTCACAAACCGAATGATAAACCTAGTAAAAACACAGAAATTGGGTTACGAATCACGGTCTCAAAGATACCTTTGCCCTTAAAAAAATTCCCACCTTCTATCCGGGAGCTTCTTCCACCCTTGGAAGGTCTTTGAGCGAACGGATGCCAAGGGCTTCCAGAAAACCGGGGGTCGTCGAGTAAACGCGACCTGTCTGGTTGGTTTCCATTCGTATCAGCCCCAGTTTGAGAAGTTGCCTTATCGAAACCGCCGAATCGGAACCACGAACGGAATCCAATTCCTCCCTCCCGATGGGCTGCCGATAGGCCACCAAAGCCAATACATCGAGTTCTCCAGGTGCCAAGGCAACCTCATTCGAAAGTGAAACCGGGGCGGCCTTCTGGATGGGAATCGTTCCCGCCATTAGTTTAAGGACCCAACCCGTTGGTTCCCGGACGGCTCGGCATGGGCGGCCCACCCGGCGAAACCGGTCATTGAGTTCCCCTATCAAGCCTTCCAATTCGGTGGGTCGCCAACCTGGAAACAACCTGGCCAACACCAGACTTCCAAGGGGCCTCGGAGCACAAAAAAGCGCAGCTTCCAACATTTGCAGGGGGGGAGGAGGAATGTCCTCCTGGGAAAGGCCACCCTCGCTTTTTTGACGGGGAAAATCCTCCCAGCGACCCTCCTTTTCCTCCACCAGGGGTTCGCCATGGACTGGTTTGGTAATGAATTGTTCCAGATCGAAATCCGGGGAAGAACGAGGCTTGGCCGGTGGAGGATTCATTGGTGGGGCAGGAAGAATATTCCTGTGACAAAGGTACCCGACCATAGGAGCAGAAACACCATTCCCAAGCCAATATGGAAGTTTTTGTTATGCTTCAGTCCGGACCAAAGCATCAGGGGCATTAGCAATGCGGAGGGGACAGAAAAAGCGAGATGAATTCTTAAACTTTGGAGGAGTTCCGGTTTTTGGCGGATATAGTCGAAAACTTCGGGTTGCCAAAATCGGATGATTCCCTCAAAAACAAAAAGGGCGGTGAGGGTAAGTACAAAAAAGGCCAGATTGATCCGGCCATGGAGGGCTACTCGCCCCTGGGAAAGGGCTATCAAACTTGCCCCCAAAAGAATCGTTACAATCAAAACGGCGACCTTGAGTCCCAAAATAACCTGTTCGCCAGTCATCCCATTCCCTCACAAACCGAATCGCCCCATAGCGCCAAACCATGGGGGAAACCAATCCTTTGGGACCATTCGGGTTGGCTAAAAACCGGATAAATCCAAATGGGTAGCGACCCACAAGGGCCATAATACCGCCCTTTGCCCAGGCAAGTCACCACCGATTTAGGGTGATTGGGAAACGAAATCCCTTCGGAACGGGTAAAACACCTTTCGTTTTTGTTTCCATTCAAAGGAAAAATGAAAATGGCCAAACTCAAACCCCGATCCATCGGATGTTGACCGGAAAAATACTCGAATCTGACATAATCTGACATAATTTGAAGCATAGACCCGATGTCCTTCGAAACCACAACCCCAACCATTTACCCAAAAAAACCCAACGAAATACAGAACCACCCTTCCAAACATTGCATTGGTCAAAGGCCAAAGGAAAAAGCTTACGGACCTGGGACAGCTTGAATCGCTTGAAGGACTCACCAGGGGCGTCTAAGTTTTCAAAAACCAGAAATGGAATCCGCTGAAACCTAAACGAGGTATCCAACATGAGCCAACTACTTGGAAAAAAAGCTTCGCTATTGGGAATCTGGATACCCACGCGGGTGTTGGCAAACGGGCCACATTATTTTTTCAGGTGGATGGGGCTAGCCTTGGCACTAGGCTTGGGTGGGGAGGTAATGGGCCAAGACAAGACTGCAAAAAATACGGCGATCCGGATCGACTTGGGTAAAGGGACCACAATCGAGATGGTGCCCATCCCGGCTGGCAAATTCATGGAGGGCAGTACACCGGCCGAACGGGCCTGGGCTACGGGCATTGAAGGTGGTGCTACCCCGGGAACCGTGCGTGAGTCCTATGAAGGCGAAGCCCGTGGGATGCAGGTCAAAGACGATTTTTGGATAGGTCGCACCGAAGTCACTATGGGGCAGTTTCGCAGATTCGTGGAAGAATCCGGATATGTAAGCGATGCGGAAAAACCCGGCGGCCACACCCAGTGTTTTGATCCCCAATGGAACGGCTATCACCTGACTACGATGGTGGTGCACCCCTGGAAACCGATGCCTGGAAAAAGTTGGCGGGATCCCAATTTTGATTTTCCTTTGAGGGACAATTTTCCTGTCGTCTGCGTGAGTTGGCAGGATGGTCGGGCGTTCGCAGAGTGGATAACCCAAAAAGAACGGGCGGCGGGCCGGTTAGCCAAGGGTTTGGAATACCGGCTACCCACCGAAGCGGAGTGGTCTTATGCCTGCCGGGGAGGAACCAAGGAACGGACCTATTTTTGGTGGGGCAATGAAATCAGCGATGGTGAAGGGCGACTCAACATCTCGGCTGTCGATTTTCTCCCGGGCAGGAAACGAATTTGGCCCCTTGCCAATGCTCCCTGGAGTGATGGATTTGCCTTTGTGTCCCCGGTGGATCATTACGGTGAAAAGGGGAGGAATGGATTCGGTTTGGCGGATATGTGCGGGGGGGTTTGGGAAGTAGTGCTTGATCATTTCGATCCCAAGGGAGCCCATGAGGAAAGCTATTTTGTGGCAAAAAACCCCCAACCCGTTTGTAGGGGCGGAAACTACTTTGATGTTCCAGGAAATGCCCGTTGTGCGGTTCGCCTTGGCCTTCAAGGACCTGCCTATTCCGACTCCCGGGATGGATTCCGGTTATGTTTGGGAAAAATCAAAACCATCAAACCTTGATTCGCTTTAGGTTAACTTTATTTGCCAAGGAGGTTGTCATGATCTGCCCAGTTTCCGGAAACTCCATTCAAAGGACTTTATTCTTTGGCCTTCTTGGTCAGCTTTTCCTGGTTGGAATGGCCTGCCCGCTATTGGCCGGGCCCCCCATGGTGGAACCATATCTCCTCCAAGGCAATTATTCTGGCGGTGAAAAAGCCTTACTTGACCATTTGAAACAATTTCCAAAGGACGCCGAGGCCCGCTTTGGCCTTGGGGCTTTGCAATTCATTCATTCTGTGGAAGGCCTTGGTCAGGATATGTATCGCTTTGGCTTGAATCCGGACCTTGGTGCTTCCTTTGGCTTCCCTTTTTTCCGAATGCCTGTTCCTGTCAATCCGAAACCCGAAGAGATTGATTACGAAAAATTCCGATCCCTTTTTTCCCGGTTTATGGAGGGACTAACCAAGGCCGAAAAAACGCTTGCCTTGGTTCGTGATCCAAAAATCAAACTCCCATTGAAAATGGGCTTGGTCAAAATGGACCTCAATAACGACGGGAAGGCGGACGAATATTTGAAGACCATTCTTGCCAGATATCTAACAGGCAGGGCGGCCAATATCCCTCTTGGTGAAATGGCGGTTTCTTTTGACCAGGGTGATGCCATTTGGCTCCAAGGGTATTGCAATCTGCTTTTGGCCATGGGTTCGGTGATCCTGGCTCATGATCACCGGGAAACATTTGAAGTTTCAGCTTCACTGTTTTTCCCCAAGGTCAAAACACCCTTTGGTTTTTTGAACAACATCCCCCGCCGAATGGACAACCAACTTTTCGACGAGAGAATTTTCGATCTCGTTGCGTTCGTTCATATGTGGCGTTTTCCCCTTAAGGATCAAAAACTAATGGTGGCAGCACTTGGACACCTGGAAAAAGTGATTGCCCTAAGCAGGGAATCCTGGGCCTCGATTTTGGAGGAAACAGACAACGATATGGAATGGGTCCCCAATCCCAAACAAACGGGGGTGATGGGAATTTCAGTCCCGCGGCCAATGATCGATGGGTGGCTTGAATTTTTGGATGAGGCCCAAAGCCTTCTGGAAGGAAAAAAACTCATTCCTTTTTGGCGTGCAGGGGATAATCGTGGGGTGAATTTACGCCGGGTGTTTACCCATTCGAGGGACTTCGATGCCATCCTTTGGGTTCAGGGAACTGCGGCAAACCCATACCTTGAAAACGGGGAATTTACAAAACAGGCGACATGGGGCCGCTTGCAACGGATATTCGGGGGGGAGTTCTTTGGTTTCGCTGCCTGGTTCAATTGACCTTACAAGCCTGCAATTAGGCTAATATTTCATGGACGACTTCGCCGCTAACATCGGTTAACCGAAAATCCCGACCCGCATGCCGATAGGTCAATTGGGTATGATCGAAACCCATGAGGTGGAGGATGGTGGCATGAAGGTCGTGAAAATGGACCTTGCCATCCTGGGCGTAGTAGCCGTAATCATCCGTGGCACCATACCGAAATCCAGGTTTGACTCCGGCCCCTGCCAGGAAATGGGTAAAGCCATGGGGATTGTGATCCCGGCCATCATTTCCCTGGGAGACAGGTGTCCTGCCAAACTCGCCCCCCCACCAAACAAGAGTATCTTCCAATAATCCTCTGGCCTTCAGGTCCGAAACCAGGGCCGCAACGGGTTGGTCAACCTCCAGGCAATTCTTCCTCAGATCGGCTCTCAGACTACCATGTTGGTCCCATTTGTAGCTGTGTGTTACCTGCACGAACCGAACGCCCTTTTCGAGAAATCGGCGAGCCATGAGGCAAAGTTTGCCGTAGTTTTGAGTGGTAGGGTTATTAAGCCCATAGGCCTCATGGGTTGCCTTGGTTTCCTCGGAGAGATTCTGAACTATGGGGGCAGTTGCCTGCATCCGGAAGGCCATTTCCATGGAAGCGATCTGTGCCAAAAGCCTTGAATCGGCCCCGCTGGAATCCAGGTGCATGGTGTTAAGGCGTTGGATCAAGTCCATTTCCGCCCGTTGTGTTTTTCGGTTTGGCCCTCCTTCTATGAAGGGAATACGCGCTTTTTCAGCGGGAATGGCCGCTGAACCGATGGGAACCCCTTGATGGACAGCAGGAAGAAAGGCGCTTGATTGATTGTTTACCCCACCATGGGTCAGGGTTGGGGCCAAGGTGATGAAGGCGGGAAGGTCGTTACATTCTGAACCCAAGCCATAACTTAGCCAGGATCCAATACTGGGTCGAATGAAAGTATCGGAACCTGTGTGTAACTCCAAAAGCGCACCACCGTGGCGACTGTTCGAACCATGAATGCCGTGAAGGAAACAGAGGTCATCGACCGAGCGTCCTATATGAGGAAACAGTTCACTGACCCAAGCCCCACATTTTCCCTTTTGGGAAAAAGAAAAGGGAGAGCCTAAAAGGTTTCCTGTTTCGGAGGAAACCACACGGGGCTTGGGTATGGGGCAAGGTTTGCCATCATCTTTGGTTAACCGGGGTTTGTAATCAAAGGTGTCCATGTGGCTTGGCCCACCGTGCATAAACAAAAAGACGATGCGTTTGGCCTTGGCAGCAAAGTGGGGGAGTGGGTTTTGTGGCAAAGAATTTGTGGAAGCGAGGAGACCTTTTCCAGCCAGCCAACCAAATCCGCAAGCAGAGGAGGCAAGCCAGTCTCTCCGATTGGGCAAGGGGGCCATATTATTCATTCCTATTCCCCCTAATCCAGATAGAGAAATTCATTCGACGATAAAAGTGCCCTAGCCAATCCATTCCAACCATCCCCTGGGTGATCTTTCAGGAATCCTTTGATTTCCACTATCTCGCGGTCATTGGGTAATCGCCCCAACGACAAATCAAAGACCTCCCGGATGGCCAAGGTAGCCTGATCAGGGTGGTTGGTTTTTGGGCGCACACGCTTTGCCAAGGCTTTGGCCGCATCGTCCAACAATTTTCCATTAAGGAGAAAAAGGGCCTGGGTGGGCACAACGGTTGCCGTTCTTTCCCCTTTGATGGCACTTGGATCGGCAAAGTCAAAAACCTGAAAGTACTCAAACAAAGCGCTTCTTACGACCGGGAGATAGATCGAACGCCTTGGGGCAGAATGACTGTCATACGCAAAATTGGCCGTGCTGGTGACATATTGCCGATCCCCGATCGTAAGTAGGGTACCTCCCGCTTTTCTGTCAAGCGTGTCCGAAACAAAAAGCATTGCGTCGCGAAATTCCTCGGCATCGAGACGGCGACGGTCAAACCGCCACAGGGTTCGGTTATCGGGATCCGCCTGAAACATGGCCTCATCCATGCGCATGGAAGACTGGTAAGCGGCAGTATTCATGATAAGCCGGTGCATAGCCTTTATCGACCAACCGGATTCGACAAACTTTGCCGCAAGCCAATCGAGCAATTCGGGATGGGTGGGCAAGTCTCCGAGATTGCCAAAGTTGTCCACGGAGCGAACGATACCTTTGCCGAAATGTCCCTGCCAAATCCGGTTGATCATGACCCTTGCCGTCAAGGGATGATGGGGCTCTGTGATCCAATGGGCAAGCTGCAAACGGCCACTTTGATCCTTGGGAAAGGGACTCGCCTGGTTAAGGCGCATTGCGGTGGGGAAATTTCGGGGGGCCAAATCGCCAAGGCTTAAGTGACTGCCCCTTATGTGAACCTTTAGGTCGGTGGGCTTTCCTTCGCGAACCGCCATGACATGGGGAACAGCTTTGACCTCTTTGAGGCCTTCCTCGATTTTTGTAACAGCCCTGTTAATATCGGCCAAAGTAGCGGGCAATATCAAAGGGTCCAAAGCCGCATCGTCCTTCAACGGTCCCTTTTGAGGATCCACGAGGTGGGCCCATTGTTCCACCCAAGGCTTTCCCTGGAGGGCCATCATGGATTGCACAAATCGTTCAAGAACCAGCGGATGAAGTCCTTGCGATTCCGCGAAAGCACCAATCGTTTGCACCTTGGCAACCCCTGAGGGCAAGGATTCCAGGGCAAATTTATCAATGTGGGGAACAGTTCCGTCTGATTCAATCCGCAAAATCCATTGGCCTGAATTTCCTTTTGTGGTCGCGGCAATATGCCATTGTTGGCTTTCAGGGGTCCAGGAACCTGTGACCTGATTGGCGGCCGTTTCGGTGAGGCGATTGTTATTGACAAACAGTTTGACGGGTCGCGAGGACATTGCTGCATGGCGGGTCCAGATCCGGACCCAACCGGCCGGGAGGGAAACGGAGGCATACTCGGCCTGGTTTGGCAACTCTCCCCGATTGACCAAAACGCCAATCCCCTTGCCATAGGTGTTAAAGTCTTTGATTAAATTGCCCTTGGTAAAATCCTCGGCCTCGAGAATCACAGCTTGTTTGGGAGGTTCCTTGGGAGAATTGGCTTCCGTGTCCATCCATTGTTTGGCGGCCAGGGCATAGGCCCCTGCTTGTTTCAGGTGGTTTTCAATCTCTTTTTTCCGCAATCGGGATTTAAGGTCTTTTTGGGTTTTGAGTTCCGTTTCAAAGAGGTTTTTCCTAGCAAGAACTTTCTTCTCCTCTTCTGGCGCAAGATGGGGCCTTTCCATCCAACGGGCCACAACGGAATAGGTTTCCATGGTGTTGGTCCCATGGAAAATCCCGGCCAACCCATAATAGTCGCGGGTAGAAATGGGGTCAAACTTGTGGTCATGACAACGGGCACAACCAAGGGTAAGCCCCAAAAAGGCTTGGCCCAAAGTGTCAAGCTGTTCATCTATGATGTCCATGCGCATCTTGACAGGGTCGTCTTCGGCCAGCATTTTGGGACCAATCGAAAGAAAACCGGTAGCCACCAGGCGGTCTTTACTAACTTCATCACTGACATTGGGTGGTAATAGGTCTCCTGCGATTTGCATGGCCACGAATTGGTCATAAGGTAGATCCTTTTGAAAGGCTTTGATGACCCAATCGCGGTATTTCCAAGCCAAGGCATGAGAAAGGTTCTCGTCCATGCCGTTTGAGTCGGCATAGCGTGAAATATCAAGCCACTTTCGCGCCCATTTTTCCCCGTAAGCAGGCGATTCCAGCAGCTTGTCGATCTGTTTGGCGACCGCATCGGGAGCAGGGTTAGCTAGGAACTGGGCCATTTCTTTTTGGGAAGGGGGCAATCCCGTGAGGTCGTAGGTCATCCGCCTTAAAAGGGTCCGACGATCGGCTGGAGGGGCTTCGGTCACCCCGATTTGGGTCCTTTTGTCGGAAAGAAACGAGTCAATGGGGTTGGATCGGAGAGCTTTTGGATTCTTTGGGATGGGATCGAATGGTTTTTTTACCCACCATGGAGAGGGTAAGGTCTTGGCCAAGGGTTTTGAATCCGGTTTATTAAAAGGGTCTTTGGGCCATTCGGCCCCCGCCCGAATCCAAGCCTCAAGGGCTTGGATATCCTTGTCAGGAAGTTTTCCCTTGGGAGGCATTTTAAGATCGGTAGTGTGGCTTAAGGCCAGAAGAATGGAGCTTTTTTCGGGATGGTCCCTATGAAACAAAGGGCCGCTATCACCCCCTCGGGCAAAACCCTGGGCGGAGTCGAGTCGTAATCCTCCTTTTTGTTTATCCAAACCATGGCAAGATTGGCAATGGTTAACAAGGATGGGGCGAATGCGGGATTCAAAGAAAACATCCCGGGGGTCAACACCCGGAATCAAAATCACCATTAAGGCAATGGTATTGCTCATGAGAAAGCCAAATCTAATAAACCAGGGGAACACCAACCGGCGGGTTATGGTATTCTAACACGCAAGGGTTTTTCTCCCAACAGAATTATTGCCGGTAGCCTGGTTAAAACAAACAGGGAAGGAAAGGCTTCCACTCCGATTTTAAAGGGGTTCAGGCGTAGGTGGAACCGGAGCTAATTCCGCACCCGTAAACCCGCATCCTTTGTGTGACCCATCACAAAAGGGTTTTCGTTGACTGGCTCCACAGCGACATAAAGCGACAAATTCTTTGTCGGTAGCGATAGGAAACGGGTTTCCCAACGAATCCACCACCTCGACAGGCATGGCAACCACAAATGGTCCATTTTCACGACAACGAATGCGCATGGTAATCCCTCCTTGGTGTTAAGCGGGTGGGGCCGGAGTGGGGGGAACAACCCCCGGTTTGGCGCCCGGTTTAGGTGCCTCGGGAGGGGTCTCCGGAGGGGGATCTTTAGGATCGGCGGGATCGGTGGGGGGTTTTTCAACCGGAGCTACCGCATCCTTGCCGGAGGCTGGTTCGGTTCCCGGTTTGGGTACCACCATGAGGACCCCACCCACATTGAAAACGGTTGCATTCAACGGATCCAGAATCGCTTTCAGATGTTCGCCAAGGGTTTGGGTACCCGGACTGGCCACTTTTACAACCTTGTCGGCAATAGGGACAAGGTTAAGGTCGCGAAAAGCCCCGTCCGAAAAGAACACTTTTAGACGGTGACGGGCAGCCACTTGGGCCATCACATCACGAAGGTTGATTTTGGGGTTTTCCTGAATTTGGCTTTTTTGCAAGAGGGAATCCGCAACCACCTTTTGGGCGACAACATCTTCCATTACATTTTCACCCTTGCCATGAAGTTCGGCGAGGGTAAACTCCCGATCACGAAGGCAGACCAATTTGCCTGATTGACTTGCCAAAAGGAGGCGATCGGAGGAACGGTTGGCAATGGGCAAATTGAAATCCGACCAGTTGACCGAGGCAAGTTCCCGACCAAGCCTCCGGTCATAAATATGGAGGTGTCCCTGGAGGTCATAAGCATAGACAAATTTGGGATTCACCGAAACAACATGGCTGATACCTGGTTGAAAATGCTTTACCCTTAAACCAGTGGAAAAGTTCCAGGCAATTGCTCCGGTCCGGGCATCAATACGGGTTAACCCCTCCGCCGTAATGACAAAAACATCCTCTTCCGTGCAAAACAAAGGACGATCGGCTGGCGAACTGAGGGGCCTTTCCCAAAGTTTGGTACCCTGTTCAATATCCACGGCAATGATTGCACCGTCACTTGTTGCTATGTAACTCGTTTTGTTGTGCTGAACAGGCTGGTGGTTTACTCTTCCCCGGATCTGCAAATCGGGAACATGCAGTTCTTCCGTGTTTTTCAACACCAGGTTTCCTTCCTTCAGAAAGGTGAAAGTATCACCCTGGTAATTCACGGCCTGGATATATTTTTCCGTAATAAGGGGGCGAAATGGGATGATGCTTCGGGTGTTGCCTGCCCAATTGAGTTTTGCCATCAAAACCGGTTCGTCGACTTCCGCTACCTGGATATCATCCTCCACGGTGCGAATGACAGGTTTGGCCATGGGATCTTCGGGAGCCATCGGTGCTGCACCCGGTTTGGGTGCGGCAGGGTCTTCCTTGGGAGCGGGGCTTGGTTCATTGCTTGGATCGGGCTTGGCTTGGGGATTGCGCAATGCATCTTTGGCATTTTCCTGGTCTTTTTTTTGTTCCTTTTGGAGATTGACCCCCCGACCCCCAATGCGCAATTCAGGTTCTTTAAACAGTGGTTGCTTTGTCTTGGTTTTTGTGGGTGGTTGTGGTAAATGTATGGCAATAATGTGGCGGTTTTCGGTTGGTATGAATAACTGGAACTCATCCGCAACCATGGGGCCGGATGGGTTGCTTGCCATGGGGAATCGCCAGTCAAGGTTGCCCGTTTTACGATTGATGGCATGAATACTGCCGTTGTTGACGGCAAAGACCAGCTTATTGTTCCATGCCAGGGTCAATGTCACTTGATAAGGCTGGCCAGGCAAAGTGTGCCAAAGCTGGGTGCCGGTTTCTGCATCGTAGCATGCAACCACACCCCGATGGGTTTGGGCGAGAACCTGGCCTCCCACAAACCAAATATCATGTACCCCATCCCGCTTGTCTTCCATAGGGAGATTTGCGCTCCACATATGGATCAGATTGAGGGATTCAAGCTGGCCGCGTTTGGGAGTATTGGGAGTAGTAAATTCCCTTGATCGGGTTTGGGAAATGGCACTTGAGGCAATTAAGGCACTCAAAACCAAGCTTACCACAAAAGTACGCAGGGCGAAACGGAGCATGCCCCACCTCCTACTAGCCGCCAAAAACAATACCATTCCTTACCCATTATAACCCAGGGGCAGGTTTGGTGCCCGGAACGCGTGCCTAAAGAATGGGAATGCATGGAGGATCATGCCAAGGAATCCTTATGTAAGGGGTCTTAGGATTATTGGGAAAAGAAAGGATTCAACCCATTCAAGGTGCAAGGATGCTTATTTTTTTCCCAAAAGCCTTTTTTGTCTAAAGAAATCACTCAGGATGGCCGCACATTCTTTTTGCATTACTCCACCCATGACTTGGCTACGGTGGTTTAGCCTTGGGTCATTGGTGATTTGATAAAGGGTATCACAGGCCCCGGCCTTTTGATCTGTGCAACCATACACAACATGGGGTAATCGGGCTTGAACAATGGCCCCGGCACACATGGGACAGGGTTCGAGTGTGACATAGAGGACACAATTTTCCAATCGCCAAGATTTCAAATATTGGGCGGATTGCGTTATGGCAACCATTTCGGCATGGGCGGTGGGGTCTTTGAGCATTTCCCGCTGATTGTGGGCCCTTGCGATGACTCCTTTATCCAACGAAACAATCACCGCCCCAACAGGAACCTCGTCCTCAGCAAAAGCAATGGAGGCTTCCTCAAGCGCAAGCTTCATATGGTCGGTATGGAAGGGATGCCCGGGATCGCTCCAAGGTAGTCCAAAGTCCTCTGGCAGCCATGTTCCCGGATCCATTACCATGAAATGTCCCCATTCCCCAACGCTTTGAATTTCCTTGGATAAAGGCATTTGCAATTAGGCCAGGAATCCGAATTATTTATTACCTGATTCAACTATAATCCGCCCCAGAATATGTCGATATTCTCCCGATGTTTCCATCAATTCTGGATGTTTTCCAAATCCTTCAAGGGATGGACCCCGGAAATAAAAGACCTTTTCAGAATGTTTTAGGGTTGAAACCCGACGGGCGAGCATCAGCACCGTTTTTCCGTCAAACCAGCGCCTGCAGGCATCGTCCAAAAGAGCCGCTTCCGATGGGGAAAGGGGGAAATCGGGATCCTCCCAAAGGATCAATGAGGGATTTGCAGAAATGACCCGGGCCAGGGATAGCAAATGCCTGGAAAGGGGTGAAAGTGGGGCACCTTTTCCATCCACAATGGTTTGATATCCCTCAGGTAGGTCGCGTATCAACCTGTCGAGGTGAACGCGCTTGGCGGAATCAATCGCCACAGCCTCGTTGATTTCCCGCCCCGCAATCAGGTTATCAAGGACCGTCCCGGGAAGCATTCCATCCGAAGGACAGATAAGGGATACTTGCCGCCGAAGGTCATCCTCACGGGCGGAACGGAGGTTGGTCCGATCAAAGCGGATATCGCCCGAATTGGGTTCCACCAATCTTGCCAGAACTGCGAAAAGGGCATGGATTGTATTTGGATCTTCACAAACAAGTGCAACCCGATGTCCCACAGGGAGTGAAAGTGTGACCCCTTCCAAGAGCCGTTTCCCCGATATCTCTTCCCGAAGGCAAACATCATCAAGTTCCAATTTTTCGACTAATGGGCCCAAGGCAAGCGTTCCCGGCCGCATGGGTGGATCCCGTTCATCAATAAACTCGTAGAGAGTGGCGGCAAGGGGTGACACAACTTCACCCCGTCGGGCCAACCTGGCCATTTCTATAGCAGCTACCTGAATCCCGGCCGCACAATATGCCCCGCCAAGAGCCATTGCCAAACCCTCAACCGACCCACGAAGCCCGACCCAGGCTATAACCAACCCTGCCCCAAGGATCACCAGAATACTAATCGCTTCTACCGCTCCATAGGTGCAAATCAACCAAACCATCCGGCGGCGGGAAGCCCCAAGGCGATCAACCCAATGTTCAGCATGCCCTTGTTGGGCACCCTCGATTCCAAGGCTGTGTGTCAAACGGACGGGAAGAAGTGTTTCGTGAAGCAGGCCCGTCAGGGATAAGCTACCTATTCGGCCAACCTCTTTGGCATCCGAAACCATTAAATCCCATCCCAATCGTGCAGCAATGATCAAAAGTGCCACGCCAAGGAGTCCAAGGAATGACCACACTCCGGTACAAAGTCCTACCAAAAAAAGACCAAGGCAAATAAGGGGCAGCCCATACCGGTTGGCAATTTCCCGAGCAAGGAATTGGGTGAGGGTGGCCAATCCCTCTTCCAATGGCAATAGTTGGTTAACCGCTTGAGGCAAAATCCGAAGGCGTTGGAGGTTTTGGGATTGGGCAACCATCATCAAGCCAAGTCGGGTTCCACCTTCGGAAGCGGCACGAAGGGCACCAACCTTGGCTAAAAATCGCCCCCAAATTGCGCCAAGGCAAAGAAGGGAGCTGAACATAAAATTCCACCCAAGGGCAGAGTCGGTTTGGTGTGCGCCGGAAAGCTTTCCAAATATACCATGAACCCATGCCATTGTCCCAAATCGGGAGGCAGCCAAGCGCAGTTGGATGCCTGTTAGTCCACCATCTTTCCCTGGACGAACGGTCGCTGGATCGATACCATTTTGTTTCGCAAAAAGAGTTACCATCCCCCCCCAAAGCTCTTGGGATATTTCCGAGGTTTGAGTTTCAAAGGCCAAGGATTTTGCCACCATTGGGTTTACGCCGGATTGTTCCAAGGCATCCAAACGATCCTGGGGGAGGTCAAATCCCCAGCTTCTGGTAAGCGTTTGGGAAAGGCGGGGCTCATTGGAGGATTGGGCTGAAATCGTTCCCAATTGAAGGAGTAATAGGAAACTGGAAATAAGGGGAAAGACCAAAAGGCCAAGGCATAGGGAAACCAGGCATGAGCCCAGGAGGCTCAAACGACCATAATGGGGGTGGCCCCAACATTGATTTCGGGCCCGGCGCATTGCCCATGCTGGGAAAGCAGGGATGGTTTTCATCGACGGCTCCCAAACTTTTGGCTAACGCTTTAACATACGCACCCAGACCAGGTTAGGGCATGTTTTGCGATAGGTCCTTATGCCAAATCCCGATCCTCAAAAAGGATCAGGCCAAGCAAAAGGGCAACCGTGGTGTACATTATTCCGTAAAGGCTAACCATCCCAATATAAGCAAGAAATGGGCCTGGGGCCGGAGGGGCATCCCCAAGCATGGCCGGCCCGACCCGGAAAAACTCCAATGAGGGCAAAACGGTGTCAAAAACGCGTCCAGTAAACTCCAGAAGGGTGGCGACTGGATCGTTCGGCGAGGCGGCCCGGGCAATGGCACCAATTTTTACCAAAACCGGGGTCAGGTGAGCCATGAGGTAAATGGATAGAATCACAGGCATATTGACCGTGACCGGAAGCCGGGTTGCCAAGGAAACGGCAATGGCGGTAAGAAGGGTGATTTGCCAACCGGAGAGGAACACCCCGGGACCAACCTCATAAAGCATTCCTACCCATAGACTTATGCCTCGAAAGATCCCTAATGCACTATTAGGCAACCTGGCCTGATTGGTCAATAATTGAAGCCATTCCCCAACCGGGATAGGGTCCATTCTTTCAATGTGGCGCTTGAGGAAGATCGTCACCTCAAACCAGGTTCCAAGAACCGAAATCATGAGCAATGCGGCCATAAGGATGCCAACGAATTTGCCAATGAGGAATTGGCGCCTGGAAACGGGTTTGCTGAGAAGGGTTACTGCGGTCCGCCCTTCGATTTCTTCGCTGACAAAAAAACCAGCGGCCAAAGCGCCGAAAATGGCACCGCAAAGCATGAGGAGGTCATAGCCGATTTCCTTCACCATTTTGTCGTCTTCACCAAAGGTGAAGTAAGGTACCATCGGGGCCGCCAGCATCATCAGAAAACCCATGCCACCCAGCAGCCAAAACATGGGTTGGCGAACACCCTCTCGGAAAGCGGCCTGGGCTACCGCCCCACCTTTGGGCCAAAGCATTCCCAGAAGAGGAACCCCTATAATGAAGGTATCCAGGACCAATTGAAGTTGGGCAATGGCGGCGAACCATTGGCCCATTCCTTCGGTAATATCCGCTTCAAAGGTATTAATGACCGTTATCGGAAGGACCACACAGGCAAGGAGACCGGCAATAGAAGGGGGTAGGAGGGTGGCAAACCCGCGTTTTAATGGATTTTGGACCAATCCAGAGGCTAATAACCATGGAATTGCAAGGATTACCTGCAACAAACAGAGTAAAAACCCCGGAACGAACCAATCGAGCGAGAAATTCATGGAATACCCATTCCCTGATAATATGGAAGAAAAAGAGCTGAGGATGTCATTCTATATGGGGGACCTAATGTCGGTCGAGGGGGAACCAGGCAATAACTCGGTTCGAAACCCTGGAAGGGTGCCCCAGGCCAGTTTTTCCCGTAAGGTCCGGTAAAAGGAACGATCCAATAGCCTAATCAGCTGGAAAAACACGGGCGCTTTGCGGATGGTGATTAACCCATTCGGTTCCAGGGGGATCTCAACCTGGCCATCAACAATCGCCATCAACCGGTCCCGGTCACCGCAAAGCTTCAGGACAAGTTCACGGGCGGCAGATTCTACCAAGGGGCGACTGGTAAGGGCATGCGGGCAAATGGGGGTAATGACAAACGCCTCCATTTCTTGGCCAAGAATAGGGCCCCCGGCGGCCAGGCTATGGGCCGTGGACCCTACCGGAGTGCTGATGAGCACCCCATCTGCCCGATATTGGCTGACTTCGCAGCCATCAATGAACAGGCTCAGTTCCACCATTCGAAAAGGTGGCCCTGACTTGATGGACAAATCATTTAACCCCAAAATGGGTTTATCGGTGCTGGGCCCGATGCATTCCAGCATGAGATGATGGGTAAGGCTAAAGCGGCCGGATTCCAGCGAATCGAGAATGTGGGGAATTTCCTGACACTGATATTCCGCCAAAAAACCAAGCCGTCCCAAGTTGATCCCTAGCGTGGGAATTTGGCGATATCCCATTTGCCTGGCCGCCCGGAGGATCGCACCGTCACCCCCCAGCACGATGGCATAATCGGCCTCAATTTCGGAGAGGTTTGCGGTTTGATGAAGGTCAACAATGCGAACATCGGCCCTACGCTCTAACTGGGGAATAATCTGGACAGCCGCTTCCGATACCCCATGTCGGAGGGCATTTCCCAACACGACAAGCCTCATCGCAATCCTTTCCGATTGGACCAAAGGGTCAGGTTTTTTTCCCGGTAAGGTTGGCTGACCTGATTGGGAGCCTAAGCGCTTTGGCTCGCCCCACTTTTGCGGACCCGCCGGACTCCCGGTTGGGGAGCCCGTAATTGGAGCTGTTTGCGAACAGTGCTGGCCATACCATCCGGATCAAGGCCAATTTCATGAAGTTGTTCCGTGCGTTCGGCGTGGAGAATAAAGCGGTCGGGGTGGCCCAACCGGACCACATTCCGGGAATCCACCCCGGCCCGGTTGCAAGCCTCCAGCACCGCAGATCCGTACCCGCCTTCGAGAGATCCCTCTTCGATGGTTGCAACCACCGCCGCCTGGGAGATCGCTTTCAGGGTAATGGTTTCGTCAAGGGGCTTGGCAAACCGGGCATTAACCACTCCAACAGAATAGCCCTCATTCCGAAGGATTTGGGCGGCCTTTACCGCATTCCCCAAAAGGGTGCCAAACGCCAAAAAGATAGCATCGTCTCCCCACTCAAAAACTTCTGCGGTTCCAAGCTCCACCGGGGCAACATTTCGTTCATGATTTTCCAAAGGGGCTTTGGGATAACGAATTCCCACCGGGCTGTTATTCCCAAGGGAAAAGTCAAGCATGGGCTTGACATCGGCTTCATCCCCAGGAGCCATAACGACCATATTCGGAAACATGCGCATATAGGGGATGTCGTACACCCCATGATGGGTAGGACCGTCCGGGCCGGTGAATCCCGCCCGATCCATGCAGAAAACCACGGGCAGGTTTTGCAGGCAGACCTCCTGGAAAATTTGGTCGAAGGAACGCTGTAAAAAGGTGGAATAGATCGCTACAATGGGTTTGGCACCCACCTTTGCCATACCCGCTGCAAAGGCAACCCCGTGACTTTCACAGATTCCCACATCGAAAAAGCGATCGGAATAATCCATGCGAATTTTTTCGAGCTTGTTACCCTGGCACATGGCGGCAGTGATGATGGAAACCTTGTTATCCGCTCCCATCTTTTCATGAATGGCTGCGCTAAACGCATCCGTGTACGCTTTGGAACCACCTTTTTTTAGCGACAGAATGGTCCTTTCCGGGCCAACCTCTTCAAACACTGGGGGGGTGTGATAGGTGACCGGATCGGCACTGGCCTGGGCCACGCCTTCGCCCTTGTTCGTCAGGACATGAAGCAAAACCGGCCCCTTAAGCTGCTTGACATCATTGATCCAACGCCTTAATTCGGGAAGATTGTGGCCATCGATAGGACCAAAGTAGCGAAAGCCCAGCTCTTCAAAGAGGACACCACCGTGGAAAAAAGCCTTGACCGCTTCCTTGGCTTGTTCAAGAAAATGCGTGGCCATGCCGCCTACAAGGGGCACCTTTTGCAAAAGGTCGCGTATGTGCCTTTTCGAACCAAGGTACAAATCGGACATCCTCGCCTGATCGAGGCATTTTGCCAGGGAGCCCACCCTTGGGCAAATGGACATGGCGTTGTCATTGAGGATGACGAGGAAATTCTTGTTTAAGGCTCCCGCATTATTAAGTGCTTCGAAAACGATGCCCGAAGGGAGAGCCCCATCACCAATCACGGCTACACTATGGCGATCATGATGGCCATTGACCACATCCCCCATTTTTAGCCCAAGGGCCGTGGAAACGCTTGAGCCAGCGTGGCCTGTCATGAACAGGTCATATTCGCTTTCAGCAGGGTTGGGGTAGCCCATGATTCCACCTTTGGTTCGGATTGATCCAAAGGACTCATAGCGGCCGGTGATCAGTTTGTGGGGATAGATTTGGTGGCCTGTGTCCCAAATGAGCCGGTCCTGGGTAAAGTCAAAGGAAAGGTGCAAAGCAAGGCAAAGTTCCACAACACCCAAGTTGCTGGCAAAATGGGCAGGCCGCACCCGAAGGATACGAACCAGCTCATCCCGCATTTCCTGGGCAAGTTGCTTAAGCTGTTCTTCGGAAAGCTGATGCAGGTCTTTGGGGGATTTGATTCCCCCCAGCAGCAAATCCATAGGTTTGGCTCCTTCCCTGGTGCAATATCTCACGGCCTATTTTAGTAAGATTAGGTCGGTTTTTCAACATTGATTCAGGCATACTCTCTTAGAAATGGGCCTCCTCTGTTTGTTATTGTAAAAGTGTAATCTGGTTTTGAATAATCGGAACCAGCCTTCACCTCGACTGGTGACGATCGATACTGAAATGGATCGGGAACAAACATAAGGCCAAGTGAAATGTTACCTTTGGAATCCTCCTCCTGGAGGCCCTTCGTATCCCCAAAAACATTTGCCCTAATGATCCCGACGGAGGACCGTTCCCAACAGGGATTTTAAAGCCAGGGAACTCTCTCCAAAGGGTTTGAGGACTTCAAGGGCCATGGTTTCCAGTTCATTGAGGCGGTCACGACTTGCCTGGATGCCTATGAGCCCCGGATAGGTCAATTTTCCCCTGGTCGCATCCTTTCCCAATCGTTTCCCCGCTTTGGAGGCGTCTCCTTCGACATCCAACAGGTCATCGGTGATCTGAAACGCCAACCCCAACCATGTTCCAAAGCGGGATAGCCTATCCAAAGTTTCCAAGGCCCTGGGGGATTTGGTTTCCCCAAGGCCGATCATCGCCCCAAGGCGCAAGGCCCCGCGTATCAAGGCACCTGTTTTCCGCATATGAAGTGATTCCAACTTGGAGACACACTTCTCGCCATTTTCACCCTCCTTGGGTTGAATTTTTCCTTCCCAAGCAAGGTCTACCACCTGCCCGGCCACCATACCTGTCCTTCCGGAAGCCTTTGCCAGTTCCAAAATGGTTTCTGTTCCCAGGTTTCCCGGGTAGGATTCCGCCAAAATCTCAAAGGCCAAGGTAAGCAGGGCATCCCCAGCCAGAATGGCAAGAGCTTCGCCGAATTTCCGGTGGCATGTGGGAATTCCCCTGCGGAGGTCATCATCGTCCATTGCCGGAAGGTCATCATGAACCAGGCTATAGACATGAACAAACTCTACCGCACAAGCCGCAGGCCAGGGATTAACCGGAATGGAATCGGCAGGTTTGCACAATTCGAATCCCAAATGTGCCAATAGTGGCCTCATTCGCTTGCCTGGAGCCAAAACACTATACCGCATGGCTTCAAGCAAACTCTCGGGCATCCCGGAGTGCGGCTGGAGGATTCGGTCAAGCTCCTGGTTGGCCCGGTCCTTCAGGTTGTCGAAGTGTGCCTTCATTTCCATGGGCCTATTCCTCTTCGGACCGAAGGCGAAGGGAACTCCGGGCCGATTCAATACTACTCTGGTGGTCAAAAGGTTCAAGCACTGGCCGACCATCCGCATCCACTTTGATCGCCTCCACCCTTAGTTGTGCACTTTGGAGTTTACCGTGGCAGCGGCGATAAATGCGAATACCCTCCTCATAGAGTTCGAGGAGTTTCTCCAAAGGCAGGCCACTCCCCTCCAGGGCCCGAACCGTATCCTCAAGCTTCTGGAGGTCTTGTTCCAATGGAATTGTGTCGGCTTGGTTTGAGCTCATTCCTGGTTTTCCGTGTTGGCTTTGTAGGAGATAATAGACTCTTGATGGGGCAAAATCCGCTCTACCCGACTAATTACAGACCCACGCATCAGCCTGGTTTCAAGGAGGTCTCCGGGATGGATTTCGGCGGCGTCGCGTAAAAGGGTGGAAACCCGGTTTCCCATCCATGGAGAGGTCAGGCTATATCCGCGCTCCAACACCTGCAAGGGATTGAGTAGTGCAAGTCGATCTTTAAATGATTCGAGATGGGAATGTTTGACGGCAAGGGCATGAAGGCAAGCTTGGTGGAGTCGACCTTCCCAATCTTTCAGCCTGTTTTGTTTTTCCCGAACCCACTCTTTTGGACGGTGCCACCCGGACCGACGAGCGAGCGATTCCAAATTGCGGTTACAATCCGCCAGCTTCAGGTTAAGAATTTGCCCCATGCGGATGGCTTGCGAATCGATTCGGGCAGCCCAGTCGGTTCGTTTAGGAGTTGCACACTGGGCGGCGTGCGTGGGAGTAAGGCCCCTTAGGTCTGCTGCCAAATCGACCAATGTCACATCGTCCTCATGGCCCACACCGGCAACAACGGGAATGGGACAGGAGACAATGGCTCGAACCAAAACCTCTTCATTGAAGGCCCACAGGTCCTCCATGCTGCCACCACCCCTACCTAGCAGGATAACATCCGGTGGGCCACCTGTTTCGAAATCCAGGTTGGCCATCAGGCTCAAGGCTTTTGCCATTTGTTCCGCGGATCCGTTTCCCTGGACCTGACATGGCGCCACCACCACACGGGCAATGGGCCACCTTTCTTTAATGGTTTCCAACATGTCCCGAACCGCTGAACCAGTAGGGGAGGTAATGATTCCAATGACTCTGGGAAACCCGGGGATAGGCCTCTTTCGTTCGGGAGAAAACCACCCAAGCGACTCCATCCTTTCTTTGCGTTGCCGAAACGCCAACTCCAAGGCGCCGATTCCTTCCGGGCTCAGTTCCTGGGCATTGAATTGGAGATCTCCCCTTTCCACATAGACATCCAGTTTTCCAAGAACCCTAAGGCGCATTCCCTGGGACAACTGAAAGCGGGCGCGGGATACGACACTACGAAACGCAACCACCTTGAGCGATGCCTTGGCGTCCTTTAGGGTCAGGTAAGCGTGCCCACTTTTGGCGAGGGTCAGGTTGGAAACCTCACCAGCTACCATAACCTTGGCCATGGGTTGGAAAAGCTGCTTGATTCCGGAAAGCAGTTCGGAAACTTCCAGGGCTTTGGGTTCAGGGTCGAACAGGTCTCCACTCATTAAAAAAGTAACCCTTCACAGGGGAGGCCAAAGGCAGCAGCAACCAAAGGCTGGATTACCTTGCCATCATGAATGTTTAGCCCCAACGCCAAACCTGGATTGTCCATCACGGCACCCTTAAGTCCCTTATTGGCCAAGTCAAGCACATAGGGCAAAGTTACATTGGTCAAGGCATAGGTGCTAGTGCGGCCCACCGCCCCGGGCATGTTTGTCACACAATAATGAACGACATTGTTTACCATGAAGGTTGGATTTTCATGGGTGGTAGGCCGACTTGTTTCCACGCACCCACCCTGATCGATGGCGACATCAATTATGACGGAACGGGGAGGCATCCTTTTTAGGTCCTCGGTGCGCACCAAACGAGGGGCTCTACCGCCTGGAATGAGTACGGATCCGATAAGCAAATCTGCACTGGTTAAAGACTGGAGAATGTTGTGTCGGTCACTGAAAAGGGTTGAAACATTGGGTGGCATAACATCTGCCAGGTACCGGAGCCTGTCAAGGTTTACATCGAGGATTTTGACATGGGCCCCCAAACCTGCCGCAACCCGGGCGGCATTGGCACCTACCACGCCAGCCCCCAGAACGACCACTTGGGCTGGAGCCACGCCTGGAACTCCGCCCAATAGGATGCCGCGGCCTTCAAAAGGTCGCTCGAGGTATTTGGCTCCCTCCTGAATACTCATCCTCCCTGCGACCTCACTCATCGGGGTCAAAAGTGGCAGGGTTCCCTTGGAGTCACGAATGGTTTCATAGGCAACCGCACTGATTCCCGATTTCAAAACGGCCTCAGTAAGGTCCCTGTCCGCGGCAAAATGGAAAAAGGTGAAAACCACTTGCCCCTTTCGCATCAAAGGCCATTCTTCCTTCATGGGTTCCTTAACCTTAACGACCAAATCCGCCCTGGACCAAATCGCTTTGGCGTCCGCAACGATTTCCGCGCCTTGATGGCGATAGGCCTCATCGGGGATCCCGGATCCTTGGCCCGCCCCTGCCTGAATAAGGACTTTGTGGCCTCTAAGGGATAACTCTTCGACCCCAACAGGGGTAAGGCTCACCCGGTATTCATGGTTTTTGACCTCACTGGGCACGCCTACAACCAGACTTTTCATATGGCCTCCCATGGGTACTTCAGGGGGCATTTGAGGATGCCACCCGGGTTCTTAACATGATAGGGAGATTCCGTGCCTTGGAGACCATTGCAGATGCCACCCCGTTGGGCTGTGATTTTGATATTGGGCGGATGGATCCTAACCACAAGTTGGCTCCTTTTGACCGAATATTTGCCCCTTTGGTCGATCGATATGCCCGCTCCTGTCCTTATTGCTTTATCCGATGAAACCGTGGGAAGCCGGACTTCTTCAAGGTGGAGGATTTTTAGTGACGGCAAAGAGTTATACCGGGGTATTTCGGGCCTTGATTACACCGAAAAACCGGTTGAATCGTTCCTTTTTTGGATGGACCTTGCTCCCATGCCTGGATCGGGTATCTCCACCATTTTTAAATCCCTGCGGACAGAATACACCACCGGCCGTAATGGCTACCTCCAATCCATTTCAGGGAAATGGGAACTGCAACCCCCACTCAACCTTGCCCTGGAAGGACGGGCTCAAATGGAGGGTATCGTCAAAAATGGCAAATTGGCCCGGAAGGTTTCCGAAACATTCCGGGGAAGGGAAACCACGAGGGAACTCCCCATGGTGGAGATTGGCGACCCCGGAATGGTTTGGTTTCCACTAATGCCCGTTTGGAGACTGGGTAGGCTCAACCCCGGGTCGAAATGGACGGTCATCTGTGTCGATGCCCTGGGGGATTTATCGCATGGGGCCGCCGGGAGTCGCATTTCCGGGAAACGAATGCAGGTAGAAGTCCTGGCCCTTTTGGAATCCTGGAAAAAAGAGGATCCCAAGGCGGTGATTTGCCGTAGGCTACGGGCGGTTTCGGAGGAATGCCAGATGGATATCTGGGTCGACCCCAACAATGGCAGGGTAATGAAACAGGATGTGGTTTTGGAGTTTCGCCATCGGTGGACTCTCGAAAGGGAGGAATGATGCCTGATGCAACTGGGCCGATGATCGAGATCCTCGGCGTGTCGAAAGTATATGGGGGATCCCCAGCGGTTGACGACATGACCCTTGTTATTCCCCGGGGAGAATTGTTTGCATTCCTCGGGCCCAATGGGGCGGGCAAAACAACCACTATTAAGATGCTTTGTGGGTTGCTTTACCCGACAAGGGGGACCATCCGGATAGGAGGCTTTGATCTGCTGAAAGAGGGCCGAAAGGCCAGGGCAACCATGAGTTATGTACCTGATTTGCCCTACCTTTACGACAAGCTCACGGGTCGTGAATTCCTTCAATTTGTCGCGGATATGCACGGCCTTGAAAAGGATTATGCGGCCGAACGCCTTGCTCATGTTGCCAAATTATTTCGTTTGGAAAACTTTATTGACCACCTTACCGAACGCTATTCCCATGGTATGAGGCAACGGACCGTTTTTGCTTCCGCTCTTTTGCATGAACCCGGGCTTTTGATTGTTGATGAACCGACGGTTGGGCTTGACCCTCGAAGCGTCCGTCAACTCAAGGACATCCTCCGCGAGCAGGCGGAACAAGGCACAACCGTTTTCCTGTCATCGCACTCCCTCGATGTGGTTGAGGAATTGGCCACGCGCATTGGCATCATTAACAAGGGAAAACTCATTGGTCTAGGCAAGGTTTCCGACCTCAAGGCCCAGGCCTCCCTCCAAGGTTCCCTTGAAGAGGTTTTTCTTCGCCTGACGGAAGAGGAATCCCTGGTTGAAACGGTCATCCAAACAGGGGGGAACCCCAGGTAATGACCGGCAAACCTATGGCAAAAAAGTCCCACTTTCCCTCAGTAGGGGCCGAATTATTCCTGCGATTGGGGGCCAAGATCGCCTGGAACACATGGAAGAATTTTTCAGCATTCTCGTTTATCCGGCCTGTGGTTATCGGGGTTTGTAGCCTGATCGTGGTCTTATTTGTCTTTGGTGTCTCCTATGGTGGTTTCCGATTTCTTGTCGATCAAAAGCTTCCTTTGGGTGGCAATATCGTCGCCCTTTTGTTTGACATGTTGTTCTTGTCCCTGGCTGGCCTTCTGGTTTTCTCCACAGGCCTGATCCTTCATGCGAGCCTGTTTGACTCGGCGGAAACCGCTTTTCTGTTGAGCAAACCGGTCGGGGAGGACCAAGTATTTGCCTACAAATTTTTTGTGGCCGGGTCGTTTAGTTCCTGGGCCTTCCTTCTCTTGGGGGGGCCCATTCTTTTGGCCTATGCCCTTTCGGTAGGAGCAGGCCCCCTGTTTTATTTATTGATGCCGTTCTTTTTTGTTGGCTTTGCCCTCATTCCCGGTTCTGTAGGTGCGATTTTCTGTCTTTTAATGGTCAATTATCTACCCAAGGGACGGACACTTTTGGTTTCCATGGCCGTGATCGTGCCGATTTTACTTGGTTCTTTTTGGATCGCAGGAACCCTTCGTGGACTCCGTCAGGGGGACATCCAGATGGGGGAAGATCTTTTGCAAAAAACCCTGGGGCAGGTGCAGGTGGCTAGCCTTCCTGTTTTGCCAAGTTATTGGATTTCCAGGGGGCTTCGTGCCGTGGCGTTTGGAGACATTACCACGGCGGGATGGTATTTGGCACTGGTTTGGACCCATGGAGCCTTTGCCTACCTTTTGGCGGCAACCTTGGCAAAGCTTGCTTACCGAAGGGGAGTGGACAGGCTTTCAGTCAATCCCGAGGCGACAACCTCGAAAACACAAGCGTGGATTGACAGGATTTTTCATTGGTTTGCCCCTGGGGACAGGGGACTTGCGGCCCTCATGCTCAAGGATTTCCGGTCCTTTCGCCGCGATCCAAAGCAATGGGGCCAGGTCGTTGTATTCCTTGGGTTGTTGGCCCTTTATTTTTCCAACCTCAAACGAATGTTTCCCAAGGAGATCGAGTATCCCTTCCAGGTGGGGCTTGGTTTTCTTAACTTGTTGAGCCTGACCCTCCTCATGTGTACCTACACAGGCCGCTTTGTTTTCCCCCAACTTTCCCTGGAAGGGAGGCGTTTTTGGGTACTTGGTCTGATGCCCATCGAGCGCAGAAGGATGCTGATGGCAAAATTTTGGTTTTCCTTTTATGGTTCCCTATTCGTGACCCTTCCCCTGGTGGTCCTTTCGGATTTTTCCCTCACCCTGCCTCTGTCGGGAATGGCCATCCATGTAGGCCTTTTGGTGCTCATTAGCTCAGGCCTCTCGGCCCTTGGGGTGGGGCTTGGAACCCTAATGCCCAATTTCAGGGAGACCGATCCGTCCAAAATTGCGGTAGGGTTTGGCGGTACCCTCAATCTCATCGTAGGCTTGGTGTTTTTATTGTTAATGCTCGGTTTGGGGGCCATTCCATGGCATATGTCCCAAGCCCTGGCTGGACCTAACGGCCCTGCGCCTGGGGTTTGGGTAGTGGTGGCAGGCGGATTTGTATTGGCTACCATTCTCGGAGTATTGACGACCTTCCTTGCCCTGGATCGGGGTTGCCGTGCCCTTGAACGGATGGAGTTCTAAACCATCCTTTTGACCTTTTTGGAATTCCAATGAAGCGAACCGCAATTTTGTTGATTGATTGTCCTGATCAAAAGGGAATCGTGGCCGGAGTGGCAGATTTTCTATCCAGACACAATGCCAACATTCTCCATGCCGACCAGCATCAGGATGCCGAACGGGACCTCTTCCTGATGCGAGTGGAATGGGACCTTGATGGTTTCGACATTACTCTTGAGGATTTCCCCAGGCGATTTGCTCCGGTTGCAGATCGCTTTTCCATGCGGTGGAGACTCGAGAGATCGGACCGCCCCCTGCGTGTGGGGCTGTTTGTTTCCAAGAGCGTCCATTGCCTGGTGGATTTGCTTTATCGGCATCAATCCGGTGAATTGGCCTGCGAGATTCCTTTGGTTATAAGCAACCATGAAGAAGGGAGGCGGTGGTGCGATTTCTACGGGATTCCCTTTTTCCATGTCCCTGTAGAACCGGGAAGTAAAAAAGAAGCAGAGGTAAGGCAATTGGCCCTTTTGGAGGCGCACAAGGTCGACCTTGTGGTGTTGGCGAGATACATGCAGGTGATTACCCCTGATTTTGTAGCCCGGTTTCCACGGCGAATCATCAATGTGCATCATTCCTTTCTGCCTGCCTTTGTTGGAGCTAAACCCTATCACCGGGCTTTCGAACGAGGGGTGAAACTCATTGGGGCAACCAGCCATTATGTCACCGACGAATTGGATGAGGGACCGATCATTGAACAGGATGTCATGCGGATCTCCCATCGCGATTCGCTTGACGACCTCCTGGAAAAGGGCCGCGACCTTGAAAAGATCGTCCTTTCGCGAGGCCTTCGCTGGCACCTGAATCATCGAATATTGGTATACGATCACAAAACCGTGGTTTTTGATTGAGAGGATGGATTGTTTTAGGGAGTTGGACTAACCAAAGTTACGCATTTGGGACCATGAATATCTGGTTTTTTCCACGGGAAAGGTCAAATCCGTCGGCAAAAATCGGGACAAAAAAACCCTTTTTCGGATCTGTTTCAAAGCGGTTGTTCCTGGTTTCCAATGGCTTTCAACCGTAAAAACCAATGCGGATGGTTTCGAACCAGCCTTAGGGCGGCCCTGCGACAACTCTTACCTCCCTTGCCAAAATCGCAAAAGTAGTCGTCCATTTCGGTCAACCGGTCGGGACTACATGCCGTTTTGAACTCGACTTACTCCAAATTCCTGGGAAAAACGGCAATCCTGGTCCCATAATTGACCAATAAATTGTAAAAAAACACTCCTACTGCGTAACTTGGAATAACTATTTTTCACCTTTTTGAAGGGGTAACGGTTGGAGTTTGAACCGGTCCTCCAGATTCCTCAGGGAAGTAAATTCCCTGTTTTTTGCCAACAAATCCCGCAGGACCTGAGCCTGTTCTTTTGCCTGGGGACTATCACTGTTGAATAATTCACAAGCGGCGGCGACGGCCATTTCCTGCATCGAAATGGCGTTGGTTAGTTTATCCAGTTTGGCATAAGCGGTTGCCAGTGAGGAAAAAATTCTGAGCTGCGGCCTTAAATAGAAATCATCAGTCTCTTCTAATAAATATGATTCAAGTCTATCTTTATTTTTAATAGCACCGCTGTAATTGCCTAGCATAACATCTGATTTTATTAAATAGCTTACCGTTTTTATAATTCTATGACCATCAATTCCAAGTTTTGTTTTTACATCCAGTGAGATCTCTGAGTTTTTCTTAAGTTCACTCCATTTTTTGATCCTGTTATTAGTCATACACAAAACAACATATAGTTCTGATGTCAACACGCTTTCTAAACCAAAATTTTTTATACAAGATGTTTTTACGATTTCAAATTCCTTGTAAGAAATACCATCTATTGAAGCTGTTGATTTGAAAGACATTATTTTTATTTTTAATAAAATTATATAAAACGAATCTTGTCCAAAAAATGATTCAAGTCTTTTAACTTTGTCGTTAATTTCCTTAAAAAAGGAGTCTTTTAAATTTTCATCATCTTTGTTTGCCTCTACAAGTATTTCATGAATTAGTCTTAAAATTTCATTTTGTACTTCCTTGTTTGCTTTTGAAATTAATTCCAAATCTGATATAAGTTTAATAACTGTTTTCAAATCATTTTTTTGTCCTTTTTTTGACCAATCGATTAAATGGTTAAGTAGACTATCTACTTCCATTTTATTTGTTAACAGGCACGAAGAATCTAATGAATTATATGGTTCATTAAATTCTGCCAAAATTTGAAACGCCACAAAAAATATAATTGTCATGGATTTGCTTTTTATTTAATGAACATAACTTGCATACCGGTAAAATTAGGACTGACAATCAACCCTATACCTGTATACGATCCCGGTGTTCCATTTCCTCTTAATCCCCCGGGCCTTTGAGCTCCAAATTTGAATTCATAATCAATTGGTACCCTTTGCCCCCCCGGATTTACCCACCCTCCCAAATAAGTGGATCCTCCATTTGGTGAACCCCACCACATATTCCCTGAAAAACCTGGATTCCATTTCTTTGGATTGTTATTGAGTATGCGTTCACGGGTTTTAGTGCTAAACGGGTATAGGAATAGTAGCCAGGGTCCCGATTTTCTCAACCCTGTAGTGGGATGAGTCGAGGTGAGGGAAGCTTTTTCCTGAAGGATTCGATGCATGATCTGATGTATTCG
>SYLG01000094.1 GCA_005808665.1 Planctomycetia bacterium | reverse complement strand
CACGATCATGACCGATCCGGAAATGGCGGACCGAACCTATATTGAACCAATCACTTGGGATGTGGTGGAACGGATCATTGAAAAAGAACGACCAGACGCACTATTACCTACAGTGGGTGGACAAACGGCTTTAAACACATCGATGGAGCTTCATAAGCGGGGAATCCTCGAAAAATGGGGCGTCGAGATGATTGGAGCCAACCCGGTTGCCATCAACAAGGGGGAAGATCGGGAACTGTTCAAACAAGCCATGAAGAAGATCGGCATAGCCGTACCTAATTCAGGTGTTGTCAGGTCCATGGAAGAGGCATTGGCGATTAGGGACAGTATTGGCCTGCCTTGTGTGCTCCGTCCCAGCTTCACCTTGGGAGGGTCCGGAGGAGGGATAGCCTACAACCGGGAAGAATACTCCGACCTTGTGGCCAGGGGCCTTGACCTTTCCCCGGTACATGAAATCCTGATCGAAGAATCGATTTTAGGTTGGAAAGAATACGAACTCGAGGTAATGCGCGACTCTGCTGACAATGTGGTGATTGTCTGTTCCATTGAGAACCTTGATCCAATGGGAGTTCATACGGGAGATAGCATCACCGTAGCTCCCGCCCAAACGCTCACAGACAAAGAATATCAGGTCATGCGTGATGCTTCGCTTGCCATTATTCGCGAAATCGGGGTGGATACAGGGGGATCCAACATCCAATTTGCCGTGAACCCGGCAAATGGTGCCATGATTGCCATCGAAATGAACCCACGGGTTTCCCGTAGCTCTGCCTTGGCATCCAAAGCGACAGGGTTTCCCATTGCCAAAATCGCCGCCAAGTTGGCCGTTGGTTACCGGCTTGACGAACTGAAAAACGACATCACCCGCGAAACCCCTGCCTGCTTTGAACCCTCTATTGATTATGTGGTTACCAAGATTCCCCGTTGGGCTTTTGAAAAATTCCCTGATGCCAACCCGGTCCTGACAACGCAAATGAAAAGTGTTGGCGAGACCATGGCTATTGGTCGCAACTTTAAGGAATCGCTGCAAAAGGCTCTTCGAGGGCTGGAAACGGGCCGGTTTGGTTTGGGCTGTGATCGCCAAGATCCCTGGTACTCCGAAAAACGACCAACCCGGGACGAAATCATCGCCAAAATTTCTGTCCCCAATTGCGAGCGCATTTGGTGGCTTCGGCTTGCCTTCAAAGATGGCATGACTCTTGAAATGATCCATGATCGCACAAAGGTTGACCCCTGGTTTCTTGCCCATATCCGGGATTTGTGCCTGGAAGAAGACGAATTGGCCAAAATCCCCAACCTGCAGGCCGCCAATGAATCCATCCTGCGAACCGCCAAAATGTCCGGCTTTTCCGACCAACAATTAGCCTTCCTTTGGCACACAACGGAAACCGAAGTCCGCCGCCACCGCAAGCTACTCGGTGTCACCCCCGTATATAAAAGGGTTGACACTTGTGCGGCAGAATTTGAAGCTTATACACCCTACTATTATTCCACCTACGAACAACCCATCCGCCGCATTGGCTCAACCGCCGACGAAATGGAAGAGGATGAGATACTTCCCAAGGGTGGAAATCCCCGCATTATGATTCTTGGGGGCGGCCCTAATCGCATTGGCCAGGGAATCGAATTTGATTATTGTTGCTGCCAAGCCTCTTTTGCACTCCGCAAGGCAGGTTTCACCACCATCATGGTCAACTCCAACCCTGAAACCGTTTCCACTGATTATGACACCTCGGATATGCTTTTCTTCGAACCTCTCACCTCTGAGGATGTTTTAAACATTTGCGACCGAGTCGATCCCATGGGATTGATTGTCCAATTTGGAGGCCAAACCCCTTTAAACCTCGCTCATGCACTCGAAACCGCAGGGGCTCCGATCATTGGCACATCCGTCGAAAGCATCGACACCGCCGAAGACCGCAAGCGATTTGGTGCTCTTGTTGACCGCTTGGGTTTAAGCCAACCCCCCTCGGGAACCGCCCTTGATGTTCAACAAGCCCTGCGTATTGCAAGGTCAATTGGGTTCCCGGTTTTGGTCAGGCCAAGCTATGTCCTTGGCGGGCGCGGCATGGAAATCGTCTATGACGAGGAATCCCTCTCCCGCTATATGCTTCGTGCGGTGGAACTCACCCAAGGTAAACCCGTCCTCATCGATCAATTCCTCGAAGCGGCCATCGAAGTGGATGTCGATTGCCTTTCTGATGGAATGGACACCCTTATTGGCGGGGTTATGCAACACATCGAAGAAGCCGGGATTCATTCCGGGGACTCCGCCTGTGTTTTGCCACCCCATAGCCTTCCCAAAGGGGTTGTTGATGAGATTAAACGCCAAACTCGGGAAATGGCCCGGGAGCTTCAGGTCAAAGGCCTGATGAATGTCCAATTTGCCGTGGCAGGGCTAAGGAACCATCCCCTTAGGAAAACTTTGGAAGGGTCCTCCACCGGCAGCTGGAAGGTTTATGTGCTTGAGGTCAACCCCAGGGCCAGCCGGACGGTTCCCTTTGTTAGCAAAGCAACCGGTGTGAATTTGGCTCGCCTTGCCTCTTTGGTTATGGCAGGCAAAACTTTGAATGAATTAGGGGCCACCTCTGAAGTAACCCCTTCCCACTACTCCATAAAGGAAAGCGTATTTCCTTTCAATCGGTTTCCAGGTGTAGACATCCTCCTTGGACCGGAAATGAGGTCCACCGGAGAGGTTATGGGGACGGATGAGACCTTTGGGATGGCCTTTGCAAAAAGCCAGCTGGCGGCCAGCAGCCCCCTTCCCATGGATGGATGCGTCTTCCTCTCCGTGGCGGATCGTGACAAGCCGGAGGTCATTGACATTGGCAAGGCTTTGGTAGATTTGGGTTACCAGCTCCTTTCCACGCGGGGTACTGCAGAATGCCTGACACTAGCAGGGGTACCGGTTGAAATGGTGCCAAAACTCCAGGAAGGTCGCCCCAACCTTATCGATCATCTTAAAAACGGCCGGGTTACCATGGTGATAAACACCCCAAGTGGGCGGGGTTCCCGAACGGATGAAACAAGGATCCGGGCCGAGGCGGTTGCCTGCCGCGTAACTTGCATCACTACCATTTCCGCCGCCTTGGCCGCCGTCGAAGGTTGCAAGGAAAGAAAAGCCAATCCCAATTGGACCGTTACCCCCCTTCAGGATCGCTACAAGATTTGATGCAATTTCTGCCATTGCCGGCCTACCTTTAGGAAATTTTGGTACATTAGGCATTTTGGCATTGATTGACCCTACCGTCGCCCAAGTATCATGGTGGGAGTTCAACCTTTACCTTGGGGGTATTCAAACCTTCCCATGCCTGTAATACTTAAAAACGAGGGCAATTACCTCCCTATCCATCATTTCATTACTCTCGTCGGCAGGGACGAAGAGGCGGACCTGATCGTGACCCATCGGCAGGTATCCCGAAAGCATGTTATTTTGGTAAAAAACGGGGACCATTTATTGGTCAGAGACCTGGCCACCACCAATGGCACTCATATTAATGGCAAACCGGTTACCCAAGGGGTCCTGAAAAACGGAGATATTTTGTCCCTTGGTGATCTCGCTTTCCAAGTCTCCATTACCGCCGATGGCGATCAATCTCCCTCCAAAAAACATCCGGTAAAACCCTTGAAGGAATCCCAAGGGTCCCCGGCCAAAAGCATTCCCAAAACCCGTGGCCATTCCTCGCATAATATTCCCGCAATCGTTTGAAACGGCTGCATTCTACGGACACCCTAGTGTTTTATTTCGTCCACCTCCATTGGCCTATTGGGCTCCTGGAGTCGGTATCATACCCTTGAACCACTTCATATTGCCGCATTACCCCCAAAGGACCAGATGGCGTACCTACTTCAGCCCCGGAGGCAGATGCCAAGTCAGTCCCTGCGTCATAGGATTCAACACAGACCCCGATGCCAAACTGCCTGGCCGAAATGGGAAGTGCTGCCTGGCACCCATTCAGGAAAAATTGAAAATAATCCCCCATTCCAAGCCCAATTGCCAATGGTCGATCACTTTTTCTTCGGCGTCGGCTTGTCCTCTCCGGTGGCGGTCCATTGCCGACCGACCTCGTCCATCGACTTTGGCTGGGGAACCGCCGGAACCTCGTAGCCGATGGCATCGATCCTTTTCTTGCGAATGTCCGCAGTCGTGACGCCAAACTCCCTGTCGCGGGCGCCGATCACCTTCGGGTCGCCCTGGCCGTCCCCCGTCAACGACCACATGAGCATGGGCTCGCCCATGGGCACCGGAGTTGTTTGATCGGGCCAGGTGTGCCACGACTTGCCCCAAGTGGTGAGCAGCCCATTCATGAATGCGATCTCGTCTGGCGGAGCCATGCCCGGGGCGATCAGCCCGCCACTCAGCACCTCGTAGGTGTGGACATGCCAATACTTCTTCTCCTCCTCCGGCAGCTTCTGGAATAGCTCGTTCGAGATGATGTACTCGACGCCGAGAAGCTTGGCCCCCTTGCCGACAGAGTCGTATAGCAGACACTGATGCATTTCGGACCCTGGCTCCCCCCGCATCCCGCAATAGTGCTGGGTGATGACCTGAATCCTCGGGTCCTTCTTAGCCACATGGATTCCACAAAAGTGCAGGTGTTGGTTGCCCACCGGGGCCATAAGCTTGTTGTCCGTAGGTTTTGCGTGATCGTCGGCGAGGCCGTGCGAAGTGCCAAGCCCTGAACCTGCCCCCAACGCCCCAACCACACCGAGAAGTTCTCGTCTGTTCATAGCGCCGCATTCCTTGGGAACCGGTTGAACTCATCCCCGGTTGGTTCCAGGCCGGGAATGTGCAGGGCAAGAGATCGGTTCACCCTGCGAAAACCGTTTGGCACCTCGGGCCAACCCTAGGGTGGACCCCAAAAGCTGGACATAAATTGGGGTAAACCAAGCCAATCATCCCTGAAAAACCCAAGCAACCGAATTTTGGTTGAAAAGGGGTCATGCCATCCTGATTTGATCTTGGTGGAGCGCCCTGAAAATCCCAATTTTTCGCTCCATTGGCAATTGGCCCCCTCTGAGGATGAAAACCAGAAGGCGGGCCAAAGCCCTCAACAATTTGTTGAGGTTGTACCCAAGGGCACTCACCAGACCATTCACCTTGTCTCCTGTTTTACCCCTCAATAAATTCCTTTCTAACCGGTGATCACTTTTGAGATGGCCAATGGTTGGTTCGGTCGCACAACTCCTTTTAAACCAAGTTATACGGTTGGGCCCATGAAAACCCGGTTTTCCCGGGAAAAAGTTAAACCTGCCTTAAAAAGCCAGAACTACAAATCCCCTTTTCCGTTTCTGATTCAAGTCGTTTGTTCCTGATTCCCAAAGGCTTTCAACCCTTCAAACCGAGGCAAATAGTTTGAAAAAGACCGGAGTACCAGGGAACAATTTCAAACTCCCTTGTTAAAATCTAGCAAGTAGCGGGCAATATCAGGTTACTTGGGTCGGGAATACATGCCGTTTTGAACCTGACCTACTCCAATTTCCTGGGAAAAACCGCAATCCGGGTTCCAAACCAAGCCCAAAAAACGCAAAAAAATCACTCCAACTGCTAAACTTGGGTTTGGCACCGAGCCAAGGGAATCCCAATGGATCACCCGAACATCCGAAAAGGCGAGCCCCCCAACCTTTCCTTTTGAGGGATTTGTTCCTTCGTTTCGTCCTGTTTTGGCCAGTCTCATCGTGAAACCTTTTCATTATTACCACCACAAAAGGCCCATTTCGACCTCAAATTCAATGGACTTGAATCGATTTGAAGGGGTGATTCAATTGTTTCTTTTTGTTATCCAATCAACCCAATCAAATGCTTGAAAACATTGGCCAAAGGTGTCTGTACCATGGAGGAAATTGCTGTAATAATGGATAGGTAGGGAATACTTGCTGGAATTGTAATGCCTCCTTGTCCTTCACCGAATTGGGTCCTTTTTGCCAGTTTTTTATTGGCATTGGGGTTGTCTCCGATGGCCTTGGCCGACGGCAACTTGCCACCCAAAGCAAAAGCGTCCCTTCCCATGGTGTCGTTTGAAACCACCATTCAACCGCTTTTTCGGGCCAAATGTCATCGTTGTCACGGCGGTGAGGCGGTAAAAGGGGACCTTGATCTAGCAACACCCAAAGGATTGCAAAAAGGTGGCGAATCCGGGCCGGTAATCGTCCCAGGCAAGCCAGACAAAAGCTTGCTTTTCTCCAAAATCCAAAGTGGAGAGATGCCTCCCGGGAAAAAAGACCGGTTGACCGAAGCAGAAGTCCATTCGATTCAATTGTGGATTTCCCAAGGGGCCAAAACCTCCACTGGGATGGCTGATATTATCCCGGTAACGCCCGATTCAGGTTTCCATGATGTCCTCCCCATTCTTATGCGTCGATGCACCGCCTGCCATGGGCTTCACCGCAAGGAGGCGGGTTTGGACCTTAGGACCAAGGCATCCATGCTTAAGGGTGGAAAAACCGGCCCGGCTATCGATTTGGGAAAACCAGAGGAGAGCCGGATCATTCAAAAAACCAGGCAAGGAAAGATGCCTCCCAATGATCGACTTGTGGAAGCATGTGTCAAACCGATTGAACCGGAAGAGATCGAAAAACTGGCCAGGTGGATCACCCTTGGGGCCCCCGAAGGTTCCCTTTTGGCTGATATTGCCACCACAAAACCTGATCCTCTGGTGAGTGATAAGGATCGGGATTTTTGGTCTTTTCGATCTCCAGAAAGGGTTGCCATTCCCAAAGTGTCTCCTGGGGAAAACATCCGAAATCCCATCGATGCATTCATCCTTGATAAACTCCAAAAAAAAGGTATTGGTTTCGCCCCGGAAGCATCCCGGGCCACTCTTATGCGCCGGGCTTATTTCGACCTTACCGGCCTTCCCCCTGAGCCTGTTGAATTGGCGGCCTTCTGTAACAACCCGGACCCAGGTGCCTATGAAAAAATGATCGACCGATTATTGGCAACTCCCCGTTACGGGGAAAGGTGGGGCCGTTATTGGCTGGACCTTGCTGGCTATGCGGACTCAGAAGGAAAACGGGAGCAAGACCTGCCCCGCCCCCATGCCTGGCGTTATCGCGACTATGTCATCAGATCTCTTAACTCCGATAAAGGTTACAACCGGTTCCTGCTGGAACAGCTTGCGGGCGACGAACTGGCAGATTATGAACACGCCCCGGAAATCACCCAGGAGATTTATGACAACCTGGTTGCCACCGGTTTTTTGCGGATGGCCCCGGATGCAACCTGGGCAAACATTACTGGATATGTCCCTGATCGCCTCGAGGTGATTGCCGACGAAATGGATGTTTTGGGCTCGGCGGTAATGGGACTCACATTGAAATGTGCCCGCTGTCACAGCCACAAATTCGATCCCATTCCCCATCGGGACTATTACCGGTTGGTGGATATTTTCAAAGGGGCTTTGGACGAAAACGATTGGCTTAAACCTGATGTCCGCCCCGGGATTGGTCCTGTTAGTCAAGATGTCATCCCGGGAAGGCACCTGCCCTTTGTCACTTCCAAGGAGCGAAAGGCTTGGGAAGAAAGCGAAGCCTTGATTTCCCAGGAAATCAAAACAGCAAAGACCAAACCAAAACCCGAGGAAATGGTCAAAAAACTCGAAGCCAACCGGCGTCCTGAACCCAGGATCCAAGCTTTGTGGGACAGGGGAATGCCTACCCCCACCTACATTTATCATCGCGGGGATCCTCTTACTCCAGGTCGATTGGTTGGGCCGGGCGTCCCTTCGATGTTGACCGATGGCAAAACTCCCTTTGAGAATAAAGCTCCATGGACCGGGGCGAAGCAAACAGGTCGGCGGCTTGCCTTTGCCCAATGGTTGACCATGCCGAACCATCCCCTTACCGGCCGGGTGGCGGTCAATCGCATTTGGAAACACCACTTTGGCAGGGGCATCGTTAAATCCTTGGGGAATTTTGGCAAAGCTGGTGACCCTCCCTCCCACCCGGAATTGCTGGACTGGCTTGCCCTTGAATTCGTCCAAAATGGGTGGAGCATGAAAGCCATGCACCGCCTCATGATGACCAGCACGACTTATCGGCAAAGCTCCGGAATTAGCCCTGAAAAGGAAAAGGCCGATCCGGACAACCGTTTCGTTTCCCGAATGCCGTTGACCAGACTGGATGCAGAAGCACTCTATGACAGCTTGTTACTTCTTGCCGGCCGATTGGACGAAACCCGTTACGGACCGGGAGACACGGTCAACGCCAGGGCCGATGGGTTGGTTACAACGGCGGGAACCCCGAAAGGATGGCGTAGGCTTATTTATGTTAGCCAAATGCGAAAGCTCATTGCATCGCATATGGAAACTTTTGATTTCCCCCAAATGAATCCCAACTGCATTGAGAGGCGTGATTCGGTGGTTGCTCCGCAAGCCCTTCACCTGATGAATAATGGCATGGTTTTTCACCTAGCTGAACAATTCGCCATCCGGGTGAAAGGTGAGGTTGGGACCGATACAAAACAACAGGTGGAGCGCATTTATTTGATTGCCCTTGGGAGGCCACCCAAACCCAATGAACTATCCATGGGAATTAAAGCCTTGCGTTCCTTATTTGAAAAATGGACCAAACAACCCTCCCACGGGGGCCTGCCCCATCCGGATAGCCTTCAACAAAAGGCACTAACCGCTTATTGCCACGCAATCATCAACTCTGCGGATTTCCTTTATGTGGATTAACCCACGGTAACCTGATGCCTGATTATTTTCCATTTTCATCCCCTGCCATTACCCGCCGGGATTTGTTCAATAGCATGCAAGGTGGCCTTTGTGGTGCGGCCTTGGGCTATTTGTTCAACCACCATTCATCGTTTCCTAAGCTTTGTGCATCCGAGCGTATTCCTACCGAACCCGCCAATCTCAAGCCAAGGCAACCCCATTTTCCCGCGAAGGCCAACTCGGTAATTCACCTATTCATGAATGGTGGCCCGAGCCAAATGGATTTGTTTGATCCGAAACCTTTCCTCGATAAAAACCATGGCAAGACCTACTTTGACAAGATCGCCGGAGAGGTGGAAAATCCGCAGAGTGCAGGGGCATTGATGAAAAGCCCGTTTCGTTTTGGCCAATATGGCCAAAGCGGAATGTGGGTATCGGATGCCATGCCCCATTTGGCCAAAAAGGTCGATGACATTGCTTTTATCCGGTCCATGCACACCACAAATTTGACGCACGAACCCGCCCTTTACCTGATCCAATCGGGAAAGATGGGTCCCGGGCGGCCTACTCTCGGTTCCTGGGTGGTGTACGGATTAGGGAGCGAATCGGAAAACCTACCGGCGTATGTGGTGCTTGATGACCCTTTGGGGTTACCCATCAATGGTGTGGAAAATTGGCAGGCCGGATTCTTGCCGCCAACTTTTCAGGGAACGCGTTTTCGTCCAACCGGGTCGCCCGTGTTAAATCTGCGACCCGAGGTGGAACGGCCATTGGAGGTAATCCAAACGGAGGTCAAATTACGAACCGAACTGGACAAATTGCATCGCAAAATGAGACCAAACCAACCTGCGCTTGACGCCCGCATGGAAACCTATGAACTGGCGGCAAGAATGCAGTTGGCGGCAAGCGATGCTCTTGATATTACCGGGGAAAGCAAGGATACCAAGGACCAGTACGGTATTGGCCGTGAGCCGACCGACAGCTATGGCCGCCGCTGCCTGATAGCCCGACGACTGGTGGAACGCGGAGTGCGATTTGTCCAACTGTATATCAATGCACAGATTTGGGACAACCATACGGGGTTGGCTTCAGACATGAAAAAAGCCTGTGAAAGAACCGACCAACCCATTGCCGCTTTGTTGGGGGATCTAAAACAACGGGGCCTTTTCGAAAGTACTTTGGTGGTCTGGGGAGGAGAATTTGGTAGGCTCCCCATCGCCCAAATGTCCCCTGACAAGGACGAACGAAAAGCAGGCCGGGACCATAACAAAAACGCCTTCACCACCTGGATGGCTGGGGCCGGGATCAAACCAGGAACCTCCTTTGGCAGAACAGATGAAATCGGTCTTGCCGCCGTGGAAAACCGTGTCAGCGTCGCCGACTGGCACGCCACCATTCTCCACCTGCTTGGGCTCCATCATGACCAATTGTTTGTAATGGATAATGGACTTAGGGAGCGCCTTACGGGTGTCCTTGAAGCCTCTCTTGTGAAAGGGATTTTAGCATGATTTGCCGACATCGAATTCCAGCCCTGTTTATCGCTCTTTGCCTTTTTGAAGGAACTGGTGTAAAAGGGGACGAATTGGTGGAAAACCCCATTGTTCCAAAAGGGGCCGTTTTGGAAAGGATCCACCTCAGACAGGTTTCTCTCAATAGCGGCCTTACGGAAGGCCCGGCCCTCGCCCCAGACGGAAGCATTTATTTTACCGACCTTCCCTTTGGCAAGGAAAATGGCATGATTCTGCGTTTCGATCCCAGCACCGGGAAGACAACGCCTTTTACCAGCCTTTCGGGAAAATCAAATGAGTTGGCTTTCGATCTTTCTGGCAACCTGCTTTCCTGTGACGGTGCGGATGGGGGCAGCCGCAGTGTAAGGCGGTGGAACTTGAAAACAGGCCAAAGCGAAGTGGTTGCAGATCGATTCCAAGGCAAACGATTCAATTCCCCAAACGATTTGTGTGTAAGCCTGAAAGGACACATTTACTTTACCGATCCCCGTTACGGCGGCACTGAACCCCGTGAACTAACCCCCGAGGCGGTCTACCGAATTGAAAAAGATGGCACCGTAACAGAGGTCACTCGCGAGGTGGAAAAACCAAATGGCATTGCTCTAAGCCCTGACCAGCGTACCATGTTTGTCGCCGACCACAACAATGGTGGCAACCGGCTTAGCCCCTCGGATCCAGAGCCAAAACGAGGGGCAATGAAAATTTATTCGTTTCCATTGGATAAACAGGGACGGGTAAACGGTTCCAGGAAAACCATTATCGATTTTGGAAAGGAAAATGGAAGTGATGGGATGCGGGTTGATGTCACGGGAAACCTTTATATTGCATCCCGAAGCCTTTCCCGGCCTGGAATTTTGGTGGTTAATCCAAAAGGCAAGGAATTGGCATTCATCCCAACCGGCCCCAGAAATCAATCCGGACTCTTCGAAGATTGGAAAGGAATTCCCAGCAATGTGGAATTTGGCGGAGGCGTTGACAGCAATCTGCTTTATGTAACAATCGACAAAAGCCTATTTCGCATTCGCCTCAAAACGCAGGGATTTCACCCACAAAAGGCGGGGAATTAATTCCTGATGAACAATGATAATACATTGCCCGGCCCTTTCGAGGCAAATGACCATTGGGCCCAATTGCCGGACCATTGGGGTTGGTACGAAGTGGCTGCCATTGCAACCGATTCGAAAGACCGTGTCTTTGTTTTCAATCGGGGTGACCATCCGGTCATGGTGTTCGACCGTGATGGAAAGTTCGTGACCTCCTGGGGCGAGGGCATATTTGCACGGGCTCATGGTATCACCATTGGACCGGATGATTTGGTTTATTGCACGGATGACCTTGACCATACGGTACGCCAATTCACCCCTGATGGTCACTTATTGATGACCCTCGGAACCAGCGGGAAACCATCGAAAACAGGGGCAACCAGCATAGATTATCGCACCATCAAAACCTCAGGTCTTCCTTTTCATTTTCCGACCAATGTCGCACTTTCTCCCGAAGGAGACATTTATGTCTCGGATGGTTACGGCAACGCCTGCATCCACAAATTCTCTCCAAATGGTCGGTTATTGTTTTCCTGGGGGGAACCCGGGAACGGACCAGGGTCCTTTCATGTACCCCACGGAATTGCGGTGAATCAACAGGGTAAGGTGTTTGTTGCCGATCGTGAAAACCACCGAATCCAGATATTCTCCCCAACGGGACAATTCCTTGACGAGCGGAGGGAAATAGCAAGACCGTGCCAGGTGGCTTTTGACCGGGTGGGCAACCTGTTTGTTGCAGAACTCGGTTATCATGCCGGAATGTGGCCTGGGACAGTTCCACCCTGTGCCAATGCCACCGGCGGAAGGGTAAGGGTATTGAATCCTTGCGGGAAACTAATCCATCAATGGGGAGGAGGCTCCCGACCTACCGACCCAGGGGATTTCTTTGCTCCCCATGATATTTGCGTAGATTCGAGGGGAGATGTTTATGTTGCAGAGGTTGTCATGTCAGCAGGTGGAAATCGGGGACTTGTTTCCCCCGATTGCCATTCTTTGCAAAAGTTTGTCCGTCCGGTTGAAATTCCCTGAATCAACCGTTTTTCAATTGAGTCCCAAGGCACCATTTATCATTTATTTAGGCGATCTTAAAAGGTATAAATCATGAAAGCTTGGCGTTTTTATGGCTTCAACGATATGCGACTCGACGAAGTCCCACCACCGACCCTTATACCACGCCATGTGATCGTGGAACCGCTTTGCGTCCAACCAAGCGTTACCGAGGCCCAACTTGCCTTTGGAATTCCGACCCTGGCCTTTGACCGGATCAAAAAGCGTTTTGCCACGGAGGCCCCTGTACAGCTTTTTGGTCATGAGTTTTGTGCCCGCATTGTCGAAGTGGGCGAAGGCGTTTTTGGTTTTCAACCAGGCGACCGGGTGGCGGCCCGTGCCAAACTACCTTGCGAAAAATGCCCCTTGTGTTTGTCCGAGCGAAGTTACCTGTGCCGCAAGGGGCCAGTCATCGGATTTGACTTGCCTGGCTGTTTTAGCGAATTGGCTATCTTGCCTGAAATTGCTTTGGTCAAGGTCGATGATCGTATTTCAAACAGCGAAGCTGCCTGTTTACAATCCCTTAGTGACAGCATTGCCGCGGTGGAAACCGCCTCGATTCAGATGGGGGATACAGTTGTCATTTTTGGGCAGGGAAGCATGGGACTTGAATGCCTACAAATCGCCCGGATCAGCGGTGCCGGTCGGGTGATTACTGTGGATGTCCGGGAAGAGTCCTGCCTGATGTCGAAAGAACTCGGGGCAGACCATGCGATCAATGCAGGGAACACCGATGTGGTTGAGGCGATCCGGGAACTAACCGGAGGCAATGGTGCCGATGTGGTGTTTGAATGTGCTGGGGGCAGTCCAAAACAGGGTTTGGCAGGAACCAAAACCCTTGGACAAGCCATCGACTCGGTTCGATCCGGGGGTAAAGTGGTTGGCGTTTCCTGGTTTGGCGGGCCGTTGGAACTGGATGTCGACCGCTTGCGGGAGCGGAGCCTGCGATACCTCTTTCCGGATATCAGCACCAAGGCTCATCTGGAACACACTGTTCGCCTGGTTGCCTCCGGTCGAGTCCGTTTGAAACCGACCATTACCCATGTATTAAAGGGGATCGAGTCGGTGCCTATGGCTTTCCAGATTACGGCAAACAAGGGTTTGCACAAGGCAATTAACCCGGCCCAGGTGATGATGAAATAATAGTCTCTGGTAGAAAAAGGGAATGGCCCAACCATGACCTTGGGCGTTCTGGCTATGGCTTATTTTGTTCCACCTTGAATCAACCGCTTCCACTTTGCCAGGAAACTTGCCCGATCAAACACCTCGGGATTGATCACCCCCTTGGGACGATGGCCCTTTGCCAGGTCAATCATTCCCTGGCACGCCGCCCGGCCAATGTCCCGAAACAGCTCATCCGTCCAGGCGATCGAATGGGGAGCCAGCAAAACATTATCAAGCTGGGCCCAACGGGGAGGGACAATAATCGGTTCGTCCACGAAACAATCCAGGGCAGCCCCCGCAATTTTTCCCGCTCTTAACAAATCATAAAGGGCATCTTCTTCAATAATTCCTCCCCTGGCGGTATTCAATAAATAAGCGGTCGGCTTCAACAGGGACAATTCCCTTTGGGATAACAAATTGCGTGTGGAAGAGTTGAGTGGACAGTGGATGGAAACGAAATCCGATTGGGTTAGAAGTTGTTCAAGCGACACCGTTTTCACACCCGCCCTTGTAACGGCTTCGGGTGATACAAAAGGGTCGTAAACCAGGGGAGTATTCATGCCAAAGGTCGACAAAAGTCTTACCACACTTTGGCCAATGCCGCCGAACCCGATAACGCCTAGTGTTCTCCCACGAAGTTCGCTTCCCATGTATTGGCTTCGGGCATCCCAATGTCCAAGGCGAACCAAATGATCCTTTTTCCGGATATGGTGGTTCAGGGCCAACATCCAACCCACAGTAGCTTCTGCTACGGAATGATCCACCGCCCCAGCGGCGATAAAAAGGACCACATCCGCCGCCGTGCAGGCACCTACATTGACACCATCGTAACCCACTCCAAAGCGACCAATACCCAACAATTCCGAAGCCTTTGCAAGGCTCTCGGCCGTTACGGTAGGGGTGAGAACAATGACCCCGTTGACACCTGAAAGTTGTTCCGCCCCAATCTCGGGTAGATGGGTGGCAAATCGGCTTACACTAAACCCCCCGGCGGATTCCAGGGAATCCAAGCCAATATCCCGGTACTTTAACGCACCATCGGAATGGTAGAAATCCGCGGTTAGGGCCACCCGGAAGGGAGTCGATTCGCTCATTGCCAAGGGTTTCCTTCCACTGTTGCACACAATTCATCGACTACAATGCGGACAGGCATGGGGCCGGCATAAACCCAGAGCATTTCCATTGTTTCCAGGGAATCGTTGATGAAATAATGGACCCTTCCCCTGGGAACAAAGGCCGTTGCTTCTTTCATCAAATACTGGCGGCCCTCAACCATGCAGGTTGCCTGCCCGGAAATAATGGTAATGGATTCATCGAAATCATGAACATGGGCGGGCAATCGTCCTGTTGGGTGAAATAACCCGTAACCTCCGCTCATTTCGATACCAGGCACCAAATCAGAATTGAAAAGGTCAATAAACTCGGTGTTTGGCCCAGCAGCAAAGCGTTTGGCTGTGGCAAACCTGTTAAAACGCTCCGCACCAGGATGACCTACTGCATCAGCTTGCATTTGGGTTTGGGGGAAATTCATATCGACGAGGGTCCTCGAAGGGGAATCTGAGGCCAAAGCGATGTGAAAAACAGCGTTTTCGGTAGTGGATAAATTACGGGCCATATGAACTCGCCCGGTTGGTATGACGATATTATCCATCTTGTTTAGGCGATAAAGTCGGCCTTCAACCTCCACAGTGGCAGAACCATGCAACAATGTAATGGACTCTGCGAAGGTATGTATGTGGGAAGGTAAAACCGCACCCGGAGCAAATGTGACCAATCCCGTTGTAAGTCGTCTTGCCTTATTGTGGCCACCAACCAAACCTTCAAAACTCACCCCAGGTGCCACCTCCATTTTGGGCCCGTTTCCCACCGGCGACATACTTTCGGGACGGTCCGGCCGCATCGACCCGGGAAGGATGGTTAAAGGCATTGTTTTTTCCATTTCCAGCGGAATAAGCGATGCCTGGATGGGACGATCCCGGCCTACTGCATCAAGTGTCGATTTTAAGGACCTCAATAAAAGCCCGGTATCTGTCCCAAGCCCAATCATCTGAAATCCTTGCCGGCGCCGCTCCACCAGGTTTTCCGGATTGGTTGCAATCACGCCACATTTTTTACCCGCTTGCCTTAAAATGTCCTTCATTTCCAATATTTTTTCAGCAACACCTGGTCCTTCCCAGTGACCACGAGCCCCGGCAGTCGATGAAAAATCGGCTGGGCCAAAAAAGAACAATTCCGCTCCTTCGACTTGACACATTCTGGATACTTGGGACATCGTTTGAATGGTTTCAAGAATGGGTACAACGAGGACATTTTCATTTGCAAGAGCGGTATGTTCCACAAGGCTTTGTCCCCAGCAGGTGGCCCTTTCCGCTCCAATCCCGCGAACACCTTCCAGCGGATAGCGGGCATAGGAAATGGCCTCCTCGAGCTGGTCTGCCGTTTCGATCCAGGGCACGACAACACCATCAGACCCAATATCCAGTGCCCGTTTGATGAGTCCGCCATTTAGTTCAGCTATCCTGACAAGGACCACCGTGGAGCTACGAACGGTTGTCCGGACATGGGCAACAATATCCTTCCAATCCAGGTGACCATGTTCCGCATCTATAACGACCCAATCCACTCCCAGGGCCACGGCCATTTCCGTAATGCTTGGCGATTCCAAGGTTACCCACAATCCGTAAACTGGTTCATCCTTTTGCAGTTTTTCCCGCAAGACCCTAATGGCGTGGGTATTCATTCAGGGAACCAACTTTCAAATAAAGGGAGGTAAAGTGACCAAATAATGACGCCAAAATAAAGAATCAATCGTTTTCAAAGGCCATGAACTTTTGATCTAGCTACCATTGCCAAAGCTGTCAAGTGCCAGAAAAAGACCAATGTCCAGGAAGCTTGATATGGATTAGACGGCGGATAATTTCGGTTTGGGAGCATTGAAAAAAGTTCTCCCATGCCAAGATACCATTGAATAAAGCATTAGGCCGCCCGGTTCATTTCATTGTGGTTGACCCGTTCCGGAAGCCAAAGGGCACCCTCTACTTTGGGTAACCCACCCAAATTCATAGTTTTGTCAACTACATACAAAGGTCTGTCCTTAGCCTCCTCGTAAACCCGAGCCAGGTAGTCACCAACCAGCCCAATGGCCAGCAGGATGGCTCCATTAAACAGGACCTGGAGCGATGCCAAAGAACTCCATCCCGGGACGGTAGATTGAGTTACAAAAGTGACATAAAAAATATAAAAAAGATAAACAAATCCACCCAACATGGACAAAAGACCTGCAAAGGAGGTGATTCGAAGGGGAAGGGCCGAGGAAGAAGTGATGGCAGTCCAGGCAAACCGGAGCATTTTCCACAAGGGGTACTTCGTTTCCCCGGCTATGCGGGCCGACCGTTTGAACGGAATGACCGCCTCCTTCAACCCGAGCCACGCCACCATTCCACGAAGAAAACGATGTCGTTCCCTTAGCCCCCGCATACCCAAAACGGCCGCTCTACTATATAACCGGAAATCACCAACCTGCGAGGTTAACCGCTTGTCCACCCCGACCCGCATGAGTGAATAAAACGCCTGTGCGGTCGTTCTTTTGAACCATGTTTCCCCCTCACGGCTGGCTCGTTGGGGAGAAACGATATCATAACCCTCCCGAAATTTATCAACCATTTGGGCAAGCAATTCAGGAGGATCCTGAAGGTCCGCATCCATCACAACAACCGCATCACCTGAGGCTATGTCCAGCCCTGCGGTCACCGCCGCCTGGTGGCCAAAGTTTCGACTGAAATGAATGGCCTTGATTCTGGCATCCTTGGATCCTGCAGCGTCCAGAATGCGGGCCGTGGCGTCAGAGCTACCGTCGTTGATAAATATTATTTCTGTGGCCAAGCCATCTTCCAGTTGCAAAAGTGCATCCTGGAGGCGTTTAAGCAGGAAAGGGAAAGTGTCTTCTTCGTTATAAAGTGGAATCACCACGGAAAGGAGCATAACCTGGGTCCCTTTGAGGGAATGACCAATTTTGTATTATGGCCATCTTCCCCGCAAAGGACCCGGTAAAGCAACCCATTTTGGCAATTTTTCCAAAGGCCTTTTTGGAACCTTATTTCCGGGCTGACCTTTCTTCGAGGATTCCCTTTTGGGGATCAGCGTCTTTGAAAGGGAGGATATCGGGCAATACCCGAACACCAGAGGTGGTTTTCAAATGCAAAACCCCTCCTGTTTCGTGGGTCATTTCCACAAAAAAGGCTGTCCAACCCTCCTTGGGTGACTCAATCTTGCCCACATAAACCCCATCCCCTTGGTCCGTTAAGACCTTACTTTTGTAGGCTTTACCAATGGACTCCAATCGGAAATCACGGGCCTTGGGATTATTTGCCTGCCATAGTTTTACCTCTTTTACCGGAGTGTCACATTTCAGTCGGATCGATCCATCTTTCTCAAAGGTCCATTGATATTCCGGTCTTTTTTTTCCGTTCACAATGCAATCGTAATAGGAAATAAGGCTTTCAAAAGCATCCGATTCCCTCAGGGAGTGGTCGGTGTTGGGAACATAACGAAGGTATTTTTCCCCTTTCAGGGCATCAAAATAGAATTGTGAAGAATCAGGGCAAAAGAACTGATCCCCACCCGCATTGAGGATAAACTTGGGCATGGTTAATCGATCCCGGTAAGAATAGGGATCTTCAATATCATTGAGTTTGGTCAGCTTGGGATCGTTTATCCGCTGCATGATGTTATGCCGAACATAATCCCCAACCGAATGGGTAAAGAAACCATAACAACCCAAGTGGTGCCGCATGGACTCATTTACATTGAGAACATCAATTACCGCAGGAATGATTGCTTCCACACGACCATCCACTGCAGCAGTACACCATGTGGTCCAACCCCTTTTTGACCCTCCCGATACAACAAATTTGTTGATCAGGACCTTTCCCCCCTGCTCGCCACCCAAAAATTCCTGCACGCAGTCCATGGCTCGAACAGCACTTTTCACCATGGGTAGGCGGGCGGGCCAGGTTTCATCGCCCGTTTTCAAATATTGGTCCCAAGTATAGCCAATCAGGTCATCTTCCTTGCGTTCCTTGCCATCACCATGAAAAATAAGGGTTTGGTTGGGAATCATTTTCAATTCGACGGCCACCGTTTTGGCAACCTTGGCGACGGCAATCGTGTTTTGGTCTCCCTTGGCTGGAGGATTCCCACCGTTACCGCCCCCCCCAATGAACAGAAAGGCCCTATCGGATTTTACTCCATCCGGTTTTGTGATAATCACCCAATGTTGCCAAACAGGTTTGTTCACCTCGGCTTTGGTCCGCCATGTTTGGGATTTCAGGTCAAGGACATATTGGGTAAAGCCATCACCTTTGACCTCTCGCACCAATTTCCAGGAATAGGTGGCATCGGGCTTTTTGACATACCGATCAAGGGCGGTTTCCCCGGCAGCGAGCTTTTCGGCTGGAAATAGCCAAAAACCGACAATCAATACCCCAATAGGAAATAAGGAACGGAAAAACAACGGATTTTTCATGGATAACTTCCTTGGGAAAATGCCATTAGGATAAAAACCATGGACTTTTGGTATCCTACGACCTGAAAATCCCCATGGTTTGGAAATTAGGGCACCTGGCTCAGGAAATGGAACCCGAGCATTAGCTACTGGCGCTTCGATAGCTCCTGATGGCCAGTTGAAAAAACCTGCGACTTGCCCAGAGGACAAGGAGCGAAGAAGCAATCACCCAAAACGACCAAAAAGGGTCCAGGGACCTTACCATGATTTCAGAGGGAATGCTAACAACCAACATTGCCGGGACCACCAGGGAGAAAAAAACCCAAAGGCTCCAAGCCCAACCGCTTTGATAGATTTCCCTGGGATACCGCATCAAGGTAGTGAATAGCCACCACAATTCCAAAAGGGACTGATTGCGAACCAACCAAACCGAGGTGGAAGCCAGGGCGAGTAAAAAACCGTAGGAAAGAGCAACCCCACCGCTAAACAGGAAGACAAAACCAACCACCTTCAGTGGGTCGAAAACCCAATCCAATTGAAAAAGGGCAATGCCCATGAGTCCCCCCCCAATCAAAATTTTGGGGGCTGTGGACCAATCAAACTTTCGGAAACTCACCAAAAATTGTTCATCCACCGGTTTTAATAAATAGAAATCCAAATCCCCTTTCCGAATGAGTTCGGCAAATTCCGTGGCATTTTCCAGGAACAAACTTTCAATCACACCTTCCAGGGTATAGTAGCATCCCACAAAAAAGAGATATTCGCCTTCGGTCCAACCCGAAATAATGCTGGTTTTGGCAAAAAGGGTTTTGTAGAAAGTGAGCAGGATCACCAACCATAAAAGTTCCAAGGCAATCTTCATCAGGAAATTCCAACGAAAGGCCAACTCACTGGCCATGCTGAACCTGCCAAAACATGCCAGTAACCGAAAGTAACGGCCAAAGGATTTCACAGGCTCAGCCTCCAAAAGCACTATAACGCTTCAGGCCCAATCGCCAAAGGATCCGTGCGGCCAGGGCAAAGAAAACAACCCATAGAATCTGGACGCCCACCAGGGGAATGATTTGTTGGATTGGAATTTTATCAAGGAAAACCGCAGCGGGAAAATAAGCCAAAAACTGAAAGGGTAGCATTTTAAGAATGGTTGCCAAACCCTCTGGCTCCATAAGGTCAATGGGAAAGAAATGCCCGGAGACAAAAAAGTTTAGCGTATTTACCAGATATAAAAAGGAGGACACTTCGAGCATCCAGAACCCAAGCATTCCCAGCGTCAATTCGAAAAAATAACCCAAAAGGAAGCTCAAAAAAAGCGTGATCAACCAAAGGCCCAAGGTTGCCAGCGATGGAGTCGTTTCAAAATATCCACTGCAAAGGGTGAACAAACCCAAATAGGGGAGTGCAGAGGTGGCGATATAGGCAATCTTGTGAGCCCCTCGGTAGGCAAGGAGGTACGCCATAAAATCCAAAGGCTGGATGAGATAGCGTTTGAGGTTCCCGTCTCGAATATCTCTTGCCACCCCGGCGGCAAGGCCGGGCATACTTGAAAACATCCGGCTGATATGAACCAGCAGAAGGTAAGCAATCACCTGGGAGTAGGTATAGTTCGAAAGAACCTCTGTTTCCGCGCCCTGATAGACGGCTTTCCAAAGAAAAATGGCACTAATCATCGGAAGGAATCGCAGAACTGTCCCAAGGAGAAAATCCCCGCGATAGGCCAGCCTTTCGACCAGGGATACCCTCAGGATGTTCATGTATTTTCCGATGGAACCTAAAAAACCGGGAGCCTTGGGGTGGCCGGGTACCAATGATAATTTACCAAGGCTATTCATTGAGACCCGCCTTGGCATCCTCGGAATCTTCCGCATACAGTTTGGCAATCACCTCTTCCAACGGGGGATCCTGGACGCCCAAGTCGATAAGGCCCCCATGCGATAGAATCCGGCCCACCACGGAAGCAACCTCGGAACGACCTAGTCGCATTTGAACTATGGGCCCCTGAATATCCGCCGGGCCAAGTTGGGTCACCCAATCCGGGGGAGCCGTTCCCTCGAAATGCAATCTGAGGAGTTTTTCCTGACCAAATCGCTCCACCAATCCGGAAAGTTTCCCATCATGAATCAATGAACCTCGGGCAATCACCAAAACCCTTTCACAAAGGGCTTCCACATCCTTCATGTAATGGCTGGTAAGCATGATGGTTGCCCCCCGGCTCTGGTTATACTCCCTTAGGCACCTTTGAATGGCAATTTGGGCAACGACATCAAGCCCAATCGTTGGTTCATCCAGAAGAAGGACACGGGGTTCATGCAAAAGGGAGGCAATCAACTCCATTTTCATTCGTTCGCCAAGGGAAAGTTCCCGAACAGGCTGTCGGGCCAGCTTTTCCACGCCGAATAGTTCGATCAACTGACCCAAAGTTTTTTCAAAACGATCCTTTTCCAAAGAATACACTTCGCGGTGAAGTTCAAAACTGTCCGCCGCAGGAAGGTCCCACCAAAGCTGGTTTTTTTGGCCCATAACCAGGGAAAATGACCGGCGAAAAGCATCGTCCCGTTGCCAGGGAACATAGCCCATCACCGTCGCCGACCCTGAGGTGGGATAAATCAGTCCCGAGAGCATCTTGAGTGTGGTGGTTTTACCGGCCCCATTGGGGCCCAAAAACCCAACCATTTCACCCGCTTGAATGGAAAAGGAAACGCCTTTTACCGCTTCCACCGTTTTGTATTTTCTATTCCAAAGGGACTTAATCCCCGCCCAAAAACCAGGCGACTTGTCCTGAACAAGGTAGGTACGATGGAGCTGGCTAATTTCGATGATCGGTTTGGGTGGATTATCTGCCAAGGTTACGCCAACCCCGCTAACACATTTTGCAGATGTTTGGCACCGTTTGAAATATCGGCGAATCTCGCCGCCTGATTACCAACCTCGCGTTCGATACAAAGGGCTCCGGTGTAACCCGCCATTTTTAATCCACGAAGAAACTTTTCCATTCCGACTTCTCCTTGGCCCAGGGGAACCTCGGTGCCCCATTCACCCACTGCCTGGGGACGAAAGGCATCCTTGACATGAACGGACTGGATGTAGGGCCCCAAAATTTCTACAGCCCTAATGGGATCGCCTTTATCGTAGAGAAGCATATTGGCCGGGTCAAAGTTGATACGCAAATTGTCGCAGGCCAAATCTTTCATGGTTTCAAGCAATAAATCTGCGGTTTCCTGACCAGTTTCGAAGGCAAGGGTAATCCCCTTGGCCTTGGCCAGTGATGCCGCCTCGCCCAGGGTGTCAAGGAATGCCCTGCGGGAGGGATCCTTTGGGTCAGGCAGGAAACCAGCGTGGAGCATCATATCCTTGAGGCCAAGGGCTCGGGTACGGGCCAAGGCCCATTCGAGCCTGGCAAGGCGTTCTGGCCGGGTAGCGGGATCGCCAAAGCCTCCGGTTTTTTGAATGGTCGCCGGGGTGGTGTAATCCTCCCCGGGAAATCCAAGCATGGTTCCGGTCATGACCAAACCGGCTGCCAAAGCGACCTTGGGCATTTCGTCTCCCTCTTCCCAGGATGCATGATGGGGATCACCACAGGCAATTTGCACCGCTTTCATTCCAAGTAAATCCATAAATCCTTTAAGCTCGGGAATGCTGGTTACCTGAAGGGACCAAGAACAAACGCCTATTTCGAGGGGAGAAATCGCCATAAAACCCGCCTTTCCACTATTTGTCCAAAACATCCCTAAACCGCCTGCTCCAATACGCAACCTAAAGGCCCAATGGAGCCCTCAGGAATTGAAAATACCTGTTCCTGTTTGAGTTCCGCCTGTTCCAAACAACCTGTGAACAGGATGGCCCTTCCATGGAGGTGTGCCTCGGCCATGATTCTGGTGGCATGGTTTAAATCGCACCGGATGACCTTTTGAACCACTGTTACAACAAAGGGCATCGAGTGGTGGTCATCATTGAGAAGAATCACATTCCAGGGTTTATAGCTCACGACTTTAGGCTGGTCCAGGACTTCCGTGGCACCAGAGGGATGGATTTCTTGTGGTTCAGTCATGCCCAACAACACGCCCTTCGAACAATGCAAATGGTCCGATACAAAAGCTCTTCCGACTAGCTTAGAATGAATCCGGATCCTTGCCAGAAAAGAGCAGGTTCAATGGCAATTCAATAGCCACGGGCAATTGACTTTTCGCAGGAGGGAGAATGATGGTTTAGGTTTCGCTGGATGCCTTCAGGGTAATGAGACTAGCCCCGGGGGAACAACCAAAACGAATGGGGTGACCTCCGCCCAGGCCTTGGCTGACATGAAGATAAGCATTTTTTCGCCGAAACCAACCTTGGTCAAAGGTCCGTCCATAAGCACTAGGCATGATCACGGGGCCGAAAAAAGGTACCCGGATCTGACCACCATGAACATGGCCGGCCAACATCAGTCCTTTGCCCAGGCGGGCAAACCGCGAAAAATGGTCCGGTGTGTGGGAAAGACAAAGGGTCCATTCTTCAAAGGGTTGTTTCCAACCCTCGGGTAATTCCGAATTCCATGGATATTCCAAACCCCAAAGGGATACATTGGTATTACGAATTCGAATTGTACTCTTTTTGTTGCCAAGGTGCAGGTACCCCAAATCCTCAAGAATGTTTAGCGTTGGTTTGGTTGAGTGCCAAAAATCATGGTTGCCCAAAATGGCCAAACCCGCCTCAAGATACCTTAAGCGTTTGAGAAAAGACCGAAACACATCGGCATGAGCGCTTCCACCCTTTTCCACCAGGTCTCCAGTCAAACAAATCAGATCAGGTTCCAATTTGGCCAGTTCTTCCGCCACGGTCTCAAAAAAGAGACGGTTGGGAGTTTTTTTGATATGTAGGTCGCTCAAATGAAGAACCGTTAACCCATCCAGTGCCAAAGGCAATCCTGCAATTGGAACCTCGGAACACTCAAGAATGGGATAGAGGGACCGGTTTCCTGGTATTTGGGCGATTTGTCCCCAAATCCCGGAGCTGACATAATTTCCTGGATGTCCTACTATTGTGGCTTGCAATGGGCTTCGAGTGGAAGCCGGTGCCATTTTCCTTCGGATGGAACGAAGGTAAATGTCCATGGGAGGGCCGATCAAGCCAACCGCCGCCAATCCCCAAAGAAGCGACCGAAACCATTCGGGATCGGTGGTTTGTGGACTTGGGACCTGACCTGACCAAAGGAAATATAGGGTTATGGGCCCAATGCAAAGCCACAAAAAATGAACCAGTTGAATTCGGTCGGTTGTTTTGTGGTCAACTGCAAGACTATACATTCTGTTGTGAAGGAAAACCACCAACTGACTATGACCGAGAAGGACCAAAAATGCAAAAATCCAAGCATCCCATCCCATGAAACCACCTAGTCCCGGTCCATTTGCCCTAAACAAAGCGGGGCATGGAATTCCTGACCAAATCGTTGGCATGGCCCAATGACTCAGGGGTTCCCGCATCCGTCCAATAGCCTTTTAAAGGACGACTACGAAGCCGCCCCTGGCTAAGGTAAAATTTGTTGACATCGGTGATTTCCAACTCGCCCCGATGGGACGGTTTCAAGGTTCGTATCACCTCATAGACATCCGCAGGATAAAGGTAAATCCCCGCCACAGCCATTTTGCTTTTGGGGACTTTTGGTTTTTCCTCAATACCGACAATGCGGCCCTCCTGGATTTCAGCTACCCCATAACGCTGTGGATCGGGAACCTCCTTGAGGAGGACGAAGGCATCGTTTGGCTGTTTTTCAGCTTCCGCAACAAGGTCGTGAAGGGAATCCTCGAAAATGTTATCCCCGAGGATCACCAGCGATCTGGCTCCATGGGAAAAAAGTCTTGCCAAACCAAGGGCCTGGGCAATGCCTCCTGCTTCGTCCTGAACTTTGTAGGTGATTTGACAGCCGTGGTCCTTGCCAGAACCCAGGAGTTCAACGAAATCCCCCATATGTTCTGTACCCGAAACAAGGAGAATGTCACCAAGGCCAACCCCCGCCAATTTTTTCAGGGGAAAATAGACCATGGGATAGGGGCCAACGGGAAGTAAATGTTTATTAGTGACCCTGGTCAGTTCTCCAAGCCTCGTTCCCTTCCCACCGGCCAGCACGATACCACGAAGTGGAGTCATCCCAATAATCCCCTAATTCAAAGCAACCTCAAGCTTCAGGGAAATTCTATCAAAACCGGCACTGGCCAACCATTTGGGGAAAATGGGCCACTTTCATTGCCTTGGGGATTATCTGGTGTTCATGAGAACGGAAACCGAATCGACTCCAGGGATTTGCCGAGCCAAATTGCTAAACTCCGATCCTGCTGCCAAATCTGCCCCAGGGACAACAATGAACAAATGATTCCCCCGTCGAATCCATTGGATACTTCCGAATCTGGCCTGACTGCCACGAAGGCGGGCCAGCTCTTCCGATATGTCAAGGGCAGGAATCTTGGGTCCGGAAATAGGCTTGCGAGGATTTTCCATTGGCCCAATTCCCCCAAAACTTAGCGGTACAAATACAGGGGCTTTGGGTGGAACCTCATCTTTTTCCAGAATCTGGACTCCCGCCGGGGGCCCACCGGAGGCGATTAGGAGAGGTGGTAAAAAAGGAGCTCCCCTTCCCGATTCCAATCCAACTTTTTTGGTATGGTCTTCCCGTAAGGACTGGGAGGGAAGAGCCCCTGTTTCAGGATTAGGTGAGGCCGCCTGGACCCGGACAGGTTGCTCAAAAGGCAAACCGGAGGAGGGTGGGCCAACGGATCTATTCCCGCTTCGCCCAAGGTACAATTCTGAGCGAACCTCCACGACACCTTTTTGAAGGGAAGCCTTTTTTCGAGCAATATCAATCAGGGCCCGCCGTTCGACTGGGCCCCACAAAGTAACCAAACCGTCCTTATACCGGATGCAAAGGTTGTGGGGGCCAAGCTCCTTGTCCTCTTGAAACGCACGGCGGATCAACAGGGTCCGTTCCATGTTTTGGTCACAGGATAGCATGATCAACCCAGGCAAAACAGGTAGGCGAATAGGCTCCTTGGAGCCGGCATCCTCAAAGGCGGTTAGGGTGCCACCCATCCCGGTCATTAACACCAGGCAAATGGCATTCGCTTTTTGAAAGTAGCCCGCCACGATGACGACTCTTGGGTGAAAAACTCAGCCTCCCCTTTTGGGAGTGTGGTTTCCATTCTCCCAAGGAATTCCAAAGATCCAATAAAAAAACCGCATCCGCCGGGTCTTTCGGGCAAAACGGTGGAAAGAATTTCTGAAAAAGCAAATTGTTCCGGTCAGGTTGGCTTTAACAATTAAAGGCCACCCGGAAAGTATTGGTTCAAAAAACGGATGTTTCAGGTTAGTGACCGCGGTTGAAAACAGTCCAAAATGGAATGTTCGGAGGATAAATTTGGATTATGGTGGTAAAAACGGGGGTTCACGACATACAGGCCCGCCCGGAATTAGGGTTTGAACGGGGTGGACATGACTTTTGTGGAAGGGGCCATGGTTGGGTTCATGGGTGTCCCGGTTTCCATGGAAGCCGAACGAATCGGTAACCGGATGCGAAATTCGGTTTGGCGGCCCAGCTCGCTAATCACAGTCAAATCACCCCCGTGTTCCCGCAGGATTTTTCGGCTGAGGGGAAGGCCCAAACCAGTGCCTCGCGATCCCTTTGTGCTGAAAAAGGGGCGAAAAATGGCTTCGGTATCCCCTGGAGAAATCCCCATTCCGTTATCCCTGACAAAAAGGATCGCCATTCCCCCAGACTCAACCCCCAATTCAACCTCCACTTGGGGGTGTTCCGCTTCCTGGGAAGCGTCCAAGGCGTTGGTTACCAGGTTAAGGAGTGCACGGTGGATTTCCTCGGCATCGGCCTCGACCATCGGCATCCCCAAGCAGGAAAGCAAAGTCAGTTGGATTCCGCGCTCTTTTGCCAAAGACGATTCCAATTCCACAATCTCCCTGGCAATTTTTTCCAGATCACAAGGGAGACGAACGGGTTCGCGCTCTTTGGAATACCCAAGCATATCCATAACCAGATCGTAAATCCTGGTTTGGTTGCGTTCGACAATTTTCCAACCTTGGGTAACCAATTCCCAATCCCTGGAACCAATGCCCATGGAAAGGATTTCACCACCACTTTTAAGCCCTTGGAGGATGTTTTTGATATGATGGGAAACACCGGCCATGGTTTGGCCCACAGCCGCTAACCTTTCGGATTGAATCATGGCCTCATAATGCTTGGATTCCTCAACGGCCAAAGCCGCTTGATGAGCGATGGCCCCGGCCACCCGAAGATGGTCCATGTTGAAGCCGGGAACGGGATTGGGAAGGCCTGCCCCTTCAGGTGCCAGGCGATCCGCATAAAGGACGCCAACCAGTTCATGGCGGCCCAACATGGGAACACACAAAATCTCGCGAACACGGTTTGCTACTATGCTTTGAGCCTGCTGGAATCGACTATCCATGGTGGTATCGTTAACCAGTAACCCCTCCCGTCTGGTTAATACATGGTCAAGCAGGGTCCGACTCACCAAAAGAGCCTCATTTTTGCCCTCCGAGGAAGCTTGATTGGCAAAATTTTTCACCGCTCGAGGGACAAGTCTGGTAGGATCGGGTGGCTCCCCCGGTCTCAATTGGTCCGTTTGGGGATCCAACAGGATACAAGCCCGGTCGGCACCCAAAGTGGTAAATACCAAATTGAGTATCCGGTCCAGGAGATCCTCAAGGTCTGAAAATTGTCCAATCGCACGGCTTGTTTCATAAAGGACAGAAAGGTGAGTTAGGGCAGTTCGAAGCCAGGGTGCCTCCCCACCTTCTGAGGGGTTTTTTGAATCGCCAACTGTCCATTGGCCGGGATTCAAGGGATATAACGAATCTTCCAAGCGTCCGATAATGGTTCCGATTTCCTCCGATTTCCCCTTTTGGCTTACCAACCGAATGCGTTCCGCCAAGTCACTTTGGACTACGGTTTGGCCGGGTTCGCTGTAAACAAGGACACTTTTTCCCATTTGAATCTGATCACCTGGGCGAAGCTGAACCTCCTGGATGGTGCGTCCATTTACTTGAGTGCCGTTGACACTACCCAAATCACGCAACCTCCAATGATTTCCCTGGCACTCAAAAACCGCATGCTTACGGGAAATTTCGGTGTCATGAAGACGCAGTGGAGTGGAACCATCCCTCCCCAAAACCATCGAATCCCCAACAAGTTCATGGGTACTCCCTTCGTCGATACCACGAACAACAATCAATCGGGCCATAATGGAGTTCTCATCCCTTCAGGAAATGGTAGACCCAAAACCTTCGGAGCAAAGCGTTTGATAAAGGTTTGCCATCGAATCAAAGAGCCGGTCAGGACCGGCCGCCTTGATTTCTGCTTCCGTCTCGGAACCCGTTACCACCGCCCAAATGGGGATTCCCGCAGATCGGGCGGTTTGGACATCCACGGACATATCTCCCACATAAAGCACCTGTCCGGGGGCAAGGCCTGACCTTTTTAACCCTTCAATCAACATATCAGGGGCGGGTTTTCGATGGACCACATCTTCCGGCCCAAGGATCCAGGAAAAAAAGTCGGTGAGTTGAAGGTATCCAACCAACAATTGGGTAAAAAGGCGAGGTTTGTTGCTGCAAATACCAAGCAAAACCCCCTTGTTTTTCAGCTGGGCAAGCACTTCCCGGACGCCTGGTAAAAGGACTGTCCCCGAAGCAAGAACCGTAGGGTGATGGGCTTTGTAAAGGGCAAAAGCTGCTTCGTAATTCACGCCGGGAACCGTATTCCCCAGCAGGTACTCGGGACCCCGGCCAACAAAGCGCTTGACTACATCTGTTTCCAAAGGCGCCATGCCAAAGGCTAGGCGGGTATGATTTACCGATGAGGTGATGGCGGGATAACTATCGGCCAGTGTTCCATCAAAATCAAAAAGGATCAAGGCCGGATAAATGGGACTATCCGATGGGCCATCCATGGGTTTCTCCGAAAAATGTTTGGCTCAAGGGAGCATCCTGCCCAATGATTTTTTTATCGATTGGTGATTTTATGGATAGGGCCCAAGAAACCAGAATAGTCGGGTGCCAAAAAAAAGGTATCCTTGCCCCGTATCCCTGTCATTCGAATAGAAATGTTCATTACTATTTTGCGATCCTTGCTTTCCATAAAAGGCTGGTTTGAGAGAGTATTTCGCAAAAGTCGGCCCGGAGATTGGGGGTTAGGTGGAAATATTTATGGTCATCTCCTCCTTTTTTTGAATCTCTGTACTCTTTGAAATCAGCTTCTCCTTGACCTCCACTGGTAGGTCCCCTATGGCCTGTGCCATCACCATGAAACACATCGGGTGTATCCAATTCCTTTGGCAAAAATCAAATGCCGAAGCGTCCCATCGTGTTGATCTTTAGGGTCCTTGTCGGCAAAATCGTAAATCGGGAGTTGGGTCCCAACCTCCCGGCTTGGCAAAACGGGCCATCGGGAGCCCCTTTCCAATTCCAACCAAAGTATGGCCAATCTGCTATTTCTTTGGCTTTAGGACTACTTTTTTATCGTCAGTTAGCATTATTATCGTTTTGGGCCAACAAAAGGACATTTGTGTCCGCAATATGATTTTCCTTTACTTTACCCGGGGTTTTCCCCTCCAAGGTGGGAAGGCTTTTCCAGTAGTATGGATTGCTTAAATCAGGGAACTCCACAGGATTTCACCTTTGGCGTGCAATCTTCGGCATGTGTGCCATAGTTGTCATGATGAATTCCGGGGAGAATTTCGTCGAAACCTTGGCCTATTGCCAGTAACTATGAGGGTCCCATGGATCGGAAACACGGCCCAAAGATGAATTGGCTCCCGCTTGCCTTGGCTTGGATTCTCCCCTTGGTGGGAGTGGTCACCCTTTCGGGTCCCTGGCTTTGGGCACAATCGCCAAGTCGGCCGGGTACCAACTTTTCCTCCTCCCTTTTGCCTCAATGGCCGTTGGTTTCCTTGATGCCCACCAAGGTCCGGGTGGTGCTTCACTATAGTATTGATGCCGAACGATTCACCCGGATATTTGCCTATCGGGAGATGATGGCCCAGCTCAAATCCGCCGGATTCGAAAGGGACTACGAAGAAGATCCTGATCCCAGCGAGCCAGAAAACGCCCATCACATCCTGTTAACTGGAATCCTTCCCTCCAAGTCGGTCCACCGGGTAGCTAGCCTTACCGCGATACGATCGGTTTTGGCAACTCCCGAAGGATTTGACCTTGGCAAAACACCCGATGCCCTTGTCCGGGTGGAAATGATGTTGGGACGGGGAAGCCAACGCATTCTTTTGGAAACTTCTGGAGCGACCCACGCAGATCTGGAAAAATTGGGTTTCAAGGAAGCAGGGGTTTATGACACTTACCTTGGTACCCGACTGTTGGGGATGATCCCCACCGCAAGCCTGATGAAAATTGGATTGACTTTAGGCAAACCTCTTTCGAAGGAAAATACACGACCCCTCTACCAACCGGTTTTGGTCCTTTGGGCAGATCCCCAAGCTCAGGGTGTTGCCGCCATTCCAGGCCCTGAAATGTTGCCCGCCGGGATGGAGAAGGTTGCGCCTGAACTCCGGACAGTTATCACAGAAGCTAACAAGGTGATTCGGGTGGAGGTCCTTTTCGATGAACCCTTTCCTGATCAAGCTTCCGCCATAAAGCACCTGGCAGAAATCGCGCCCAAGGTTGCCTTTGAAGCATTGTTAGGGCCCGCTGTAACAATAATGGGGCCAGTCACAGAGGTTCGAAAAATGGCCAACCTTGCCGAGGTAAATGCTATTCGTCCAGGGCCCTATGCAACTTCGGGAAGTGTAAGTTTGATAAAAGGCTACCAACCCGTTCGCAAGGAGCTCGTTCGCTCGGAATCCGTGGATATAGGAAAAGGAAAGTCATCCAGGGAAACCATTGCCATCCTCGATGATGATTTCCGGGGTTGGCCAGGATTGACCAAGGGAGCCTCAGGAGTCACAAATGGGATTCGGTATATTGACCTGACCGCAGAGCGCAACGGGCAAATCCTCCCGGATCCTTTTTTGGGGCCGGCCAATGAAAAAGGTCACGGGACTATCCTTGCCCAAAACCTGATGAACAGCCATCCCGATTCGAAACTGATTTTGGTTAGGGTAGACTCCTCGGTACCTGCAATGGTCCATCGGATCGCTCGGGCAATAAGTGGTGACGATGCCTTGGTGGATGAGGTATTGGCTCAAAGGATGGCCGAAATTCGCAATGATCGCCAAGACCTCCAGGACCTCCGGGCTGGCGTGGAAAAACGCTGGAAAGACGAAAATGGGGATGATTTTGCCGAAGATTTGAAATCCGTTCAATTAAGGATGGACTATCAAAAAAGATTAAAAGAGACCGAAAGTCTGGAAAAGGCACATCACTTGCGGTTGGAGCGCCTTTTGGCCCATCAGGCAATTCTTACCGAACTTGCCAAGGTTCGATTGGTCCTCTGCCCGCTGGTTTGGAATGAAGGGTTACCCCGAAGCGGAGCTAGTTCCCTTAGTCGGTGGATGGATGATCGGCCTTTTCGAGGGGCACTTTGGCTACAGTCTGCCGGAGATCGCCCTGGCCAATCCTGGAACGGGACATTACGCGACCACGATGGCAACGGGGTGATGGAGTGGTCCCCGCTGAACGATGGTAAAGATCCCTTTCCTGCTGAGAACATGTCTCTTTATTTCCAACCCCAGGGTGTTGGCCAAGTCCAGCCAGAACTCCCGGTTGGCACCCTTGTTCGGGTAACCGTCCAATGGCGTGAACCACGAGATCCCTATTTTACCAAAACGGATCGCAAATCAAGCCGCCTACCCATTGCGGATCTCAAACCCAAATTGGTTCGGGTAGAGCCCACTAAAGGAAACCTGCGCTTGGCCGATCGGGCCATTGTGGGGCAAGCCTCTGGCCCTCCCCTTTTGATTGATCACACATTAAACAGTGCTGTTTTTGAGTCGCATATCTTTTTTGAGGCACCCACAGCTGGACGATTCGAGTTACGGCTTGAGGGGCGGGTCCCGGACTCCATAAACCCTGCGGGAGCACCCCAATTACCCGTTAACCGTCAAAAACCTGAAATCCATCCTGGGGTTTGGTTGAAGACTTTCAGCCCAGGTGGGGTAGTCCTGTTTTCGCAACCGGGTGAACGCCCCATGGTAGGGGTCCCGGGAGATGCCCAAAGTGTTTTGACGGTCGGGCAAAACCGAGCGTTTGTTGTGGAATCCGCTCAAGGAACCTGGACAAACACCAAACCGGAATTCCTAGGGGTCCCAAGGAAAGAACTAACAAGTTCCGTGGATACAATGGTGGAAGTCGCCCAATGGATTTGGTCCAGACATCACCCGGATCAGGATGTCCGATTTTGGCAAGGCCAAGGGCCCCACTTTCAATCAGGGACAAGTTCCCAAAACCGTTAAGAAATGTGGAACTGTTTTTGAAAAAAGGCCCCGAGGACGGTATCCTGAATAAATACCAATTGCTGGGTTTGTTCTTGTAAAAATCCTGGATTGTATCGGGAAACGGTTTGTGAAGGCAATAATTAGCGATATCCATGGTAATCTCGAGGCCCTCATTGCGGTTCTTGCGGATATAAAAACCAAGTCAGGTGTGACCCAGCGATATTGTTTAGGGGATGTCGTCGGCTATGGGCCCAATCCCAGGGAATGTGTGGACCTTGTAACCGATTTTGACATGGTCCTCATGGGAAATCACGATAACGCTGCGATTTTCGACCCCGAAGGGTTTAATCCAGCTGCGGAACAGGCCATCTTTTGGACTCGCGATCAGCTTGAGCATTCGCACGAATCCACCACTCGTCGCCAGGATCGATTGGATTTCCTTTCGATCCGTCCCAAATTGCACAGGGAGGATCCTTACCTCTTTGTTCATGGTTCGGCTCGCAATCCAACCAATGAGTATGTCTTTCCGGACGATATTTACAACCAGAGAAAAATGGAGATCATCTTTCAGAAGGTCCCCAAAGCCTGTTTTCAGGGACACACCCATGTCCCGGGTATTTTCACCCAGTTGGAATCCAATCAGTACCAGTTCCGCTCTCCTGACCAGTTTGACAACATCTTTTTTCCCGGGGACCAAAAAATCATGTGTAATGTTGGTTCCGTGGGCCAACCCCGTGATTTGGACCCCCGAGCCTGCTATGTGATTTTGGACGATTCCGGCCGTATCCATTTCCACCGGGTGGAATATGATCTTGACAAGACCGTGAAAAAGATTCACGCAATCCCGGAACTCAACAACTTCCTTGGGGATCGTTTGCGGCAGGGCAGATGATCCATTCCGTTTTTCCTTGTTCCAAAAGGCAAAATACTCCTTTCCTCGAAACCCTTGAATTCGGATCCCATGCGTCAAAATAATTGGTGGACGATTTTTCTGATCTTTGGCATGTTCCTTTTGTGGATGGAACTTGGCAATTTCTTTTTCCCCCCCAAAAAACCGGAGAAAGGCGGAGATAATCCGGTGGCGATGGAAGCCGGGCTTGATGGCGATGGAAAAAAAACAGACCTGGAAAATGACCCTTCCAGACCAAATGTCGCAAAGGGTTCCGCCGAAAAACCCACCCCCCAACCTTCCGGAGTTTCCCTTCAAAAATCTTTCACTCCGTGGAAGCGCGAAACCTGGGTGACCATTGGTTCCGGCAAAAAAGATTCGGCATTTCATATCCAGGCCCTCCTGGACCCGCAAGGGGCTTGTGTTCGTTCCTTGGTCCTGAACAAATTTCGAAAAGCAGACATTAACGGATCACTGGTAAAAGAAGCCGATGGGGAACCTGCGACTCTTGACCTTATCCCGCTGGATGAAACCACCAAGGCCGGATCGTTTTTGCTTTATCACTATCCCGGGGATGGCCAGGGCGAATACCCGTTGGACACGCTCGGCAAGGTATCCTGGGATGTTGTGTTTGGCCCGGAAGGCAAGCCAATCCAGGAGGTTACCAGGGAAGATGGTGCCCGGGGGAGTTGGGTGACATTTCGGACCACGCTTAGAGACATCCGAATTGACAAGATATTTTCACTCTACGAAGGGGAATATCATATAGGTTTGGAAATCCGGGTTTCCAGGGAAAATCTGCCGGGGGAAGGCAAATCGATTCCCTTCCGTTATCAACTCACAGGTGGGAGGGGACTTCCCATCGAAGGCGGTTGGTATACCACAATCTTCAAAAATAGCATGATCGGCCACGAAGACCGCAAAGGAACTTTTGACCGGGATTACCAGGATGGCCGGGCCCTTAGCACCTCCCTGGGTGGATATGAGGTTGATTCTGCGGACAGGTTCATCCGTTATGCAGCGGTGGCGTTGCAATATTTCACCTCGGCAATTGCCATTGATGATCGTCAAAAAGACGATCCCTTTGTCATTCGGAGGGCCAGACCAACGGTGGAAGTGGCTCTTTGCAAAGGGCTTTTGCTTGAGCGGCGTAACGGTCAATTGATTATTCAGAGTCCCGAAGGCAGAAAGCAAACCTATTGGATAGCCCCCACCGATGGCGCAAGAAAGGCGGCGGCCGAACTTGTTCCCATGTCCCAGGTGGCATTCCGTTACATTTGGGAAAGCAATCCTGAGGCGGGCAGTTTCCGGTTTGTGGCTGTAGACTTTTTGGATCCTTTAAAGGCACAATCCCTGTTTTTGGATGATGTTACCATCCGGGTAAGCAGTGCCCCGATGGAACTCAAACCCGGCCAAACGGCAAATCACCGCTATATCCTCTACCACGGTCCCGCCAAGCCTTCCCAGATTCAATACGCCCGTGGAGAACAAAAGGTCGATCCGGCCCTGATCAACCGCTATTCGGAAACCCTTAAACTGGCAACCATTGTCGACTACCCTTCGGCATTTGGGCGCTGGTTTTTCGGATTCTCCTGGGTGGTCATTTTCCTGACCAATTTCCTCCACAAAGTGCTCGCCTTGATGAGTTTCATCGTCCCGAGTCATGGCCTTTGCATTATCCTCCTTACCGTCATGGTTCGGGGAATCATGTTTCCCATGAGCCGCAAACAGGCCCTAATGAGCCTTAAAATGCAAATGTTGGCTCCCGAACTCAAAGTCCTTCAGGAAAAACATAAGGAAGACAAACCGGGTATGGCAAAGGCCCAAATGGAACTCTACCGAAAATACAACATTAACCCGGTGGGAAGTTGCTGGGTAATCCTGCTTCAAATGCCCATTTTCATGGGATTGTACTTTGCCTTGCAGGAAAGTATCCGCTTCAGGCTTGAACCCTTTTGGCCAACATGGGTAGACAACCTTGCCGCCCCCGATGCAATGTTTTCCTGGGGCGATAATATCCCCATGATTAGCCGTCCGGCAGACTATGGATCATTATTGTATTTTGGGCCTTCCTTTAACCTATTACCTCTTTTTGCCATGGGTTTCATGGTCCTTCAGCAAAAATGGTTTATGCCTCCTCCCACCAACGAAGAACAACAGATGCAGCAACGGATGACCATGATCATGACGCTGGTAATGGGTTTGATGTTTTACCGGGTTGCCTCGGGAATGTGCCTTTATTTCATTGCTTCAAGTCTCTGGTCCCTTGCCGAACGCAAATTGCTGCCCAAGCAATTACCCTTGTCGGTACAAACAGCGGGAAATGTGGAGGTGGTTTTACCAAAAACTGCCACCAAGGAGGATTTCTCCCGGCGCAAAACCCGCGTTGTAAAGGACCAGGCGGCACCAACAGGCTTTGCCGCCAAGGTTCATGCTTTCAGGAATTGGTTTGAAGACATCAAAAAACGCGCTTCAAAATAGCTTTCCTTTTGATCCTTCGCCCTTGAGGCATTCAAATGCTTTCCTCCCGGACAAGCCATGCCCTGGAAGATATCATTGTTGCCTTGGCGACCCCGGCGGAACCCTCGGAAAGGGCCGTCATTCGCCTTGGTGGAACAGGCTGTCATTGCCTGATTTCCACCCTTTTTCGTCCCCAAATTGCCCCACAAGGCTGGCCCAATGTCGCCAAACGCCATTGGGTGGAAGGAACCCTTTCCGTTCCCGGATTGTTTGGATGGGTGCCCTGTTCGATCCATTTTTGGCCACACGGAACCGGATATACCCGTCAGGAGGCGGCTGAATTACATTGCGTGGGATCCTTGCCCCTTTTGGACTTGGTCATCCAAAGTCTTGTTGCCGGAGGGGCCAGACCCGCCCAACCGGGGGAATTTAGTCTTAGGGCGTTTTTGTCGGGTTCCATCGACCTTTCCCAGGCCGAAGCCGTGGTGGCAATCTCCAAAGCAAAGCAACCCGCCGAATTGGCACTTGCCATGGAGCAGCTTGCGGGAGGCATTCGCCATCCTGCCGAAGAATTGCGCAGGGAGCTTCTGGATTTATTGGCAGACCTTGAAGCTGGTTTGGATTTTGCCGAAGAAGACATTTCGTTTGTCGAATCGAAAAGATTAATTCTAAGTTTGGGTTCTTTCCTGGCTCAGATAATCAACCTGCGCCGCCGTATGCGGGAAAAGGATACCCAAGCCCCCCTTCCAAGAGTGGCCTTGGCAGGACCTCCCAATGCCGGGAAAAGCACCCTGTTTAACCTGTTAATTAGCAGCCCATCCCAGGCCATTGTTTCAGACATTCCTGGAACGACTCGTGATTGGCTGGAGGGCATTGGCAGCCTGCCTTGTGGTACCAAGGTAACCTGGATGGACACGGCGGGATTATCCGACTCCCCAATGGGAGAATTGGATATTGTTTCCCAAAATGCGACCTGGAGCCTCCTTCCCAAGGCCGATTTGATCGTTGCCTGTTTGCCCTGGAATGGGATTGCCTCGGCAAAATTACTAAAACCAATGCCGGGTGAAATTCCCGTCCTGGTGGTCCAAACTTTGGCGGACCTGAACCAGGATGGCTTCACCAGCGAAGCTAGGGTTTCAAGCCACACAGGCGAAGGAATCGGCCTCCTGAAGTCCAAGGTTAGCGAAATGTTGAAGGTAAACGCCGAGGCGAATATCCCCCCTCTTGCAAGATGTCAGGCCCAATTGGAACAGGCCGAGGGGGCAATTCGACGAGCCCATCGCCAAGCCGTTGAAGACGACCCTATTGAAGTTTTGGTTTTGGAGCTTCGGGTCGCCCTGGATGCCCTTGGAGAAATGACCGGCGTGCTTTACACAGACGATCTGCTTGACCGGGTGTTTACCCGATTTTGCATCGGAAAGTAACGGACCTCACTTTTCCACTAATGGATTGGATAGTACGGCAATTGCCAAATAATGCACCTTTTTTGGCGTCGGTTAACGGATCTCCCCCAAACGCTTGCGAAATTCCACGGCAAGCTCAATGTTGTTCATGCTTCTGGCGATTTCCAGACCCTTTCGGCAAGTTTCCTGAAATCTATTTTGATCACCCACTTTGGCATACGCATCGGCAAGGTTTAACAGGAAATCCGGTTTGTTTGGCCCGCCCAATTTCACCGCAAGCCGAGCCTGAAGGAGGGAGGGTTTGTACTTTCCCAAAGCTGCAAGAGCTTTGCTTAGTGCCTGCCTGGCATCCGCCTGAAGTGGGTCCACCTCAAGCGAGGTCTCCAATGCCTTTACGGATTGGGCAAATTGGCCATTTGAAAATAGGGCCAATCCCAGATGAAAATTCGTTTTGGCCATGTAGGGATAAATCTCATCCGCCTTCTTCAAGTGCCTTACAGACTCCTCGAAACGCCCCCCAAGGAAATCAAGCCATCCCATCATGGCATGCCCATAGGGTTCATCGGGGTCCAGGACTCCAACCTTTTCAAGGTGGCTAAAGGCCTCCTGGTTTTTTCCCGCCATCGCCAACCCTAAACCCAACTTTCCTTCCAACATGGCAAATTCCGGCCTTTCCCGGAGGAGTTCCCCGAAAAGGGCCACCGCCTGTTGGCTATTGTTCTGCCCCAATTTTTGATTCGCTTCCGAGAATTTTTCATTGAACGAGTCTTCGCTCGCAATGAGTGACGCTAATGTCTTTTTTGCCTGGATATCGGCAGGGGAAATGCGAAGGACCTCACGAATGGAGCCAATGGCGGCCAAAATGCGGTGGTTTTTCCAACGGGACTGGGTTTCACGAGTCCAATAATCTACAAGATTGGTCTTTAAATCGGCTGCTGTCTCAATGGATTTAGGATCCTTTTTCGATTGAAAATATTCAAAAAGGACCGCCTTTGTCGATTCGGGATGAACAGCAATGCGATGGTCAAACCGCCTGATGGGAGGCAAGTACCGATCGTTATTGGTGTGAAAGTTGACATTCATCCAAACCCTTGGGGGAAGGTGGCAACCTACACAATCGGCTCGTACCCCCTCGGGAATTTTGGGCTGTTCACGGCAATCAGCGGGTTTGTGGCATTTTGCACAGGATTTGGCCCCACTATCCGGTTGTCCAGGCTCATGGGATTTGTGCGGATTGTGGCAGGTGGTACAAGTAAGGGATTCATCCTTTTGAAAACATTTGCTTTGTTTTAGTCCTTTTAACTGGTTGGCAACATGGTCGTCCTCGGTAAATTTGGTCTGAATCGGCCGAAAGGTCTGATCCAGGGGTTGACCAGGTCGGTAAGTAAAGGGTGGGCCCATTTGCCTTATGGCATTACTGTGGCATTGGGCACAGATATCCAGTTGTCGGTCTCGGGACAAATCCGCCGGTGCAACAATTTTGGCACCCTCAAGGGTATCCCGATGGGCCTTGTGGTGGGCTACATGGTCCTTACCTGGCCCGTGGCACCTTTCGCAGGTCACCCCCAAAAGAAAGCTCTCCGGTTTGTACCGATTCCCTGAACCCGGATAATAAGCAAACCAGGTTGTGTGGCATTCAAGACAATTGGCGGTCGCCTCCCGGGAAAAGCGTTGCGAATCGCCAACGCGAAACGCAGAGGATATTCCCCAGGTTTCCTGGGGAAAAAGCCAAGCCATAGGAAGTTCAAGGAGCCGATCCTGGTCCCAGCTAAAGTTGACCTCATCAAGGCGGCCCCATCCGTACACAAAATCAATTTTATTTGTTTCCAATTGCGGCGGTTTGCCGGCCCGTCCGGAAAGTAAGGCCATCGAAAAGAAATCGTTTCCCTCCCGTTTCATTTCAAAATCCAAACCGGCCTGGCATGATAGGCGGTTGGAACCGGGGGAAAACCCAGGCGGCATGAGCTTGGGATCGGGAATCCGAATGGCATTGGCGTGGTTCGTCAGTCGAAATTCCCGCACCCGCTTTTCATGGCAGGATGCACATTCTTCTATCCCCAAATATCCTGGATTGGTGGGGAGGTTTTCAATATCCGGTAATTCTTCTTCGGAAAGTATTACAATTGGTTGGGTAAGATCACGATGGTAAAGGTACCACCCTAAACCGGATGAACCCATAACCACCAAAAAGACAAGGACTATCCAAAACCACTGGCCCCAAAGCCTTTCTGCACGAGCCTTTTCCGCCATATACATACGCCTTGAAGTCACTGGTTTGGGAAATCCGCCCACCTTGGGTAAAACACTTTGTTCCAGGCCCTTCCCAACTGGGTTGTTTGGAAATGGACCCAACTTTGCTTCCTATTATGATACAACACCTTCCCTTTCAGGGGCGGTCCCCGCCATTTCCCTCAACCCTGGCCAGGCGACAAGCACTCAGGAATCCCTTACCAATCGAATCAGGTTACCTGTCCTTTAGGGAAATCGGTTTGCAAACGATAATTGCCCATGAATCACCCAGAATTGTTTTAAGATGTAGGTTATGACAGTTGAGCCAGATCCTTTGCCAGAAACTCCCCCCGAAACTTCACCCAAGCGGGTGAGGCGCCCCCGTTATGCCCCAGGCAGACGCCCAAGGAGTACCCCGGCTGGTGGCCATGTCCCGGTAATGTTGCGTGAAGTTTTGGAAATAATGGATCCGACCGAAGGCGGGGTTTATGTCGATGCCACGGTAGGGCTTGGGGGCCATTCCAGTGCCCTTTTAACCAAAGCGGGACCGGAAGGGCTCCTTATTGGCATGGATTTTGATGCCAACGCAATCCTTCTGGCTACGGAAAAACTCAAGGCAACAGGTAACCCTTTCCGCATTTTTCAAGGCAATTTTGCAGGCCTTGAATCCGCCTTTGCCGAATCTGGGGTGGATGGTTGTGATGGCCTTTTGGCCGACCTTGGCATGTCAAGCTTTCAGGTGGACGATCCGGACCGTGGATTTTCCTACCGTCGTGATGGCCCTCTTGATATGCGTATGGACCCAACCAAAGGTAAATCGGCTGCGGATTTTTTGTCCACAGTCCTTGAAAAGGATCTCGTCGAAGCCCTCTCCCGGATCGGCAATGAACCGGATCCGTGGGGTGTTGCCCGGGTCCTCATTGCCGCAAGGGAAAAGGAGCCAATCGTAACCACCGGTCAGCTTGCCACCTTGCTCGAATCGTCCAATCGGGATTGGAAACTAAGCAAAGAAAAAAACAAATGGAAATCGCATCCTGCAATCCGGGTGTTTCAAACTTTGCGGATTCTTGTAAATCGGGAACTGGCTAACCTCGAACACTTATTACGAATCCTTCCATGGATTTTGAAACCCCAAGGGGTAGCCGTTATTCTTAGTTTTCATTCCGGGGAAGATAGGCTGGTGAAAAAGGCCTTTCGGGAAGGGTTGGCTTCTGGCATTTTCGATGGGATAAGTGACCGTCTCTGGCGACCCACTTTCCAGGAAAAACTGAGAAATCCAAGGGCAAGGTCCGCAAGGCTTCGCTGGGCCCGGAGGGCCAAATCCTGATTTCCCTTTTTGGATACTACCTTGGAATCCTCCTGATTTGTGGTCAAAAACAGGAGGTCAGGGCTGTGGAAAGAAGCCTGCCCAAGGTCACGCCAGTTTGGATGATGAGCAAAATATCATCGACCGCCATCGAGATTTTGGTGGGAAATGATACCCCGGTTCATTTTCATCCTTCCAAAATCGTTCCTTCCATTGCCACGAAAGAACAATTCCAAAATGGCTTTGTCCCGGATGATTTTGAAATGGGGACCTTGGTAGGTCTCTTTGATGTTCACCGAACGGTTTTTGACTATCGCAATCTAGAGGTACCCCCAGGGGTTTATGCGGTTCGGATCGCCCATCAACCCGATTCTGACGATCACCGGGATACCGCCCCTGGGCGGATGTTTTTTCTTCTTTGTCCGGTGGAAAAGGAAAGCCCTACTTCTCCCCACAAACTGGAGGACCTTTTGAAAAGAGCCCTGATTGGCAATCGCAAACACCCATCTCCATGGTTTGGTTTTGTTTCCAAAGAGAAAACAACGATTCCCCTACCCACAATCCGTGAAAGTCCCGCAAAACATCAGAGTATCCTTTGGAAGCAACAAGTGGAAACAGCGTCCGGTTCCGGGGCGGCCGTTTTGGGATTTACCTGGAAGGGCCCGGAATAATTGTTTCGGTAATCCAAAACGGCAAGCTGTTTTTTGGCTGGAAATAGGCAAGGCATTTTTTAATCCTGGCCATCCTGCTTTTATTTGGACTTGTCGTTTTCCAGGGCTTCGAATCGCTCCTGGACCCATTGAATGGCTTTGGGCATGGCCCGGATACCACTTTGCAGGCTGTGCCTTCCGCGGGGGTCGTAATCCACACTAATCCTGAGTCCGCGATTGTGGGCAACCTCGAGAAAGCTTTCGACCTGGTTAGGAATATGAAATTCATCTTTGCCCCCATAGGAAATATAAAGGTCCATTTCACCTGGTTTGAGATTGGTCGCCTCCATCAATTCAATGGGATTGATGGAGCTAAGCCCGTCCAGGGCTTGGTTTCCCGGGCCAAAAAGGGGTCGATAAAGTGTTCCAAACCTAAGCACAACCAACTTGAGCCTTCCCAATGGTTCCAGGTATTTGATATTTGACCGATAGGACCAGGTTCCAGGCTCAAATTTTCCCTGGTAACGACCGTGGCTATCGACATAGCGGAGGTTCAAAAGGGGCATAAAAGCGATCGCCACCTTGAAACGGTCACGATGCTTGATCCCAAGAGCAAAGGATGCTGACCCCCCCATGGATGGCCCCATGAAAGCGTGATATTCCCTTTCGGGGCGGATGGAATAATTCTTCATAGCGAAATCATACACATCGTTGATGACATAGTCTTCGAAGCGGCCCGCTTTGGAATTTGCCCAAAAAGTAGCTGGATGGTACACTCTTGCCTGGCCATTCATGCTTCCATCGGGGGCTACAATGACCACCGGATTCAATTTGCCCTCGGCAATGGCCTGATCAAATCGATCCACCTGGGATTGAAAAAAAAACTCTTCATCCTGAGCTGCTCCATGGAGAAAAATGGCCAGGGGATACGATTTGGATGGGTCATATCCCGGAGGAAGATAGACATACATATCCCGTTTTTCACCAAGGGCAGGGGAAAAAATACGACGGTCCTTGCCATGGTTTTTGGTGAAATCCTGAACGGTTCCATGCAAACCGCGGCTGATCCGTTCAAATTGGAGTTTGCCAAAAAAAGGGGTTGGGTGTTGACCAAATCCAACACCAATGGCACCAATCGAAACAACCAACGACCACAGTGTTATCATTTTTTTATTGTTGCTAATTATTCAGGTTGGATTTGCAGGCCCTATCCAAATTACGGCTTGCCATTCAAATACACTTTGCAACACCATGCGGCAGGAAGTTGGGGAAACTTTAAGGAAAGCAAAAAAAATGGAAACAAATGGTCCGGTTATACCAAGGTTGGGTAACCCCCACAACCGGGTAGCTTACCGGAAGGTAAAAATGGTGTGAGACTTAGATTGCCAACCTTCTGAAGGGTTTCAGTTCACCCAACACCGCAGTATTCAAAGCGTTTTCCAGCTCGGCCAAAGCCCTGGCTGCATTGGCCCCATCCAAAACCCGGTGATCAAAAGTCAACCGAACATCCAAATTGCCCTCTTTGTCTAGCATTCCATAGTGGATTTGGCTGGACAATAAAGGAAATAGATTCACCAGCCCGGCACCAAGAGAGGATACCGAGGAAATGGCAAAGGTGCCAAAATTATGACCTCGGCGATTACCCTCAACATTTAGTCCATACCACCAAATAAATCTTCGGATGAACCAAGGGAGCCTGCTCAAGGTTCGCATTCGGGTATAGGAGCGAACCTTTTCAATAGGGTCCTCCTTGTGATGGCGAATGATTTCATCAATTGCCTCAAGAGTCCGGTTTTCTGGGGCCCGGACATAACTGTAAAGGACAATTTGTTCGCCATCGACCTCGCGTTCCACATTGATTGATGCAACGCTATGAGGGTGTTCGTAAAATCTGGCCCAAGGGAAGGAAACCAGACTTCGCCTCAAAACAGGATTATCCCTGGCCACAATTCCATAGGCTTTGGCAAATATGCTCGACCAGCTGGGTTTGGCGGGATGCAGTTGCCTGGCGGTTTTTAGGGCGCCCAAGTGCATTTTTCGCTCTACCGTGGCAACGGGCACCTTTGCCGTGAAATACATCAAATCCAAAACAACTTGCCTAAACGGGGACAAGGAGAGGTACCGACCAGTATTTTTTGGCATTTTAAGCAATCTGGGCAATTTAAAGCCCCGTTTTACTCTCGTATTCTCCGGATTATTATATTACTTTCTCGCCCGTTTTTATATCAATAGGGGTTTTATTGCCACCCAGAATCACTTTGGAACTTTGCCTTTTTGCTACCCCGCCCCCGGTTTGGAACCCTTGCCAAGGTGACTCCCCAATTGGTTTCTTTCGCTTAACAACTCTTCCGAAATATTACCCCATGTGATCAAATCCAGTCCATCTTTCGTGCGCTTTAAGGTCACCATTCCTGAGGGTAAGGCTACCCTTAGTTCCTGCCAATCCGGTGAGGGTTCTTCTCCGGGGAAGGTCAACTGGCCATCCGCCATTCTCAATGAACCCTTTGGGGAAAATTGGGCAAGGGCTGCACAAATATGAGGCCAATCCGGATTGGGTACCGAAATCGACATTTCCATTCCCATGTGTTTTGTCCTTACGCATCAAAAAAGGCCATGCTGGCCGTAAATCCATGGATATTGTTGTGTCCACCAACCGGGCCAAACTCTCCTTGGGCAAAAAAACCGGCCATGGGAACCCTTCCCATAAGGGATTCAACACATTTGGCATCGTGAGACTGCTCCGAAAAAAACCGGCTTCCCCTGCCGTTGCAGGTGAACATTAAAGCTCCACCGGGAATTTTCTTGTGTTTGTTTTTGTCCTCCTCAAGGAGGACCCGAAGTTCAATGTCCGCACTTTGCGCATCCCGGATCTGAAACTGAACCGTCTGGCCGGTTCGTATCTGGTCCCCTACCACCAATGCTCCGGTCTCTTTGACAAATCCGCAGTTTCGAATCAGGAAATCACCTTGGCGAAATTCCCCCGCATATTCGTTAACCACAATGCCCAGATGCAACCCCTTTTCAAAAAGGCGTTGTTCACTGGTTGGGAGTTGTCGCCACATTTCCTGGAGCTGTTGAATCGGTTTTTTTCCGCCAAGTTCAAAGATGATGTTCGCTTCCGACCTGGTAACAATCATGGGCTGGCCAACGGGCCTACACCCCTGGGAAACCACAGTTCGCATTCCAACATCTCCACTTAAAAGGACCCCTACTGCCCCCGAGCGAACACCTCCCCGATCAGAAACCAGGCGAAACGCCCCTGAACTCCGGTTTCCGGATGCCATGCCCCCCACAACGGTAAGGTCCGGAAAATCTTCATTGACCTGCTTCAGGAAATAGTCCACCGGGCAAGTGAGGGGATCGCCCAAAAGGATCATTCCACCCCCTTGGGTAGTTCCATCCACCAAACCGTCAGGCCACCCAAGTAGACTTTTGCCCTCACTTGTATTCGCCACGCTTAGTTCAAATGTTTCCAAATGAATTTTCCGATCCGGGGCCCATTTCCCTGCGAAAACACTAATTGCGGGTGCCTTCTCGATTTCCTGCCCGGTCCCAACAACCCCTTCCGCCACACACCCAATTATGTGGGCAGGTTCAAGCACTTCCTTGATCCCCTGAACCAGACTTTCCGCATGACGGGCATGGTCTGGGGTGAAAAAATAAACCACAAGGTCAGGAGATTGGGAGACAGCGGGATCGAGTTGGGTAACGATTTCAGCAAGGGCATCGGCTGCGGCTTCTTTTTGGGAAACTGCGGAGGAAAAAGGCATAAAGGGTCCCATTTGTAAGCACAAAGTCCACCGCCCTGGATGGCGGATGCACCGGTTACCGTCTATGATAGCCATGCAATCAAAGGTTTTCGCCAATGGCAACTTTCCGATATTGGTTAATGGGAATTCTGTGGTTTGTGGGTGGCCTCATTTTCGCAGACGCACCCGATCCGGCCTATGGAAAATTCCAAATTGGCAACCCCGAGGCGGCCAAACGGGGCCAGGTGGCACTTACCACAAGGACTTTCACCCCAGCAAGTTTTACCAAGGATTCCTTGAAAACCGTTTGGAAGATCTGGACCAAAAAGGCCCCGGCGGACCCCATGAGTGCCGCCCGAGAACGGTTTGGGCTTCATGAGGCACCCTACCCCAATGGTGGCCTACCCATGGGGCTTCGCAAGGGCACCTTGGCCCTTGATATCCAGGGACTTGCCCTTGATTGCATGGTTTGCCACGGGGGTTCGATTTTGGGTAAGTCCATGGTGGGTTTGGGAAATTCCAGTCTGGACCTTCAGGCACTTTTTGAGGAATTACCCGGAGCGGGATTGCGCAGGATTGCCACGCCCTATCATTTTAGCCGAACCAGGGGAACCAATGAGGCTGTGGCTACCTCCGTCTACCTTTTTGGCCTGCGTACCCCCGAGCTGGATTTTCAATTAACCAGAACCTACCCAAAACTGGTCGATACACTTTGCGGGGATGTCCCTGCCTGGTGGTTGATGAAAAAAAAAGCTACCTTGTACGCCACCGGCGAAGGGGATGCCCGGTCTTCACGCGGACTCATGCAATTTTCCTTACACCCATTAAATCAAAAGGTTTTTTTCGAAAAGGAGGAATCCACATTCAAAGACATCCTGCAATATCTTTACTCCATTGAAGCTCCAAAATATCCTTTTATGGTAAACCACTCCCTGGCTGTTCGGGGGTTGGGCATTTTTCAAAATCACTGTTCCAAGTGCCATGGGACTTACGGGGAAAATCCGACTTACCCGAACAAAATTGTGCCGCTGGAAGATGTTGCCACCGACCCCGGCAGACTAAACGCCTATCCCATGGAATTCGCCCAAAAATATTCAAGGAGTTGGTTCGCCAAGGGCCATGAAGGCTGGCTAGCCGACGGCTATCAGGGGCGGGTTAATGCGGGCTATCAAGCTCCCCCACTTGATGGCATTTGGGCGACCGCCCCCTATTTGCATAACGGTTCGGTTCCCACTCTGGGGCACCTCCTCGAATCGAAAACCAGGCCTGCGAGGTTCACCCGTAGTTATCTCACGACCGAATCCGACTATGACAAGGATAAAATCGGTTGGATCATTCGCCGGGTTGATCCCAAGGAGTTTCCAACCAATGCCCATGAGGCCAGGAAAATATACGACACAAATGAAGTGGGCAGAAGCAACCAGGGACATGATTATGGCGATTCACTCACCGACGAAGAACGAAAAGCCCTATTGGAGTATCTGAAAACATTATGAGGCGGATTTTTTCGCTTCCCCATCGACCCATACTGACTCAAATTCATCTATCCCATCAAAAATCTTTTTTGCAATGATTTGTTCGTTTCCTGGGGATTGGGGGAACCTGCCAATCACAAAATCCGCCGCCATTTCCGGCACCAATTTTCCAATCCGATTCCCCATTCCCATCATCATGGCCGGGTTTATGGTAACCATGCGTAGCAATGCGTCAGGGGAAATATTGGGCCTTTCCTTTGCCACCTTTTTTACTTGAGACCAAAGATTCAGGTCCGCATTGGAAGACCTGCCATCTGTTGCTAGGACCCAACCTTCAGGATCAAATTGGGGATGATCAAAAGGGTGTTGTTCTCTGGAAAAAAAAGAATGGGTCCCTGGACAATGAACCCGAAATTGTCCTAATCCTTGGGGCGGGTCAATTTCCCCATAATTGGTATGAATGAGCCCTAACCGCTGGACCTTGGACAAGACTTGAACCACCTCTTCCACGCTTTGAAATGGACAGAGAGCCGGGTCAATTCCCTTTCCTTGTAACATTTTTTCTATCGGGCCGTCCCTCTGGGACAGGAACCGCATTTCTTCCATGGTTTCCCCCAAATGGGTGGAGACGGGCAGGCCACTATGGGCGGCATACTCGAAGATCTTTCGGGAGGTTGTGAAGGGAGCATGAGGGCTGATTCCGGGTTGGACAGATTTGGTTGGTTCATGGTGGATGAGCCATTCCTCCCATTGACAAAGGGTACTTTCCACCCTTTCCGGAGTAAGCCCCAAACATTCCCAATAGACCGTTCCTTTAAGTCCAAATTCTTCCAAAACCTCCCAACTCGCCCCATTGGGGGAAATGTCCCCCAAACTGGTGACACCGGAATGTATGCTTTCCTTAATGCCGAATCGGATGGCTTCCCTGGTCACTTTGGGAGACAACTCCAACCGATGTTCAAGGATTTTTTCGATCCATAATATAAAATTGTTTGTCGCTGGAATGCGCGCAAAACTGAGATCAAGATGAACATGGGCATTGACCAAACCAGGCAAAATCACACTATCTTGTCCCAAATCCGTTTCCCCTTCGGACAAGGAGAGGGTTGTTGCCAGTACTTTGCCCTTGGATATTACCAAAGCAGCCTTTGGAACAAATTCCTCTCCGGTCCAAAGCAATCCGGAACGAATAATCTGATTCACAGGTCTTCCTCAACCAACCCAGTCATGCGGGAATCCTCCTGAATGGTGATTACATTGCCTTTGCCATGAAGGGCCACAACCCTTTTTGCGCGAACCGTGAAAACCCCCATATCCTCTTCTACTATTCCTACTGCAAAATAAGGACCTTCGGTAATGTGATGGAGCAAATCACAATCGCCTGGAAACAGGGTAATATCCACAATGCCTTGGCAATCTTCAAGGGTAAGAAACTGCATGGGTTTCCCCGTTTTGGTCGTGGTACCCCTTGCTGCAGCAACCATTCCCGCAACGGTGACATAAACCCCAAGGTGTTGTCGGATTTGACTACTTAAACAACGCTGAATTGGATCGATCCCTGCCTTTTGAAGTCCTTTTTGAATGACTGTTTCCATTAACCGGTGCAATGGTTGGGATATAGTCATACCCAAAAGGGGATATTCCTGACGGGATTTTTCCACAGAATCCAAGGGTCCCATGACCCATTCCAAATCGGGAAGATGTTCAAAAATTTCCGTCCCCCTGGTTTGCCAATGGGCGAGACGCTTCAACTCCCCTTGAAGGGCAATCGTGGATCGGGATGACCCAAATCCATCCAATGCCCCTGCTTTCCTTAGGCGATCCATGGTATCCGGTGGCATACCCGTTCTCTTTTGGAAGGCATCGGGACTGCCAAAAAGACCATTGGCATTTCTCTCTATCAGGATCTCTTTAATCCTATCCATTGCAAGTCCCGCTATCGCCCCCAACCCTGTCCGGATCCCCTGCCCTTCGGATTCGAATGTTTCGAGTGACCTGTTCACACATGGCCCCAGTATTGGAATCCCCGATCGGACGATTTCCCCAATATACACCCGCCTTGGATACATCCCCGCATTGTTATTAAGGACAGCGGTCCAAAAAAGGACTGGTTCATGGGCCTTGCACCAAGCGGACCGCCAGGCAATCAGGCCATAGCTGACGGCATGGCTTTTGCAAAATGAATATTGATTGAATTTTTCCAACTGGGGCCAAATTTCCTCAAGTTCCTTTGAAGAAACACCTGATTTTTTTCCACGGGTTACAAATTCTTTTCGTAGTTGGGATCCAACCAGTGGGTCGTGGTTTTTTGCCACTTTTTTGCGAAAGTGGTCGGCTTCGGGAGCGGTAAATCCACAAAGTCCCTGAAGCAACCTCAATCCATCATCTTCAAAAATCATCATTCCTTCGGTGCTTTTTAGCAGCTTGGCCACCAGGGGATGCTGTGCGGCAGGTCCTTCCAATCCACGCCTTCGGGCGCAGAATTTGGCCTTCATGCCAATGCCAGCAGCTCCAGGGCGAATAAGTGCCAAAGCAAGGATTACATCGTCAATCCCCTTGGGAGCAAGTTGAACCAACAAATGTTTCATGCCCGGAGATTCCAGTTGACCCACTCCCAGCGATTCCCCGGCTTGCAATAGTTTGAGTACACCGGGGTCCGTATCCATCATTTTTGGGGGTTTACGACCAAGAGTCGCCATTCTGTGGGCAACCTCATCCACTGTGGCGAGGGCCCGGTTTCCAAGCAGGTCAATCTTGACCAATCCGGTAGACTCGACGGAATATTTGTCATATTGGGTTACATCAACCCCCTTTGAGGATCTTTGTATTGGTACATGATGGTCAATGCGCCCTGGTACCATCACAATGCCACCAGGATGGATCGAGAGGTGATGGGGCATTCCCAAAAGGGCCGAAGCTCCTTCCAGAATGCCCCACCATCGATCCCCCTCAAGTGGAAACGAAAAAGGAACTCCCCTTTTCCTGGCTCCAATGGGATCCCCAATCAACTCTTCGGCGGGTTGGGAAATCGACCGGAATAATTGGCCAATCTGATCGTTGGAAAGGCCAAATGCCCGGCATGATTCTCTTAAGGCAGAACGGGGTTGAAAAAACAGATGGGACGAAATGCGACAGGTTCGTTCCTCCCCAAAGTGCCTAATGGCCCAATCAATAATGCGGTCACGGGTTTTCCAGTCGAAATCAAGATCAATATCCGGCAGATCTGTCCTTCCTTCGTGAAGAAATCGTTCCAAAGGGAGTTCAAATCGAAGGGGATCCACTTCGGTAATCTCAAGCAGAAAGCAAACTAGCGAATTCCCGGCCGATCCCCTAAGGGCCATGCTCATTCCCATTCGGCGAGCTTTTTTGGCAATAGACCGAACCACCAAAAAATACCCGACAAAACCCAGTTTTTCAATTAGCCCCAATTCCAACGCCAATCGATTGTGGGCCTCGGGATCGGCGGAATACCCCCGTTTCCCCATCCCACGGTTGCAAAGGTGTCGTAACCGAACCAAACCATTTACTTTCCATTTTTCCCTCGGGGTTGGAAAAAGGATGGTACTTGGAAGGACATTGCTTTCCAGGTCCCGGAACAATTCGATGGTGTTTTGACACAATTGGGGCAAATCCCGGAATCGGTGGTGTAATTCCTCGGGCGTACAAAGGGCATTTTTCGTCAAAAGGACACCCCCCGGGCTTTTCCCGGTGGAGGATAGGTCCACAATTCCATGGGTCCGGATGGCCTGAAGGACAGGACCTGCAACCGCCCGTTTGGAGTCCGCCATAATGACTCGGGAAGACACCACTCCCTTCAGCCCTAAAGAACGGGCTTCTTCGAGCAAAATCGACTCCAAATACTTTGCCCTTGTGGATACTCCTTCCGTTTGATCCCGGACCACCAGGGCAAATGTTCTAGAGCCGTGGATTTTTTGAAACGCCGCCAACCATTTTGGCTCCTCGACAAGAAAACGCAAATCCTTGCTGTTTTCAAGTAAAAGGGAAAGAAAATCACCTTCATTGATTGTGGTGAATTCCTCCAGCCGTTTGATTTGGGTGATTAGGGAACAAAGCTCCGAATAACCGTCCATGGATCCCGCCAAGGCAATCACTCGGGAACATTGGGGCAGCCTTGGATGGGCAAGCGTGGCTCCGGTCATGCACCGGATTCCCAATCGTGATGCCGATTCCACAAAGGCAGGCAACCCCATCAGGCTGTTCACATCGCAAAGGGCGATGGCTTGGTAGCCCCATTCGACGGCTTTTTCAACCAACCGTTCGGGCGAATCCAGTCCCTCCAGAAGGGAATACCAACTCTTCACATCCAGTAGCACATTCATGTTGACCAGGATTTCCGGATTCCGCCTGCAATGTCTCCCCAAAACTACAATAGCATGAAGACATTGCAATACCACACAAAGGAAAAGTCCAACATGGCAGAAATTTACGATGCGATTATCATCGGGGCCGGCCACAATGGTTTGGTAACGGGATGCTATCTGGCCAAGGCCGGAATGCGGGTCCTAATGCTGGAAAACCGAAACATCGTTGGCGGAGCCTGTGTCACGGAAACAAACACCTTTCCCGGGTACCGTGTTTCCACTCTCGCCTATGTAAACAGCCTGTTTCGAAAGGAGATCATCGAGGATCTCCAGATGAAGCGCCATGGTTTCGAGATGCTGGAACGAAATCCTTCCAGCTATACTCCCCTGCCCGATGGTAGGCATCTATTACTTGGGCCAGATTCTTCAATGACCCATTCAGAGATTGCCAAGTTCAGTAAAAAAGATGCGGATAATTATCCCAAATATGAGGCCATGCTCGAGAAAATTGGTGCGGTGGTCGAACCATTGCTCGTTCAAATCCCACCCAACCTATTACGCCCATCGCTTAAGGATTTGTGGAAATTGGCCAAATTGGCCCTTGGTTTCAAGGCCATGGGACCGGGCCTTGCCGAAGCTATCGACCTTTTGGCAGGACCTGCCAAAGACATATTGGAAACCTGGTTCGAATCCGAACCCCTTAAGGGAACTTTGGCAACCGATGCGGTGATCGGGGCTTTTTCCGCACCCAGTGCTCCCGGCACAGGCTATGTATTGTTCCACCATGTGATGGGCGAAACCAATGGCAAAAAAGGAGTTTGGGGATATGTTAAAGGTGGAATGGGTGAAATCACCCGCATCCTGGCGGACATTGCTATGGCCCACAAAACCCAAATCAGGACCGGCTGCCGGGTTGAACGCATTTTGGTGAAAGGGGGCAAGGCTATTGGGGTAGCCTGTGCCGATGGAAACGAGTATTTTGCCAAACGAATCATCAGTAATGCCGACGCCCATGTGACCTTTCAAAAACTACTCGAACCCGGAATATTGCCCGATGCCTTTCAAACAGGAATTCGTTCCATTCGCTATGATAGTGCCTCACTCAAAATCAATGTCGCCCTTGATCGTGCCCCGGTTTTTCTCGCCTCCAAAGGACTGACCAACAACATACACCTACGCGGAACGGTGCATATTTGTCCGGACATGGAAGCCATAGAAAGGGCATTTGACGACGCAAAATATGGGCAAACCTCCCGAGTCCCCATTTTGGAATGCACCTTGCCTTCCATCGTGGATCCAAGTGTAGCCCCGGCGGGAAAGCACCTAATGTCCATGTTTATCCAATATGCCCCGTATCAACTCAAAGGAACAACTTGGGAGACCGAACGGGACATTTTTGCAGATCGCTGTTTTGATTTGCTCGAAAACTATGCCCCTGGATTCAAAGCCTCGGTCCTTTCCCGCCAAGTAGTCACACCATTGGACATGGAGAAAGAGTTTGGGCTCACCGGGGGCAACATTTTTCAGGGATCCATGGGGCTCAATCGGCTTCATGCCTTGAGACCTCTGGTCGGTCATTCGGGATACAAAACCCCACTTCCAGGCCTTTTCCTGTGTGGTTCAGCAACCCACCCCGGCGGTGGGGTCACGGGCGCCTGCGGGTACAACGCAGCAAGGGTGATCCTGGGCCGGGGATGACACCATCCATTTCTTTATAATGGACTGAATGAAACAAGGGACAAGCCGGGCATTCCCCAAAGGAATGGACCTTTGCGAAAGGTGGATTGGATCATGGCGATCACGGTACTTCGGGGTGGGCGGGTAATCGACCCTTCGCAATCCATTGACCAGATTTCAGACCTTTGGATGGAAGGAGAGAAGATTGCTGCCATTGGGGATTTTCCTCAACGAATAGCCGATCAGGAATTCGATGTTGGGGGAAAAATTGTTTGCCCTGGGTTGATTGATATGCATGTTCACCTCCGTGAACCCGGTCGGGAAGAAGATGAAACGATTGCCACAGGGACTGCCTCCGCTATTTCGGGCGGGGTCACCTCGCTTGCCTGCATGCCCAACACCGAACCTGCCTTGGACAGTCAGGCTGCCGCCGAATTTATCATCCTCCAGGCAAGGCGGGCGGGTAATGCCCATGTGTTCCCCATTGGGGCCATCACCAAGGGTAGAACCGGTCAGGAACTGGCCGAAATGGGGGGGCTTGTCGATGGGGGAGCAGTGGCTTTTACGGACGATGGAACACCTGTGGTCAATAGCGAAATCATGCGCCGGGCCATGGAATACAGCAAGAGTTTTGACAAAGCCATATTAAGCCACTCTGAAGATCTTGAGATGACTAAAGGCGCCGTGATGAATGAGGGGGTGGAAAGCATGCGACTTGGCCTCCGTGGATACCCGGCCGCTGCCGAGGAGATCTTCATTTATCGCGAAATCGTCCTGGCCAAATTGACCGGGGCCCGTGTCCATATTCTTCATGTCTCAAGTGCCGGTGGCGTAGAACTCATCCGCCGCGCCAAGGCAGATGGAATTCGCGTTACTGGGGAAGCTTGCCCCCACCATTTCACCCTCACCGATGCCTGTCTAAGGTCTTTTGATAGTAATTACAAAATGTCCCCACCCCTTAGAACCCAAGCCGATGTGGAAGCCATCCTCGCGGGAATCAAGGACGGAACCCTCGATGTCCTGGCAACGGATCATGCACCTCACTCGCCTGAGAAAAAAGCCCGTGAATTGGACCTGGCACCCAATGGGATTGTCGGTTTGGAAACTTTTCTTCCTATTTGCATCAAAGCACTTATTGAACCTGGAATCCTATCGTGGAGTCAAATGATCCAAAAGATGACCATCGAACCTGCCAAGGTTTTAAGCATTGATCGGGGTACTTTAAAAGTAGGTGGGTGGGCCGATGTAACCGTGATTGATCCCACGGTAGAATGGATTATCGATCCCACCAAATTCCTCTCCAAAAGCCGTAACACTCCGTATGGGGGTTGGAAGGTAAAAGGTCGTGCGGAGCAGGTGTTTGTGGATGGCCGCCTTGCACAAGTGAAAAGCAAGCTAGGTTAATGGCCCTTTTTCTCGGGCCTGCCCATGGAATCTCCCCTGCCGGGATGCCGTCAAACGGATCCCCGCCTTGGTTTTTGATTCTTGGGTGGTCACCCGCCGGGGAAACACATATTTCTAGTATTGTCACAAAGGTCCCCAATCCAATGGAAGTTGGAGGCGGGGCGAAGAGGGAAGACGGTTAAAATCCGTCGCGGGGCCGCCGCTGTAACCGGTAAACCCACTCCAAAAACCACTGGCAAATGCCGGGAAGGGGGGGTGGACGAAAAAACCTGACCGGTTTTTTCAACTGGAAGCCAGAAAACCTGCCTGAGTGTTTTAAAAAAGTTGGATGCCCCGAAACCGGGCAGGAACCAGCCATCGCAAAAACTTTAGGGACATCCTCCCTTAGTCGTCGATTGCTTTTCCTGTTATGGAATAGGCGCCCATATATGCTCCCGTTGCCGGGGCAAAGGCTTGGTTTCCATGGTTCCTTTTCGACGCAAAGGTTTTACCCTTATTGAACTACTGGTAGTGATCGCCATCATTGCCGTGCTCATTGGTTTATTATTGCCCGCTGTGCAAAAAGTGCGTGAGGCTGCCAACCGGATGAGTTGTTCCAACAATATCAAACAGCTGGTTTTGGCCACTCTCAATTACGAAAACAGCTTCCAAACCCTTCCGCTCAATTACTCCGTCCCAAACCCTTCCAATTGGCCCTACGATACCAAATATTGGTTTGCCACAGCAACCTCCGACGGGACTGTCGATCCAACGAAGGGGGGCTCACCAACTTTTACGAAAACAACACGGCCATGCTCAAATGCCCTTCGCTGCCAACCAACTTTTTGACCTCCATTTTCGGGGGAGTTACCGGGGGTTACGGCTACAATACCGCCTGCGGAACCACCTTTTGGAAATCAGGAGACTGGTCGACGCCGATCTTTTTTACCCGAAGAATGGCAGATTTTCCTTCCACCAGCAACACGGCCGTTTTTGGGGATAGTGCTTTGATTGCCGCCTGGAATTCCCCACCAACCGTCGAGGAATCCTACGGATTCAACAGCCCAAAACTTCCCTATCCGGGGAGTCCATCCCCTTCCATCCATTTTCGCCATGCTAGCGACCTTGCGGTTATTGGGTTTCTGGACGGCCATGTCGAAACAAAAACGGAGGTTCCCGTGGCCAGCCCTTCATGGTGGGACCAGGCAGCCAACGACCTAAGGAACAAAACCAAAATTGGTTATTTTTCCTCAAGTGGGACAGGCTATGGTGTAAACTAGTGCTTTGTCACTCAATAAATACAGGATAAACGGACTTTAGTTTAATTCTGGCATCTCCAATGGACATTTGCCAATCGACCCTACGGGTTTTGGCATTTGTGTGGATGTACCATGCCTCGGTTTCCTTCCTGAGTT
>SYLG01000093.1 GCA_005808665.1 Planctomycetia bacterium | reverse complement strand
GTCGGTTCAGGACCACCTCTGAACCACTCTTTGATCGCATATTACCGCCTGTCGCTCAACCAAAAACAGTGTCTCAACAGGAGACCTTTCACAATGGGTAAATCAGGGCGCATCTTTTTTTTGAAGCCGGGAATTACTGGCTCCCAAACAACTGCGAAGAAGGCATGTGGATGTTCTTCACAAAAAAATCGGGTTCCCTGCGGGAATGGATCCCTAACCGGAACTCCACCGCAAATAGGCAGTATGTGCTACTGGCAAGGGGTGGCATACTCTCCGGGTTCTATGCGTTGCGTCCGCGGAGATCATTCCTTTCCCACATGGTACCTCTGCAAGGATAACGGTACTTGGTATGATACCACTCATATGTGTCAGTAACTAATCCTTGTCACATTTGAAATTGGACTTGGACAAATAGGCATTTTAGGGACGAATCAGATGTGAAAGGGCTGGGTTTTGAAAGACCATGAATGGTCATCCATGCCAGACTTCGAGGATTATCCCTTGGCAAAGAATGTCGGCCTCACGCCAATTCTGTGATTCTCACCGGTGGTGGCATTCAAGGTGGTCATGTTTTGGGGTTCCACCAACAAACATGTGGCCTTCCCCGATACAGATCTGGTAACTCCGGGGATCTTGCCGCTTCCCTTTTCCATGGTTTGGGAAGGGACCCAAATACCGATATCCATGACCGGTAACTTCGTCCCCACCGGATCACCGAGGGGAAGCCCCTTACCAGGCCCTATCAATAAGGAGTAAAACCATCCCTTTAGCCGTCCTAAATTGCCATGCTAATTCTCGTGCCGTAAAGCAACAAGCAGTGCTTCGATGGTTCTGAAAACTGTCTGCGATCCCCATGGCTGCCTACCGCCTGCCTTCCCCTACCCGGGGTCCATCCATCCCGGATGCTATCCAATGGGTCTATTCAGCTAATGGGGCCGGTTGACATTGACCCTTTGGCTTTTTTGATGTATACTTACCCCGGCCTACCTTGATGCTTTTCCTGCTGGTCCTGTTTGAATTTCCCTCCTACCTTTCCGGACCCGGAATATGTTTGCACGCACTTTCGCCCTTTGTCTGTTAATGGCCTTTTTTGGCCTATTTGTTATGGCTCGGGAACAGGTTTCTTCCCCAAAGACAAATGTGGATACGATTGATTCCTTGCTTGGTGCCCATGATCCTACCTTTTTGGCCCAAAGGTCCCCGGTATCCTCCGACCTTGAGTTTTTCAGGCGGGTGAGCCTCGACCTTTGTGGGTCCATTCCCACTGCGGACGAAGCATCGGCTTTTGCCTTGAATTCTGATCCGGGCAAACGCCAGAAAATGATCGACCACCTGCTGGGTAGCCAAGCCCATGTTTGGCACATGGCCGAAGTGCTTGATGTTTGGTGGATGGAAAGGCGACCGGAAAAACAAATCAAGTCCAACCAATGGAATATCTGGTTACGGGAGCAGATCAGGGGTGGCGAACCTCTTGATTTCATCATCCGGGACATCCTCCAGTCGGACGGGGTGCAAAAAGAAAACCGCCCGGCATCCCGTTTTTTCCTCGATAGGGATTTCGAACCCAACCTGGTGGCAAAGGATGTCGCCCGACTATTCCTCGGCGCCAATCTGCAATGTGCCCAATGCCATGATCATCCCCGGATAGAAGACTATACCCAGGAAAAATATTTCGGATTGTTTGCTTTCCTTTCCCGGACCAGACAATTTGATGACCCCAAATCCAAAATGGCGGTGCTTGCCGAAAAAGCGGAGGGGGAGACTTCGTTTGTTTCGGTGTTCGACAAAGCCAAGGTACAAAAGAAAACGCCCCCCAAGCTGCCTGGGAGAAAAGAAATATCGGATCCTGTTTTGGCCAAGGGAATGGAATACATTACCGCCCCTGCCAAGGATATTCGCGAAATCCCCCGTTATAGCCGCCGCGGACAACTGGCGGGGTTAATGGCCCAGGGTGGCTACGATCCCTTTGCCCGCAATCTGGCCAATCGCCTTTGGGCTTTGGTGATGGGAAGGGGTTTGGTCCATCCCCTTGATTTGCACCATAGTGCCAATCCGCCTAGCCATCCAGCCCTTCTGGACCACCTGACCCAAGAGCTGATCCATGTGCAGTTCGATCACCGGGCCTTTCTCAAGGGAATTGTTTCAAGCAATGCCTATCAACGCTCGAGCCGCCCTTTGTCCGGGGCCCAGAACACCTTTATCGAAGCGAAAAGCGATTCTGGCAACGGATGGCGGATGATGCCGCTTAGACCCCTTGGACCGGAAACCTATGCCCGGTCCATCCTTCAAGGCACCGGGTGGACCGAATCCCAAAAGAAAGCCATGATTGCCACGGCCAAAACAGAGTCCGAAGCATCCGAAGATGCGCTTCAACTGCGGATGGTGCCTCAAATGGCACCGCTCATCCATGAGCTGAAATCCCAACCCGGGGCCGTGGAAGAATTTGACGCCCGGCTCGATCAAGCTCTTTTTCTTGGGAATAATGGCCATATTCGCAACCTGATCGCTTCGGGAAACCTTGAGCAAAGGGCCATGGCCCTAACCGATCCTGAGGTGATTTGCAACCTCCTTTACAGGTCTGTGCTAACCCGAAACGCCACCAGGGAAGAACAGGACGATTGGCGCCCTTTGATTCAAAAAGCCCTTGCCTCAAAACAACCCCGCGAGGCAATGCGCGAAATGATTTGGGCCTTAATCGCCTCCGCTGAGTTCCGCTTTGCCTCATGACGATTTGTTCCTGTCCGGATTCCAAGGAGAGTTTTGCCATGTTACGGTCCCCTCATTGCGGCTCAGGAGCCCACGGGTTATCAAGGCGTTCTTTCATGGGTGGCCTGGCGGCGGGAACAGCCTTGGGAGTCCCTGCCATTTATCCCGGGGCCACCCTCGGATCCATGGTAACCAGCATGGCCCAGGCGCAAAAAAGAGTGCTCATGGTGTATCTCTCAGGGGGAGTGAGTCAACTTGAAACCTGGGATCCGAAACCGGGTGCGAAGACGGGTGGCCCCTTTCGCGCCATTCCCACATCCGTTCCAGGCGTCCACCTAAGCGAATTGTTGCCCCATAGTGCCTCGCAAATGCACCGGCTGGCGTTGGTTCGGGGAATCAACACGGCAGAGGACGATCATGGCAAGGGTTCGCAAATCATGCACACCGGCCGGAAAGAAGAGCCTGGAATACAATATCCCCATTTGGGGTCGATTTGCTCCAAATTGCTGGGGCCCGATGCAGGGCCACTTCCTGGTTACCTCCATGTAACGCCAGGAGGAGGGGGGGGATCAAGCCCCCAGGATGCGGCATTTTTGGGACCCAAATTTGGCCCGGTGGGCATTAGTGATGGCAAGGCACCGCTCAATATTGATCGTCCGGGGGGCCTCACTCCCGAGGGGGATCTTGCCCGGCAGGAATTGAGGAAAAGGGCGGACGAGCGCTTCCTGGCCAAAAGACGGACGGCCCGCACTGAAGCCTACACCCAAACATTTGATCAAGCCAAAGGCTTGATGTCCAGGAAGGGTTTGTTTGACATTGTCGGGGAGCCTGGCCGCCTGATGGATGCTTATGGCCGTCACGATTTTGGCCGCCATTGCCTTTTGTCGCGAAGGTTACTCGAGGGTGGAGCAACCTTTGTCAAGGTGACCCACACCAATTATGACACCCACCACGAGAACTTTGATTTTCACCTTGAGCAACTGGGCGAATTTGACCGCAGCTTCGCAACCCTTATTGATGACCTTCATCAAAGGGGGATTCTGTCCTCTACCTTGGTGATGGTGATCAGCGAATTTGGCCGGACCCCCCACATCAACCACCTTTATGGCAGGGACCATTGGTCGAAGGCTTGGTCGGTTGCCCTGGGAGGGTGTGGTATTGTTGGCGGAGGTGTTGTTGGCAAAACCAACGGTCAAGGGACGGCGGTGGTCGATCGTGAAGTTCATGGAGGCCACCTTTTTCATACCTACCTGCAAGCTTTGGGACTGGATTCCAAAAAGAATCACTATGTGGATCAACGACCTATTCCCATGGCCGATCCCAAGGCTGAGGCGATTCGGGAGCTCCTTTCATGATGCCAGAGGACAAGGCCATTGACGGAGCAAAAAAAGAAGCGGCCAAAAAAAAAGAGGATGTAAAAAAAGCCCCAGCCAAGCCCGAGGAAAAACCAAAACCACCTTTCCCCGGTTGGGAATTGGACGCCCCCAAACAAATCGCCGATTGCAAACATGGAGCCGGGCTTCTGGGTTGCTGGTTTGATCCGAGCGAAAAATGGCTTTACACATCCGGTCAGGATAATGTCATTTCCCGATGGGATTTTGTGGGCAACAAAAGGGTGGAACTTGCGGGACATGGTAGTTGGGTCAAGAGTTTGGGATTTTGGCCCGGCAAAAATCTTGTAATCAGCGCCGGTTATGAAGGTCAACTCATTACCTGGCCGATAGAGGGTGTCCAACCCGAACCAATTAGGCAGGTTGCCGCCCATACCGGCTGGATTCGGGCGGTGGCGGTGGAACCTTCCAATGGTTTGGTGGTATCGGTGGGAAATGATGGCCAGGTTGCCCTTTGGCAACTTCCAAACCTGGTCCCCGTAAGGCGTTGGTCTGGCCATGATTGCCATATTTATCAGGCGGCCTTTCGGGAAAATGGCAAGGAAATCATTACCTCGGATCTAAAGGCCAATGTTCGGGTTTGGGATACGGCGACAGGTAAACTCCTCCGCGAAGGGAAACCGGTTGCGGCGCTTCACAAGTTTGATCCTGGTTTTGGGGCGGACATTGGCGGGGTCCGGAGTTGGGGGACCAATCCAAAAGGGGACCGGCTTGCCTGCGCGGGGATCACCAATGTGAGCAATGCCTTTGCCGGAGTCGGAAATCCGCTGATTCAGGTCATTGACCCAATGACTCTCAAGGTCGTGCAGGAGCACAAATCCAAAGAGGCCTATCAGGGAACCATGTGGGGGGTGGCGTTTCATCCTGCGGGTTTTGTGCTGGGGGTTGCCGGTGGCTCCGGTGGAATGCTTTGGATTTGGAAGCCGGATCAAACAGAGCCCCTTCGAACCTTAAAGCAACCGGATAACATTCGTGGTTTGGCCCTTTCACCAAGCGGTAACAAAATCGCAGTGGCCCAGGTCAATGGCTCGGCACGCATATTAAACCTGAAAGCATAGGAAAACTCTCCTACTCAGCAGCGTTTGGGGAATGGGTTAATAGCACGGGCAAACTTGTTAAATGGGACCCAAGGGACCAAGGGGACGAAAGAGAGTTTAGGTCTTTTGTGTCCCTTTTGTCCCATGGGGCTTTTCAGAGGCCATAATCCACCCCCATGGCGTCTTTTTCGGGTGGCACGAGGCTGGTTACTCCTTGAGCAATCCTGCCAAATGATGCTTTACCGACTCCGCAAGTTGTTCAAGGTGGTAGCCCCCTTCGAGGAGGGAAACCAGGCGACCGCCGCAATGGGAATTGGCCAAATCCCTAATGTCCTTGGTTAACTCACCAAAATCCTCAGGCTCAAGGCCCAAATCTCCGACCGGATCGCCCCGACAAGCATCAAACCCGGCACTTAAAAGGACCAAATCGGGTTTGTGCCTGGCCGCCTGTTCAAGGGCTTGTTGAAACGCCTCCCGGTAAGCTTTGCGGGTAACGCCTTGCTTGATGGCAACATTTTGGGTGGTACCCAAACCTTCCCCTGTCCCCGTTTCGCCAGTGCTTCCGGTGCCTGGGTAAAACCCGCCACCATACCGATGAATGCTTAAAAAATGGACGCCTGGATCCTCGTAAAAGATGTCCTGGGTCCCATTGCCGTGATGGACATCCCAATCCACAATCAGGATACGGTTCAACCCATGGACGGCTTGGGCGTGACGGGCTGCCACTGCGATGTGGTTATAAAGGCAAAAACCCATCGGTTTGGTGGGGGTTGCATGGTGGCCTGGGGGTCTTACAAGGCAAAAGGCGGTCCTCTCCCTGGGAGAGGCATCCTCCCGGAGGACAGCATCGACAGCTGCAATGAGGGCCCCGGAGGCCAACAGGGCAACCTCATGGGATTTTGGACAAACCGGAGTGTCCGGATCCAAATACCCGAGGCCGTTTGAACAAAACTCCTCAATATGGCGCAAATAAGCTCCAGGATGCACCCTGGCAATGTCGGTGGCCTTTGCTGCAACCGGGGGCAAAACGGTGCATTTTGCCGCTAAACCTGAGGATTGGAGGAGTTTGGAGATCACCCGCAAACGGTCGGACCGTTCGGGGTGGCCGGGTCCGGTGTCGTGTTGGAGGAACACAGGGTCGTCAAGGAACCATGTCATGGACTCATTGCTCCCAAAGCCTTTGGATTTGGGACTATTGTTAGAGGAGTCATAATTGGTTTCCAAGCCTATTTTTTCATCAATTACTCATTATGGAATGGATAGAACGACAAGGTAGCTTGAAAATTGCGGCGTTCTCCACCCTTCCGGGCTGGGCTGTGACTTTCAGTACCCTTGTTCAGGAAGCTTTGAAAATGAGCGTATTGAATCGTTTGTTGTCCGGTGGGGCGGTGGTTGTTTTGGCCGGTTTGGGAATGGCCGTAGCTCAAGACCCCAAGCAGGATGCACCCAAGCAGGATGCCCCCCAGAAAAAGGGAAAGTTTGATCCCGCCGCCTTCCAGGAAGCCGCTTTCAAGCGAGCAGACGCTGATGGCGATGGCAAAATCTCCAAGGAAGAGCTGAAGAAATTTCTTGAAACCCCTCGCCAAGGCCGCCCCGGCCGTCCCGGAGCGGACAACAAGGACAAGAAAGAGGGAGATGCCCCCAAGCGTCCCGCCATCAATGTCGATGAAGCCTTCAAGAAACTGGACGCCAACAACGATGGCTCCATTGACAAGGAAGAGTTCAAAAAAGTTCGTGAAGTCATGGGTGGTGGCCGTCCCCGGGGCGGCGACAAAAAGACCCAATAACAGGGTCATGGAATTGCCCGTATCCAAAAGGAGATCTCCCAGGAGATCTCCTTTTTTTTCGTAGAAAACAATTGGACCGAAGGATTGGCTATTGGAAAGAAGGAAATGGCGGGTTGCGGCTTGACTTGGCATCAATTAGGTGGGACGACTATAAATGATGGGTTGATTTGGCTAAATGGGAGCCTGTTTCATGATTTCCACTGCAATTTTTTCGGCACTCCTTTGCCTTGCCCCATGCCAAGCTGCGGGCGAGGTACCCACCCCTTCTCTTGGGGTCAAGGTGGGCAACCGCATCCCGGGCCCCTTATTCCCTTACAACCTAACGGGAGCCAGGGAAACCAGCTACGCCTGTCCGATCACCGCCATTGAAGACAATCCCTGTGTCCTGGTCTTTGTGCAATCCGGGGAAGAAGGATCGGACTCCGTCAAAAAACTGATGATGGATTTGGATAATGCCCTGACCCGTTACAAACGGGACAATCTCCGGGCGTTTGTCATCGTGGTGGATGCCAAGATTGAAGGAACCATTCACCAAAAAGATGATGAACGCAATGCCTCGGCGGAAAAGCTCAAGGCTTGGATAGGCGGATTGATGCTCAAATCGCTTAACTTTGGCCTCGACAGTGCCTCGGGAGTCAAACCTTGGGGGATTCCCTCTGATAAGGCAGTAACCGCTGTGCTTTATCAGAATTACAAGGTTTTGGGTTTACACTCCTGGACTCCCGCAGAGCTTACCGATGAAAAGGTCGGCACCCTAATGGGTGAACTTGTCGCGAAAAAAATGGTTCAACCCCGCCGCAATACCCCCCTTCCCCTCCCCCGACCTTAAGGTTCTGGGCCCCCATTCGATTGGGCTTGAGACTTCCCTCCTCATTTGGGTATGGAACACCCAAATTCGCCAGGGGAGACTGTTTCATGTTGACGCCAATGGGCTATGTAGTATTGGGAATGGGAGTGACCGGGGGCCTTGGCCTTTCCATGGTCTATTCCCGATTAAGCAAGCTCCTGGGGTCGAAAGTTCGGCATGAAGCCTATTTTTCCCCGGCCGGTGGGGTAACAGCCGCCCTTTTGCAACACATGGCCAAAGCAAAGCGCGAAATCCTGCTCCAGGGATTCACCTTTCATTCACGGCCCATTGCCGAAGCATTGGTTGCCGCAAAAAATCGGGGCGTCCATTGCGAGGTTCTCCTCGATTCGATTACCGAGAAGGATTCCACAAGCGAATTGAACTACCTGATCGATTCAGGCTTGGAACCCCAAATTGACGACACCCATGGAGTAGCCCACAACAAAATCCTGATTTTGGACAACAAAACCCTGATCACAGGGAGTTTTAACTTTACACGCCAGGCGGAGGAGGAAAATGCGGAAAATATCCTCGTCGTAGAAGGGGTTCCGCATCTGATTCATGCCTACCGGGAAGCCTATTTGGGACACAAGGCCCATAGCCGGGCAACCTTGCGGGCAGGTGGAGTATCCGGGGTGGACAATGCCCAATCGGGCCGATCCCAGGCCGCCTCCCAGCGATCGATTCCCACCCGTCCCCAAACCCAGGCAGGAACCACCCCAATCTCCTCACCAGGGCCTCAAAATCGGCCGATGACCCAGCAGCCGACGATACAATCTGGGGTTTCGGGAATGTTAAGCAATATGGGAAATTTGTCGACCCCCTCGGTGGCGGCATCGCTTGCAAACATGGGTCTCCACAATCAAGGAAGTAGCCAAGCGAATCCTCCCGCCCCACAATATCAGGCTCTCCACCAAGGCCATGGGCAGGTAGGAACGCCTCAAAGCCAGCAGAATCACCATAATACCCCGGGAACCGTGACTTCAGCCAACGGCAATCAGGTCACCCCGGAAATGCTTCGTGCCATGGTGCAAAATGCGGCTAACGCCAGGACTTAGGCCCATTTCCACCTGGGGAGACAACCTAAACGGTTCCTTCGGAAAATCCCCTCCCGAGTCGTCGAGTTTGCCCCTGCCCTACCTGATCCGGGGGGGGAATCTTAGATTAAACTAGGCTGGGGGTTGGTTTGAGATACTTGTTGCTGTCCCCCTTTTCGATGGGGAATTGGATTGATGACCACCTTAGCTTCGCCGGTTGGTCCCCAAAGCGGGACGATGACCATGCAAGACCCGGCAATCAAGCAACTCATTCAGAGATTGCGTCAAACCGACAATTTCACGAACTTCTTTTACCTTGTCCGGGTTTGGCTTTATTTCGCCCTCGTTGCCTCAGCAACCATTGGATTTTATTATGCAAACAGCTATTGGGGCGGACATTGGGGATGGAATGTTCCGGTAACGATCCTTGGCGTGTTCCTTATGGGAGCCGGGATGCACCAACTTACGGCTCTAACCCATGAGGCGTCCCATTTCATTCTCTTCAAGAATCGTTGGCTGAATGAATTGGTCAGCGAATTTTTCTGCATGTATCCGGTGTATGGCAGCACCCACCTCTACCGGCTTCAACACATTGCCCATCACCAATTTGTCAACGACCCGGAGCGGGACCCGGACCTTGCACAAATTCAGGCATCGGGCCACTTTATCGGTAACCCTGCCAAAGCCGGTGCGTTTAAAAAGCTTTTGTACAAACAACTCTGGCTTCCCAATGTCCTCCGGTTCATGTTTGTCCGCGCCCGGTTTAATGCAGTTGGAACCGATCACAATCCCTATCGCCGCAAAGGCACGAAAACCTCCAAGGCACCCGGCAACCTTGGTTTGGGCTATTTCTTTTCCCTGATGGGGGTGTTGGCCGTTGCGGTCCTCTATCCGCTACCCTGGTTGCTTTGGGCGGGGCCCCTTGCCCTGAGCATCCTGCTGGTGATCGGGATCGGTATGCTAAGGCCGGACCAATTCATGGTCACCCGGGTTCAAACCCTGTTTCCCGCCAAGTACCAGATGGGGTTTCGGGTCTTGTTGAATGGTGCCCTTTACACCGGCTTGGCTTACCTCAGTTTTTATGTCGATCGCCTGGCCCCGGTCTATTATGCGGTGCTTTGGCTGGGAGCCATCTTTACCTCCTTTAGCTTGTTCATGATGCTAAGGCAGGTGGTCCAACATGGCAACGCAGACCGGGGCTGGTTGACCAATACCCGTACATTCATCGTCAGCGATTTCATCCGTTTTGCCGTTTTTCCCCTGGGCCAGGACTACCATTTGCCCCACCATCTCTATGCTTCTGTTCCCCACTACAACCTCAAGAAACTTCACGAGGGGTTAATGCAGTGCCCGGAATATGCTGTGGAAAGCACCGAGGTACATGGATATTTTGCCTCTCCCGAAACGCCCAAGGTCCACCCCACGGTGATGGATGTTTTAAGCCCGGAATGGGCCCCCCAAACGGTTCACGAGATTCACCTGGATCACTCGGTCCTGGACTCCATGGAGGTCCAAGGCCGGGAGGAAATCATAGCAGACGCAGAGCGGGCCAAGGCGAATGCCTGAAAGGGGAGGGAGTCCTTTCGGCCCCCTGCCGAAACTTTTGCCATGGAAGCTATTTTTGGCTTCGCCCTTTGCCACAAAACCAGTCCCGGTGGGCAATCCCTTCCCGAAATCCCTTGAATTACCACGGCCAAGGCTGGCATTTGACTGGCCCTTTTGGGGCCTTTTTTTAGATTGACAATCCCAATCCTTTCCACCCTCCCAAGGAATGTTCTCATGGCGAGTTATCGTCTTTCCCAATGGCTCCTTTGTGCTTTGGTTTGCCTGCCCGTTTTTGCCCAAGCCGGGGACAATCAACCGCCCGAGGGTTTCACGGCCCTTTTCAATGGCAAGGACTTAAGCGGGTGGAAAGGCCACCTGGACATGAACGAACGCAAAAAACCTCCAACCGAGCGGGCCAAGCTTCAGGAAACACGAGACCTGCTTCTGGAAGAAACCTGGTTTGTGAAAGACGGAATCATCCAGCATGTCCCCAAAATAGACTCCAAAGGCAGGAAGAGCGGGTGCAGCTTGCAAACCGCCAAGGACTATGGCAATTTCGAATTGTTGCTGGATTGGAAAATCGAAAAAGCGGGCGATAGTGGGCTTTATCTCCGGGGAAATCCCCAGATCCAAATATGGGATTCGGAAAACCTCCCTGCCAGCCTCAAGGCGGATGCCGGGACCGGGTCGGGTGGATTGTGGAACAACCCGGTTCCCCCCGGGGCAACCCCCAAAAGTGTCGGGAAAGTGCCCCTCGTCAAAGCGGATAAACCGGTTGGAGAATGGAACACTTTTCGCATTGTCATGAAGGATGAAAAAGTAACGGTTCACCTTAATGGCGTTTGTGTGGTGGAGGGGGCACCCTTGGCCAATTATTGGGAAAAAGGCCAACCCCTTCCTGCCACGGGCCCGATTGAATTGCAATACCATGGGGACAAACTCTGGTTCAAAAACATCTATCTCCGCGATTTAAAGTAACCCACCAAAGCTTTCCTCCCGCAAATTTCCCCCATTCCACCTTTCTGGAACGGGGGATTGGGTTAGAATAAACCCATCGGGGGAGATCCCACCTTTTTTGCTTCTACTTGCCTCCTTCCTTCATGACGGTTGTCCCGTTGATCCAAGCCTTTGGAGTGCTCCATGCACCGCATTACGACGATGGCCAGCATTCCTGGTTTGGGCCTTTTCGCCCTGGTGGTTTTTGGGGAACCCCTGGCTCCCACCGCCCCGGTTGGACCCCAAAGTCCGATTCACTTCAACCGGGACATTCGCCCCATTTTGGCAGACCATTGTTTCAGTTGCCATGGTTTCGACAAAAACCGCCGCAAGGCGGGCCTTAGGCTCGACACCAAAGAAGGCCTTTTCTCGGCTGGGGACAATGGTCCTATTGTGAAATCAGGTAACCCCGAACAAAGCGATTTATCCTTTCGAATCCACCTTCCCGAAAAGGAGGCAGGGCTCATGCCCCCCAGGAAAGGAGGAAAGCCCCTTCGACCTGAGCAGGTAAAACTTCTTGACCGTTGGATCAGGGAGGGTGCCAAATGGCAAGGACACTGGGCGTTTGAACCCTTGGCAGCCGCAACCCCTCATCCCCAGGAATCTCCGTGGGCCAAAACGGTTATTGATGGTTGGATCCAACAGGGACTTGCCCAAGCCGGATTGAAACCCTCCCCCGAAGCCGATCGACGAACCCTCTTGAGGCGTTTGAGTTTTGACCTGACCGGGCTTCCCCCGACCCCGGAGGAGGTCGCCACCTTTGAGGCCGATACCTCTGTCAATGCTTATGAAGTGCAGGTGGATCGGTTATTGGCATCCCCCCGCTTTGGCGAGCGGATGGCCATGTGGTGGTTGGACCTGGTCCGCTATGCGGATAGCGTGGGTTACCATGGAGACCAGGAAGTCCTTGTACACCCCTTTCGCGAATATGTGATCCAATCTTTCAATTCCAATGTTCCCTTCGACCGCTTTACCCGTGAGCAGATCGCCGGAGACCTCCTGCCCGGTGCCGGGGAGCGGGAAAAAATCGCCTCGGGATACAATCGGCTGGGGATGATGAGTGCCGAGGGAGGCGTTCAGGACAAGGAATATTTGTCCAAATACGCCGCGGAGCGGGTGCGCAATGCCAGCGGGGTATGGCTGGGCCTAACCTTTGGATGTGCCGAATGCCACGACCACAAATACGATCCATTGGCTACCAAAGAATTTTACCAATTTGAGGCCTTTTTTGCTGATATCAAGGAGCAAGGCCTTTACAATGGGAGCAATTGGGGATCGAATATGCGGGTTCCAACCCAGGCCCAAAAAGCGGACCTGGCCAAACTCGATTCGGAACTGGCCAAGGTAAGGGTTCTGGCAGAAAATGGCTCCTCAAGCTATCCCTGGAAGGTGGACCTGAATCGGTGGAGGTTGGCCACTGCCACCAAGGCTGAGGCTTTGCATGCCGTTACCCTGAAGAACGGCCCCGAAGCATTTCTTTTGGCCGAGGGCCCCAACCCCGCTACCAACACCTACACCCTCCGGTTTGAAAAAGAGCTACCAAAAACCGTTCAGGGCGTCCGCATCGAGGCCTGGCCTAAGGGTGGGCTACCCGGCGGCGGACCTGGTCGGGCCAACAACGGCAATTTTGTGCTTTCCGAATTGGAACTTGCCTGGCAAGGCCCCGATGGCAAGCTTGTCCCGATCGAGCTTAAGACGGCCCGGGCCACTTTTGAACAGACCCAATCGCCTGGAAAAAATCCCTACAAGCAATGGTCAGTCCATGCGGCAATCGACAAAGATGCCCAAGGACCGACTTGGGGTTGGGGGGTATTGGGAGACGAAAAACGCCCTCAGGCAGCCGAGTTTTTTGCCGAAAAACCGGTTTCGATTCCTGCCGGGGCTACTCTGGTGGTGACCCTCAAACAGAACCTTGATAACCCCAAACACACCCTCGGCAACTTTAGGGTTTTGCTCTCCTCCGAAATCCCCAAGAGTCTTCTTTGGCCTTGGCCCAAGGCGGTAGCCGATGCCCTCAATGTGGATGGCAAGACCTCTGCCGGGCAAAAAAAAGCGATCGAGGATTTTGGCAAGACTTTGGGGGCAGCCAACGACCCAAGTCAAAAAACTCTTGCCGGGTTGGTTCAAAAACGCGAGCAAATGGCCAATTTGGCGGCTACGACTTTGATCACCGAAACGGTCCCACCCCGGCCCATTCGGGTCCTGGCCCGGGGCAATTGGATGGACGAGAAAGGCGAGGTTGTCCAACCCCAAACCCCTTCCATCCTGCCCCCCATCAAGGGGATGAAACCAGGCCAACGACCGACCCGGCTGGACCTGGCCCAGTGGATCGTATCGCCCGAAAACCCATTGACCGCAAGGGTGACGGTCAATCGCTTCTGGAAGCTGTTGTTTGGCGCCGGCCTTTCCCGCAGTTTGGACGATTTGGGAACCCAGGGCGACCATCCAAGCCATCCGGAATTGGTCGATTACCTTTCCCAACGGTTCATTGATTCGAAATGGAACATCAAATCCTTGTTGCGGGAAATGGTTACCACCAAGGCCTATCGCCAATCCTCCGAGGAATCCCCAACGCTACGGGAAAAGGATCCCTCCAACCGGTGGCTTTCCCGCCAGGGCCGACACAGGCTTGATGCCGAGGTGGTTCGGGATACCCTCCTTTTTGAAGCTGGCATCCTGGTGGAAAAAATTGGGGGGCCAAGTGTCAGGCCCTACCAACCACCCGGGTATTGGTCCCATCTCAATTTTCCCACCCGGGAATGGCAATCGAGTCAGGGAGAGGAACTCTTCCGCAGGGGGCTATATGTCCATTGGCAAAGGCAATACCTCCATCCTTCGATGCTTGCCTTCGACGCTCCCTGCCGTGAAGAATGCACCCCGGACCGGGGCCGTTCCAACACCCCCCTCCAGGCCCTGGTGTTACTCAATGATCCCATCTATGTCGAAGCGGCAAGGGTGATGGGCGAAAAGGCTCTCCGTCAACAAGGGTCCGATAGCGTGCGTCTTCAGTGGATGATGCAGCGAGTCATCAACCGGAACCCGAACCTCCAGGAGAAGGAGATTCTGGAAACGCTCCTTCACAAACAACGCAAACAGTTTGGAGCCAACCCGGCCAAGGCGGCGGAATTGGTTTCCACCGGCGAATGGCCCAAAGCCAAAGGACTTGATGCGACGGAACATGCCGCCTGGACCATGGTGGCAAGGGCGCTTTTCAACCTCCACGAAACCATTACCCGGGAGTAACCCCTATGAATCCCTTTTCGCCAACGGGCCAGGCTTCCCAGATCCTTCCGGGCACAATTGGCCGCCGCAGTTTCATCACCCGAACGGGGCTCAGCCTTGGGTCCATGGCCATGGGTCACCTCCTTGCCAGGGGGGCGGACGGCAACAAAAGCGAAAAATGGGAGGGGGTATTACGCCCTTTGCATCACAAACCCCGAATCAAACGGGTCATTTGGTTGTATATGGCTGGCGGGATGAGTCACCTGGACACATGGGACCACAAGCCCAAACTGGCATCGATGTCGGGAAAACCGATGCCCGAGTCGATCACCAAAGGGCAACAGATTGCCCAGCTTCAGGGGGCCAAGCTGGTTTGCCTTGGGCCGCAACATCCCTTCAAAAAATGGGGTAAGTCAGGTTTGGAGTTTGCAGAGGTGTGGCCCCTTTTGGGTGCCAATTGTGCCGACAAAATGTGCCTTGTTCGCTCGATGCACACCGAGGCGATCAACCACGATCCCGCCCATACTTTCATGAACACGGGTTCCATGATCACCGGCCGGCCGGCAGTGGGATCCTGGCTCCTGTATGGCCTTGGCAGCGAGACCGAAAACTTGCCCGGTTTTTGTGTGATGGTATCCACCGGAAAATATGGGCAGAAACAGCCCATAGCGGCAAGGCAATGGCATTCGGGTTACCTCCCGAGCCGATTTCAGGGAGTGGAGCTTCGGTCCACCGGCGACCCGGTGCTTTATGTGAACCGGCCCAAGGGGGTCGATGCCGAGGCCCAGGGAGATTTGTTGGGGGCTGTCCAGGGTCTTAACCGCATTCAGGCCTTGCGCAATGTGGATCCCGAGGTTCAAACGCGCATCAGTCAATATGAAATGGCCTTCCGGATGCAATCAAGCGTTCCCGAACTCATGGATTTTTCCAACGAAACCAAGGAAGCTTTGGACCTTTATGGAACCAAGGGTGGGGATGGAAGTTTTGGAAGCAATTGCCTTTTGGCCAGGCGACTGGCGGAAAGAGGGGTTCGTTTCATCCAACTGTACCACCGCGATTGGGACCATCATGGAGCGGTAAAGGAGCACATTGCCGGGAGTGCCGCCGAGGTGGACCGGGGAGCTTCCGCCTTGTTGACCGATCTGGGTCGCCGGGGACTATTGGAGGACACCTTGGTCGTTTTCGGTTCGGAATTTGGCCGGACCCCCATGGCTCAGGGAAACGGCCGGGATCACCACCTTGCCGGGTTTTCGATGTGGTTTGCGGGAGGGGGCATCAAGCCTGGTTTCTCCTATGGGGAAACCGATGAATTGGGCTACCATGCGGCGGTAAACAAGGTTTCCGTCCACGACATCCACGCCACCATCCTGCACCAATTGGGAATCGACCACGAACGGTTTGCGGTCAAATTCCAGGGATTGGATATGCGCCTGTCCGGCGTGGAACCTTGCCGGGTCGTAAACGAGATATTAGCCTGACAAAGGTCCCTTGTTAGGCGATTTTGCCAATGGCGAACTGCCCATGAACGATCTCTTTTTGGTGGCACAATCCGGCCGAATGGAGGGTGGGGCATTATTGGGCTTTCTTTGCCTGGCCGGTTTTGGATTGTTTTGTTACCTGCTTCCCGGATTCATCGCCGCTTTCCGGAATCATCCCAATACGATCCCTATTTTTCTGTTGACGATCCTGCTGGGATGGTCGTTTGTGGGTTGGGCGGTGGCGTTTGTTTGGGCGTTTACGGCCATTGAAAGGCCCAGGTATTATCGCCAGGAGGAAGATTAGGTCAGGTTGCAAAACCACCGAGGGCGGAATGCCCGACCTATCCCATCGGGTGCTTCCGAAACACCCACCCCATAGGATCCGTTGACGCAATAGGCTGCACCTTTGGTGCTCCGGTTTGGGTGCCTGTCCCAATACCTGGGCCGTTGGCCTAGGCTGGTATAGGTCGGGCCGTTGGCCCGCAGAAAAACAAACCACCCATGATTTCAACGCCAAAGGCGTGGCGCCATACCAGCCTGGGGCAACGCCCCAGGTTCCCTTATCCCGATGTTCACACAAAAACACCCAGGGAACACACCCGGTTTTTTATTCGTTCCGCTTAGGCCAAAAGCCCCGGAATGACATGACCGTGGACATCTGTCAAACGGCGGTTGGTTCCGTTGTGTTTAACCGTAAGCCTTTCGTGATTTATCCCCAAAAGATGGAGAAGCGTGGCATGGATATCGTAATTGGTGACCTTGCCTTGAGCGGCCCGCCAGGACCATGGATCACTTTCCCCAAGGGCCACCCCCTGCCTGACGCCGGCACCTGCCAGCCACGCAACCGTAGTTCCCTGATTGTGATCACGACCCGTGGTCCCCTGGGTGAAGGGTTGGCGGCCAAACTCGCTCATACAGACCACAATGGTCTCCTCCAGAAGCCCCCGACGATCAAGGTCCACCAATAACCCGGTAAGCGGCTGGTCCACCTGTCTGGTCATGTGGGGAAGTTCGGTGAGAATGTCCGTATGATTGTCCCAGTTTTTGGAAGCCCCACCTGCCCCGCTCCATACCTGGACAAACCGCGTTCCCCGTTCGATCAATCTTCTTGCCATCAAACAACGGCGGGCAAAATCGGCCATTTCCGGCCTATCCGTGCCGTAAAGGCGGTGGGTGGCAACCGTTTCATGGGTAAGGTCAAGGATGCCAGGGGCCTCAAGCTGCATTCGTGCGGCGAGTTCATAGGATTCCAACCGGGCATCGAGGCGGTTATCCTCCGGCCTGGCCCTGGCATGGATCTGGTTGAGTTTTTGAAGTGTATTTTGCCCTTCTTTGTCTACTTTTTGGGTTAGCCATTTTGGCCTGGGATCGGGTGACAAGGCATGAATGGGAGGAGTGGCGGCGGCATCCAGAATGACTCCGTTGTGATTGGCGGGAAGAAACCCGGCAGAGAAATTACCCTTGCCATTGTAGGGGAGGCCGCGACCGTCCGGTAAGACCACAAAAGCGGGAAGATCGTCTGCCAACCGGCCCAGGCCATAACTGATCCAGGCACCCATGCAGGGAAAACCGGACAGGATGAACCCTGTGTTCATCAGGTAACTTGCCGGGCCATGAACATTGGATTTCGAGGCGACTGCCATCAAAAAAGCCATGTTGTCGACCTGGGTTGCCAGGTTGGGGAAAAGACTTGAGACCATCCGTTGGCTTTGGCCATGGGGCTTGAATGGAAAAGGGCTTTTCATCAAATTGCCCGGTATACTGGTTACTCCCTCCACCTTTTCGCCCGTGTCTGGCTTGAAGGGTTTTCCATGGTATTTTTCCAGTTCGGGTTTATAGTCAAAAGTATCCGGTTGGCTTAGTCCCCCATTAAGGAATACCTGAATGATGCGTTTGGCTTTGGGGACATGGTGGAGGCCAAGGGTTCCCGACGCCTGGGAGTCTTTGGATTCCAACGCGGAAAGGGCGATGGCTCCAAGACCCCCACCGGAGAAACGCAACAGGTCGCGTCGTGACAGGTTTGCCCAGCCGGTTTGCATTATTAACCTAATCCAGATAGAGAAATTCGGAGGAATTCATGAGCACCCGGCAAAGGGAAGCTAATCCTGCTTTTTTCAGGTGGGGCAAAAGGACGAATGCCTCGTTTGGGTCAGGTTCCCGGCCCCAAAGCCTTTGGCATGCAATAGCGATCTGGCTTCTGGGATTACCCGATTCCCGGGCGACATCCGCAGCCATAAACCCGGCCATGGCCAGGATAAATGGATCGTTCCAAAGGGCAAGGGCCTGAAGTGGGCCTGTTGATTCTGTTCGAACCGGGGTAAATTGCGCTGCATCCGCCCCATCCAGGCTTTCGACAAGGGGATCAGGTAGGGTCCTGTAAATAAACCGGTACACACTTCGCCGATGGTTGCCTGCCTTGGTCCAGTCAAACCCCTTGTAATCGATGGTCGGGGTCACATGTACGCTGGCCTTTGTCAGGAATTGTTGTTCCGAAGGGCCCCCCATGCGCGTATCCAGGCGTCCGGCGGCAAGTAATAAGGCGTCCCGAAATTGCTCAGCATCCAACTTTCGCCTTGGGGCGGTCCAATAAAACCGGTTGGCTGCATCCTGTTTCGACGCTTGTGGGTTGGATTGGGATGCCTGCATCCAGGTAGAACTGGTGAGGATCAGGCGATGAAGGGGCTTCAGGTGGCCACCATTATCACGAACCAGGGTGGCAAGATAATCCAACAACTCCGGGTGGGTCGGTGCTTCGCCCATGTTGCCAAAATCGTTGGGGGTTGCCACGATTCCTTTGCCAAAATGCGTTTGCCACACCCGATTGGCAATCGTTCGCCAAGTAAGCGGATTGTCCTTGTGGCCGATCCAATCCGAAAGCCAAGCCCGGGCCAAGCTTTCTGAAAGTTCACCCGGAGGGAGGGGCATATGATTCAGGCAATCCAGCGAGCCTGGACCAATGATATCCGATTTCCTGCGGATTTCCCCCCGTTTCAAAAGGTGGACGGGTCTTGCCTTTCTAGGAGGTTTGTGACTGCCATCCGCCTCGAAATCGGGCACCCCAACGAAAGCCATGGGCATCGGTCCCAAGGCGAGCAGTTCTTCGGCTACCATCTGGTCAAGGATGTATTTTTCGATCACCAAGGATTCGGCTGCTGACCGGCTGGCGAGGGGTTTGGCGATAATAACCCGCAATGCATTGGTGACTTTGGCGACAGCAAACGGGCCGGGTGTTTCTGTGACCTGAAGGCGAAACCTGCCAATCAGGTGTTCCCTTCCATGAGTCTGGTCAAGGCGAACCACCAGGCTTTCCCCTGCGTTTAGGGTAACCGGCACCGACAAGGGAAATAGGGCCTCGTGGGGTTCCCCTTCGCGGGGATGGATTCCCCAAGCCGTGTCGGGGTTGCCATCCACCGCATGTTGGATGGTCCATCCCTCCTGGTCAAAGTCAGACAATGGTCCTCTTAAAAGAAGGTTTTCATCTCCCAGGTCTGACCGTTTGTGGACCACGAATTCGTTCAGGTGCAGGTTGCCATTGCTGCACCGGCCGGGACCATTGTGAGGTAACGATGGATCGGTTAACAGTTCCAGCCGGAGCGCGGTAACCTTTTGAACTGGTCCTTTGAGCACGATGGTGGTGATTTCGGTCAGGGGGGTTGGCCCCTCGGCACGAATGGATCCATCCGGGGATTTCACCAGTTTTGAACCATTTTTTGCCGTAAAGGACTCGATATCCAAGCCATGCCAAAGTGGCCTGGTTACCTTTCCTTCCAATGCAAGCAGCTTTTGTTGAAAAGGTTTGGAATCCAACCGGGCAAGCAATTCCGCAGACCACAGTTTACGATCCCCTTTTTCCAATTCGGCTTTTAACCTGGCAAGTTGTTGGCGTTGTTTCGCCTTGATGGGGTCGGGCTCAAAACCACGGTTGCCCCGACCGATCCCGGCAAATACCGCTTGCAGCCGATAGTATTCTTCCTGACCAACGGGGTCAAATTTGTGGTCATGACAGCGGGCACAATGGACAGTCACACCCTGAAAGGTGGACATTACCGTAGTGATAATGTCATCGCGGTCCAGATAATGCCCCATCTCACGATCAATGGTATCCTCCCGGATGTCCCGAAGGGAACTTTCATCCCATGGGCCTGCCGCAAGGAGGCCAAGGGCAGGAATCAGGTCGGGACGGTCCGGGTAAGCCTGATCCGCAGCAAGCTGTTCCTTGACGAAACGGGCCCATGGCCTATCATCGTTGAACGCCTTGATCAAATAGTCACGATAGGGCCATGCGTGGGGACGAATCCGGTCCTGATCATGGCCATGGGTTTCACCAAAATGGACAATGTCCATCCAGAATCGAGCCATCTTCTCGCCATGGTGGGGGGAAGCCAAAAGTCCATCGACCGCCCTTTCCCATGCCAAAGGGTTGGGGTCCGCCAAAAAAGTACGCATTTGCGCTGGCGTCGGCGGCAACCCAAGAACATCAAAATAGGCCCGGCGAAGCAAGCTCCTCCGGTCCGTAGGGGGGGATAGTTTTAAGCCTTTTGAATGCAGTTTTTCCATTACGAAGGAATCGATGGGGTTTGTAAGGCCCTGGCTTGGATTCCCGGTGGCCGGGAGCGGTGGCTTGGTCAAGGGTTTGAGCGACCAAAGGTCCCCTCCCCTGGCAGCTGGCCAATCCATGCCTAACAGGGCCAATACAATTACTACCCCTACGAGACGGGCTTTCTCCTTTGGCAAAAAGGGGAAGGCGAACCAGGGTATCCTGTTCAGGTTCAAGGGTGACACCGGGGCACAAGGATCGGGAAAGAGGCAGGCACCTTTATCTTAACCCAAGTTACGCAATTCGGACCATGAAAACCTGGTGTTCAAGGGAAAAATCCAAAACCGCATGCAAACATCGGGCCTACCAATCCTCTTCAAGGAGGGGATTGCATTACAAAAGATTAGCCATTATTCCCCTCTATGGAGGGGTGCCCGTCAGGGCGGGGTGGTTCTTAACTTGGGCCACCACTCCCTCCCATTTTTGTGTTTCTTAAGGCATCACCCCGTCAGGCTTCGCCTGCCACCCCTCCAAGGAGGGGAATTCATAAAAACAGGGTTTTCCCCGGAAAAAAGTCAAATAAGCTTTAAAAGTCCGGATTACAGGCCGTTTTGACCTCGACATACTCCAAAATCAAGGGAAAATGATCTTAAGAGTTTCAAATTTGGTTTAAAAATCCAGGAAAATCATTTTTTGATCGGGATGAGAGCATTCCATTCTGATTAGGCCAGGTCCTTGATCCCAGAAAATCACGGTTTGTCGTTCGACGGCAAATCAGCCTGGTATATCCAAACCGTTTTGAAACAGGGTCAGGCCAAAATTTCCCTGATTACCTGGCCATGGTCTATCTCCAGCCGTTTACGCTCCGGGATCTCCAATTTTCTGCTATCAAGCCCCATAAGGTGCAAAATCGTGGCGTGGACATCGGTGACATAGTGCCGGTTTTCAACCGCGTGGAAACCGATTTCATCGGTGGCTCCATGGGCAACGCCCCCTTTAATGCCGCCCCCCGCCATCCATATGCTGAAGGCAAACGGGTGGTGATCCCTGCCGGTTGACCCTTGAGTTCCCGGGGTCCGGCCAAATTCGGTGGCCCATACCACCAAGGTCGTTTCCAACAGGCCGCGCCTTTTGAGATCCAATAATAATCCCGCCATCGGTTTGTCGGTTTGTTGGCAAAGGGTGGCATGATTGCCCTTCAGTCCCTCATGGGCATCCCACGCCCCGGCACCACCTCCCCCATGTTGAATCTGGACAAACCGCACTCCCTTTTCAACCAGCCGCCTTGTCGCCAAAAGTTGTTGTCCAAACGGCCGGGTTTCCGACCGGTCGAGGCCGTATAGATTCCGGGTCGCCTCGGTTTCCTTGGCAAAATCCATTACCTCGGGTAGGGACTTTTGCATGCGAAACGCCAATTCATACGATTGCAACCGAGCCTCCAAGTCCCGATCGTAAGGGCGCCTGGTTGCTGCAATGGTCCCCAATTTGTCCAACAGGCCAAAGGCGGATTTTTGTTCGGCAAAGGTCATGTCCGATTCAGGACGACCAAAATCGAGCGGGTTGGCGGTATCCACCTTGACCGGTACCGCATCATGGCTTGGCCCAAGATAATGGCCATCGCGTTTGTTCCAATACTCCCTCGTTCCCATCGAAATGAACTGGGGAAGATTTTCATTGAGAGTCCCCAAACCATAATGTACCCATGCACCCAGGTTTGGAAATTCCCCATCAAGCATATGTCTACCGGAATGGAATTGGGTCTGGGCGCCGTGGTTATCATCCGTGGTCCACATGGATTTGACGATGGCCATTTCGTCAATCATGGACCCAAGGTGTGGGTACCAATCGGAAACGGGAATGCCACATTGCCCCCTTTTCTGAAACCCGATTTGCCTGGCAAGCAAGCGATGCCGTTGTTGGCCGTTGGCATCTCCCTTGGCAACGACTCTCAAATCCTTGAACCTATTGGGATTTTGGACATCCTTATAGGGTGTTTCCGAAATGGTTTTTCCCGCATATTTGTCCAATTCGGGCTTGGGATCGAAACTTTCCAGATGGCTGGTGCCTCCGTTCATGAAAAGCCAAATGACCGACTTGGCCTTGGGTACGGCGTGGGGCATGAGCCCCGACCCTCCCTGTGCTTTCTGGGAAAGCATGGCGTTTAGGGCCAAGGAACCAAATCCCAAACACGAACGACCCAAAAAGTGCCTACGGTTCGCCAATGAAATGGGGCCAATCATGTCAAATCCCCCTAGCGCAAGGTAATGAAATCGTTGTGGTTAATCAGCGTGTGAATGAGGTTTGTCCTCGGTCTTTGACTGTCCTTGGGAGTTGACCTGGACCATTCCTCCATGGCTTGGACACAAACTCGTTTTTCCAAACTGCCTGGGGGTTGTCCCAATATCCATTGAAAGGCATGATTCACAAAATCATCAGGCGTCATCATGGATGCCTTAGGGGCAATCCGATCGGCAATTTTTTGGGAGAGGTCCCGACTGATTTTGCTGTTGAAAAGGGCCAGGGCTTGTTGGGGAACAATGCTTTCCTCACGCCGGTAACAATCAAGCACATTCGGTGAATCAAATTGCGCCAAAAACCGCTGGTCTTCATTGTGCGAATGGAAGAAATAAAGGCTGCGGCGACTGGATTGGGAGTCGTTTGAGGATAGGGTTGGCCCGCCCACCTTGGGGTCGAGCGTTCCGGAAAGGTGTAACAACCCATCGCGGATCGACTCGGATTCCAGCCTTTGGGGAACCTTGTACCAAAATGTTTTGTTTTCCGGATCAAGCTTCCAACCGGGATGGTCCAAGGGGGGATCGGCCGCCAAGGCATAGGTATTGCTGGTGACAATCATTCGATGCAAGTGCTTCAGGCTGTAATTGTGTTCCATCAAATCCAGGGCGAGCCAATCGAGCAGTTCCTGGTTGATGGGGGCCTTTCCTTTGCGGCCAAAATCAAAGACGCTTTTCACAAGGGGTTGGCCCATATGCCTGGTCCAGACATGGTTGACAATGACCCGGGCGGTCAAAGGGTGTTCGCGACTGGTAAGCCATTGGGCCAAAGCAGTGCGCCTACCGGAACTTTGGGTAGGAAAGGGTTTGTCGAGGCTTTCCTGGGATTCCTGATTGGATTCCTTAGCCTTATACGATCCAACAAGAGGCTTGAAAGTAGTGCCCGGGTTTAATTTCTTTTTGGCCAAGTCCAGAACGGTTTTTTCCTGACTCTTTATTTTTTCCAGGGCAACCCCTTCGCCAACCATTTTTGCGAGGTCAGCTTGGGCCGTCAGGAATTCGGTCTCGATTTGGGCCTTGGCGGCGGATTGGGTGTTGGAGGCCGACGGGTTGCGCATGGCGGCAAGCACCGGGTCAAACCCGGCCAATTCCGCACGCAACGCCAGGCATTTGGCCTCAAAGGCTTTTACCTTTTTGGCAAGGGTTTCAAGGCTTGGAATTTTGTTATCCAGTTGGATTCCGGTCGGCAGTTCCCAAAGTTCAAAATCGTTTATTTGGGTGGTGGCGGTATAGGTGATCAATTTGAGCAAGCCGGGTTTACGATCCATGGGAAGGGTGTAATGAAGGATTTGGGAACCATTGTAATCCACAAGCATGGTGGTCGCTTGGACCCGTATTCGCAGGGTAAAATCCTGATTCAATACTATCGGTTTTGCGATCCGTCCCTTTTCCGGGTAGCTGGCAACTCCGGCACGAATCGTGGAAAACTGGACCTTGGGATCGGGTGCATGGGCACTTGCATAAAGGAGGTTTTCATTGGCATCGGAGGCATCGAAGGCAAATCCTACGGAGCGATAGGGATCCCCTCCGGTGATGCGCATGTTGGCCTTGAGTTCAAAATCGGTCAGGGGTGCTCCCAAATAATGTAGTTCGGTGCGCAGATCCTTGGTGTTGGATTGGGTAGCCATGTTTGGAGCCAACAACCATGTTCCGCTATGTACCTTCCACAATTTGGGGTCGGCAAAGCCTTTGGTCAAAAGGGTTGGACTTTTTTGGGGTGGTTTGGTGGTTGGGGGAGTCTTGGCATTTTCCAGGGTGATTTTAGCTGCCGCCAAGGCCTTTTCTTCCAGGCTGAGTTGCCCCTGGATCCGTTCCCGGTAGGCTTTAACGAGGGTTGGGTTCAAACCGGGTTGGTGAACCTGTTGTGCCAAAGGGATCCGTTTGGGGTCAAAAGGTATTTTCCCCAAAACGGTTGGAACGCCTGGTTCCATTACTTTGCTGGTATCGGGATTGGCCTCATCGCCACGGATAAAGCGCCTGGTTTTCAGGTCGAGGTTACAATCAAAAATGCGGGGCACGGCATCCTTTTCGGGATCCAATTCCCCTTTCACCAGGTCTCTGCGGATCTGGTAAGGCTCAAATATGGCCCGGAACCGATAGTAATCGACCTGACTGATGGGATCGTATTTGTGATCATGGCAACGGGCACAATTGAGGGTTAAGCCCAGAAATCCCTTGCCCAAATGTTCAATGGTCTCTTCCATCCAGGAGTTTCGGTTAAAAATAAAATAGGGCCGAACGAGCAGGCCCGTGGCCCGGAGCTTTTCCTGATCCGTCGGGTAAAGCTCATCGGCGGCAAACATTTCCCGAATCATTTGGTCGTAGGGTTTATCCCTACGAATCGAGTCAATGATCCAGTCGCGCCAATGCCAGATGTGTTTTTGGCTGTTTCGGACCTCCGCCCCAAGGCCCCACCAATCCGAATAGCGCCAGATGTCCATAAAGTGCCTGGCCCAGCGTTCGGCATGGGCATCCGAGGCCAACAGCGTATCGGCGGTTTGGGCAATGGTTTTGGGGTTAGCCAAAATGGCAAGTTGCTCCCGGGTGGGCGGCAATCCCGTCAGGTCAATGAAAAGGCGCCGCCATAATAAACCAGAGGCTGCCGATGAGGTGGTCGGGATTTTCTTTTCCGATCGGGCTTTTTCCAAAATCGAGTCGATGGGGTTTCCAGGGCCAATGGCACTCTTTTTGGGAGGTTGAAATGCCCAATGTTTCGAGGGATCGGATTCCGCTTTTTCCAGATCAGGAGCCTTGGCCCCTGCATCGATCCATTGCCGGATCAGATCCAAATCGGTGGAACTGACCATCTCCCCTTCGTGTTCAGGGGGCATCCGTTGTTTGCCATCCTGTTTTTGAATGCGCCTTACCAGCGGGCTTTCTGCCGAGTTTCCCGCCACAAGGGATGGGCCGCTGTTTCCACCTTCAAGAAGCAGGGCCGCCGTATCGGTTCGTAATCCCCCCTTTTGGTTCAGGCCCCCATGACAGGCACGACAGCGAAGGGCAAGAATGGGCTTGATGACCGTGGTGTAATCCGGCGGCGGGGCGGTTCCCAAAAGGAAAAGAAGTGGCCACATAAATCAGGTATCCCTAAAAGGGCAAGGCAGGTAGGTTTAATATACCACAAACGATAAGCCCTTTGCCAGCATTTATTGGCCAATCTCCCCCCCCCTGTTTGTTTCCGTATTGGCCGAGGTGATGGGGGGTGTCTCAACCCTTGGAGTTGCCTGGCTACCAATCGAGGGCAAAAAAACTTTGCCAAAAACGCAAAACGCCCATTATTTTGCGGTGAATACCACCCGGCGATACCTCGTAAGGGAGGGAATTCCTGAATCTTTCACGGTCAGAAGAATGTGAATCGAATCCGACCCCAAATCCTTGGGTAGGGTTATTTCCGCCTCTGGGTTGTTAGCGTTTTGAACGGTTACTTTTCCTGGATAGGATCCTGCTTCCGCATAGACCCTCCAATCATAAGAAAGGGCGTTTCCATCCGGGTCCTTCGACCCAACCGCACTCATTTTTTGGGATTGCCCCGGGGTAACCGCCAGGTGAACGATTTCAGTCCCGTGGATCTGGTTAAGGATAACCTGCGGTGGATGATTGGCCCCTTTGAATGGCTTTACACAATACTCCAGACGGGCCCGAAAATCGTTTTGCAAATCCACGGCAAAGCGAATCAGGCTGTTTTCGCGATGGGTCGTCCCTTGCCAGGTGTCTGGCTGATTTGCCCAGTAATAGGGCAAACCTTTTTGGGCGGGATTGGGACCATAGCGGCCCGCCCAACTGCCCCAATTGGGGTGGCGGGGATCGTTCATGCCGGTCGGCACCAGATACAGAAACGACATCGAATCCCCCTCTTTTTGCTTATGGGTCGTATTCGTTGGGTAGAGGGCACCCAACGGCCCATGCCCGGTTAGCATGTCCCGTTGGATGTCAAACCCCCCGGCCTTGGCCGTAATGGCAGAAAAACGCCAATACCATCGCCTTTTGTCCATTTCAGGCCGAAAGGTGTCCACCCAGATGGGGAAGGGAGGGAGGATCCTGGTCGTGTGTTCCCCAAATTGGTCCGAGCTGCTGAGGCAGATTCGCTTTTTGAATGCAGCGTAACCGCTTGGACCTCGCTCTTTGAGAACCCTGTCAAGAGCCCGTTTGAGGCTGCTGGACGCAGAACCTGCCGTGCCCCAGTTCATAAACCAAATGGGTCGGGGGTCCGGAGCATCCACCGCAGCTACGATCCGATTTACCCCTTCCTCGCTATCCTCATAGCCAGAAACCGTCCGCTCCAACAACCATTCCGGCTTGGGATAATCTGGGTCATGGAGCAACAGATTAGGGAAACAGGCGCCATAGGCTTGGATGAGTCTCCTGACAATACCAAGGCCTGTTCTTTCCGGATTGAGGTTCTCCCCCTTTCGGGCAACGGAGAGGGTGCAGATAATCCCTTCGATGTCCCATTCCTTGGCATAAAGGAGAAAACGAACCATCGACTGTTCATCGTCCGGATCTCCCCCGGCATCGGTTTCCACAAATACACGGAGTTTTGCCTTGCCAGGGGGTGACTTCGCTTTGGAGTCGGACAGGTTTAGGATAGTTTCGGTGGCCCCTACCAAGGAACACAAAGCGAAAACCAAAGGTAAAACCAAAAACCGGAACAAGGCAACCCGGTTAACAAAATCCGATAGATTCTTGGCGATTGAATGGTTCATCCATTCCCCCTTGGCGATGGGTTTACCTTTACCGGACAGGTTTCCAGCAGCCATTCGGCCCTTTATACCGAAAATTCTATGCCTTTGGGGCGACCCCATTAGGGCCAGGTTTTGTCAAGTTGCGATTTCTCCAAGGTTTGTTCCAGGAGGACTCGGCCCGAACAGAGGCTATGACTTGCGAAAACAGGCCTGTTGAACTATAACCTCAAAAACTCATGATTGTGGTGTGTGGATGAAACGGGGGAATCCATGATTTTTTGGTTTTGGCTTTTTTGCTTGAGTAGCCAAGGGCTTGAGCCAACCGCCTTGTCCGAATCACCTCCTGGCCTACGCAGTCGATTGGCGCCCCAAGGTGCTTCGGATTGGGAGGAGTTCCTCGGCCCAATGGGAAATGGCACCTCCCCTGAAAAAGGCTTGCCTGATTTCAAAGGCGAGGTACGCCTGCCTCTCTTGTGGAACAAAACCCTGGGGGAGGGTTATGCCCCGCCTGTTATCTCCCGAGGCAGGCTTTTTCTTTCGGAACGCATTGCCAACAGCATGCGCGTTTTCGCCCTGAATGCCGAAACGGGAAAGGAACTTTGGTCCCATGAATACAAAAGTGATTACCAGGACAAATATGGCTACGATGGGGGAGCCCGGGCCAGCCCTGTTATCCGTGGCAATCGCCTGTTTCATATGGGCCCTGAGGGAATAGTGGTTGCCCTGGATGCCACCACGGGTAAAGCACTTTGGAGAGTGGACACCCGTCAGACCTTTGGGGTGGTGCAAAATTTTTTCGGGGCGGGAAGTGCCCCACTGGTGGTGAGCGATGGACATGGGGAACGGGTGATCGTGCAAGTCGGGGGAAGTCCCCCCGGTTCAACTGATGATGATGTTAGGGCACTCAAAGGCAATGGGTCGGGGGCAGTGGCCTTTGATGCCTCCACGGGCAAAATCCTCTGGCAATCGACCAATGCCCTGGCAAGTTACGCCAGTCCCGCAAAGGCCAATTTACCAGGATTTACAGGATCGCAAATCTTGCTTTTTGCAAGACAAGGCCTTTATGGCCTCGACTCGGCTACCGGACGGGAACTTTTTCATTATCCTTTGCGGGCGGAAAACCTGGAAAGTGTCAATGCTACCAACCCTGTGGTTTCAGGCAATCGGATCCTGTTGTCCGAATGTTATGGCCCAGGTTCGGTCCTGCTTCAGGTGGAACAAGGTACTCCCAAAGTTGTTTGGTCGGATGAGGAACGGGGACGAAACAAGTCCCTTCAATCCCATTGGAGCACTCCCATCCTTCGCGAGGGAGTCCTTTATGGTTGTTCTGGTCGCCATGAGGGGAACGCTGAGCTTAGGGCACTTGATTTTGAAACCGGAAAGGTGCGGTGGCGGGAGCCCGGTTTGGGCCGGACCTCAATGTTGTCTATTGAAGACAAATTGTTGGTGCTTGGGGAACGGGGGAATTTGCACCTCCTTAGGGCAGACAAGGACAAGTTTACCGAGTTGGCCAGGCTCGATCCGGTGGATGGCACCGGGCGTTTGTTGTTACGGTACCCTGCATGGGCCGCCCCGGTCCTTAGCCACGGCCTGCTTTATGTCCGGGGCCGCGACCGTTTGGTGTGCCTGGAACTGATTCCGGGAAAGTAAGCCGTGCCAACGGCATTATTATCCTTGAAGGATATTCAGTATCCAAAAAAAGGAGGCCCCTGATGGTTCAGGGGCCTTTCTTGGATTGCCATGTTGCCTAACGAGCCAATGGTCCCGTTCAGGCTTGGATCGAGGAACGAACAGCTGCCACCAAGGCACTATCCTCGGTTGGGGTTTGTCCTGCATCCAGCACCAGGAATTTGTAGGCTTTCCCGCCTGCAATGAACGAAACCTCGACCGTATTGGTGTATTGGGGATATAGATCCTTCGTTGAGGAATTACCGACCTTGTTGTTAAAAGCCGCAATCACATTGAGGGTGAGATTTTTAACCGCACCAAATTTGGTCAGATCCACCTTATCGATTCCCAGGCGCAAGCCGCTAAACACGGTGGAACTGACTCCGGCGGCCATCCCGGAATTCATTACATACAGGATCCCGGTCCCCACGCTACCGGCATCGATCTGGTTGGTGCCCTTTCCCAAAAGTACTTTGGTTAGGGAAGTGTTGGTTTCTAAAGAAAGGCTGGCGGTCAGGCCACCGGCATCGATGATTCCGCTTCCTTGGGCGGGCGGCGGGAGGGGGGTCATGATAAAGTGTTCGCCAAATACTTTTGGATCGGCTGATTGGCCCAAGATGTCCAGGTTAGCGACATTAACACGATAGGAGTACTTACCAGGAGGACCATACAATCCGGAATCCGAATTAATGATTTTATTCGCACCTGCGACCGTTCCCCCCGCCCCGTTGACATAATACATGTAAAGGCCCCCCTCCGCCGGGGTCGGGGGAACAAAACTCTTGTCGGAGACATGAGCGATCTTAAATGGTGCCTTCCTGGTATCCACATAGAACATGTTATCATAGGCCTGTTTGAAGTCATTTATGTTAGTAGGCGCTTTTTCAAAGGCGGACATGTCGATTTTTTGGTCGGCAATAACCGATTGGTCATTATTCCCATCTCCAGGGGCCGTATATCCTTCATTGGTCACCTTAATCGGATCAACCGATGCGTTTGGCGTAGGCGGCGCTATCCGGTAGGAAGAACTTCCGTTCATTTTGAGCGTTTGATCGTTCCCCAACCCCTCGTAAGTGTAGGAATAGGCTGGTTCCCCTGTTGGTAAAGTTCCCTCACCCTTTTGCAAATGAGTCTCATCGTGGCGCTCGTACCCCATAATGCCGGTTTGGTCGGTCACCCCCCAGGCTTTTGGATCGTTTATTAGGTCGTCAATAGGGGTGGCACTCATCACAGCTCCATAGTGGACCATAGAAGGGTAACCATCCGTATAATTCGTTGGAGTTTTGTCCATCGTAAAGACCTTTTCCACCGGATTTCCACTATCCACTCTTTTGATGCCAACATATGTAAAGTCAGGGCCAACTGGTGCTTTCCAGATTACCGTTACACCTGGTGATTCGTTCGCCTGGACGAGAGCGGAAATTAGTCCGAACATATTTTGTTCACCTCTCACATAACCACCGCCCGAAATAAAGCCCGCATTGAACTTGCTCTTGAACATTTGTCCTGCTTGTATTCCAAACGCAGCTGTGCTGGCTGTAATTTCCAGGGTGCTGCCGAACAAGGTCTTGGCCTTTGCAAAGGTCTCTTTATAAGAAGGGTTGTTGGCGTAATTATTCAATAAACCGTACAGGTAGTTTTTTGCTGCTTGGTACTGAAGTTCCAAAGAGTTAGCAAGCACTCCGAAATGGGCAATGCGGGGTTGATCATAAAGGCCCTTCGTTGTATCGTTATAAACCCTCCCTGCCAGATACAAACCCAACTGCTCATGTTTTAAGGTTTCGATATTTTGCCCGATAAGCGGGTTTTTCAAGGGATCAAAACCTGGCGTTCTGGCCACTGATTCATTGCCCAAGAGGACCGATGCCGAAACAGCTCCAATACTGGTGATCAACCCATTGGCATCCACCTCAATGCCAAAGAAATGGGAGAGCGTGTATTTGCTAAAAGCGAATTCCACATTCAAGGGGTCTGAGGCCTTTAAGGTTTCCGGTTTCCCCGCCCAGCGTCCAAACAATTTCGTGTATTGGGGCTTTGTTTCTATCCCCATGTTGGCTAAATCATCCTGCAGGGCGCCAGGGGTATTGCGAAAGTCATCTGGGTAAGCCGAGGCCCCGTTGGTGCCTGAAAGTGGTCTGTCGGGGAGTTTATTTTTTGCGTCGGGGTCGGGGAATTTACCTTCTCGCAACTGGGCAACCACCTGGCCCGGGTTGAGAGGATTGGAAAATGTTTCCACCGCCCGGAACCGATCGACAAAATCCTGAATTCGAGCTTGGCCAGACTCTTCATCCATTGATGCTCCGGGCAGGGAATCCATTCCCAAATTCCTTAACCACCAACCTTCACTTCCTAAAAGGGTTCCAAAAACCACATCCGCTCCCAGCCTTTTTTCCCCTTCAGAAGAGGAAAGGAAACCGACCATCACACCTTCCTGGTCGGTATCGGGACGGGCCAATTGGCCAACCCAACCGGCCACTTCTTCCTCAGAGGGGTCCCGACCCAGGATTTTTTGATAAAGATTCTGCACCTCGGTAGCATCGTTTTCCCTACTGGTAAGAAAGGTTAGTGCAACCCCAAAACGACTTCCGCCCGATTGAAGCGCCTTCAAATGGGCCTCTGTGCCTTGTTCATCTCCCTTTCGTCCCAAAATCCGTTGATAAAGTAGTTCCACATAGGCTTCATCGCTGGTTTCGGAACCTGTGTATTCGGCCGAACTCAGGAAGCCAGCCAGAACCTCTTCGGAGCTGGCCCCCTCCTTCACCACTCCCAGGAAGGCGTCCAAACCGGCACTGTCCGGTTCCCGGTTCAAAAACGCCCGGTAATAGGAGGTGATCACAGATCGTTGGTGCTCCTCCGATTGGAAAATGGCATTGGCCACCTGTTTCAGGGAATTACCTGCTTCCAAGCTGGACACGAATGCTTGAAGTCCTTCCGCCTCGGGATTTCGGTTGAGGCCAAAGCGAAAAATGTTGGTGACCTGATCCTCAAAGACGGAACTGGCAGGTGTCAATCTCTGTTCCAGTTGTTCAAGAACCAAGCGCGATTGGGTGCGGGAAACGGAGAATTTATGCATTTGAAAATTTCCTTTGCAACAAGATGAACAAGATGAACAAGATGAACCATTCAGACAATTTGAAGGCCCTCAAAGTATAGTACGCTGGGCCCTTAGCTTTTGGATGAATCTTTTCAAGAAAAAATGAAATTTTGGCGAATTGGCTATATTTATAACGCAAATCCAGGGTTTCTAATGGTTTCTGATAGGGATGATTCTTTGTTAGCGATCACAGCTGCTAAGCAACCTTCTTCCACCCTCCTTAACGGACGGGGCCAATGCGCCCTTTTCAGGAGGGAATGAGAGCCGATACTTTCCGCCCGCCTAATCCGTTGCCAAGGTATTGGGACGACGGTGCGAAAAGAAACAGGGTGCAATTGCACCCTGTTGGAGAGAATCAAAAAAGCTGACTTTTAATCCAGGTTCACGGTTACCGTTTTGGTTTCGGTGTAGTGTTCCAGGGCGGCCTCCCCATTTTCACGCCCCTGGCCGGACATCTTGAAGCCTCCAAAGGGGGTGGTTGTGTCCACAACATGGTAGCAGTTGACCCAAACCGTACCCGCTTTGACCCCCTTGGCGTAGAGGTGGGCCTTGTTGATGTCTTTGGTCCAAACCCCGGCGGCAAGGCCGTATTGGGTACGATTGGCCCGGTCCAGCATGGAATCGAAATCTTCAAAAGGAAGCACGCTGACCACGGGTCCAAAGATTTCGTCTTTGGCAATGCTCATATTGTCGGTGACATTGTCAAAAATGGTTGGCTCGACAAAGAAGCCCTCCGTGCCCTTGCGTTGTCCTCCCACGACCAACTTGGCACCTTCCTTGTTGCCTAGTTCCACATAGCCAAGGATTTTGTCCAACTGTTCCTGCGAAACCTGGGGCCCCTGTTGGGTAGAGCTTTCCAGGGGATCTCCCACCTTTCTGGCCTTGGCCTTGACTGCCAGTCTTTCCACGAACTCTTTCTGGATCTTTTTTTCCACAAAAAGCCGACTGCCCGCCGTGCAACATTGGCCACAATGAAAATAGATGGCGTGAAAGGCCCCATCGACCGCTTTTTCCATGTCGCAATCAGCAAAGATGACATTGGGGCTTTTTCCACCCAGTTCAAAAGTGGTCCTTTTGAGGGTATCCGCAGCTCGTTTCTGGATGATTTTGGCGGTTTCGACATGGCCGGTAAAGGCGATCTTGTCGATTCCGGGGTGTACCACCATGGCATCGCCGGTAACCTCGCCAAGGCCGTTGAGCATATTGATCACCCCGGCAGGGAAACCGGCTTCCTGGGCCAATTCGCACATTCGGAGAGCTGTAAGCGGCGTCTGCTCCGCGGCTTTCATCACAATGGAATTGCCACAGGCCAAGGCGGGGCCCCATTTCCATGCCAGCATCAGCAAGGGGAAATTCCAGGGGATGATCTGGCCCACCACACCGACAGGCTGCCGGAGGGTGTAGCTCAGGAAATTGCCGCGGACAGGAACCGTCTTGCCTTCGATTTTGTCGGCCCAGCCCCCATAATAGAGGAGCCAGTTTACCACGGCACCCACATCCCCTTGGCTATCGACAATGGTTTTGCCGCTGTTGAATGCTTCGAGAGCGGCCAGCTCCTCAGCGTGTTTTTCCACAAGGCCAGCCAGCTTGAATAGGAGGTTGCCCCGGGTGGCGGCATCCATGCGGCCCCATGGCCCCGTTTCCAATGCGGCACGGGCGGCATGGACGGCCCTGTCCACATCCCGGACCCCAGCTGTGGAAACCGTGGCGATTTTGGCCCCCGTGGCGGGATTGATGGTGTCGAGGGTGCCACCGTCCATCGGCTCCACCCATTCATTGTTGATGAACAGTTTGGTTTGGGTGATGATTGGCGTTTTGGCCCGAAAAAGCTTCGTAGTCATGAAAGGTATCCTTTAGCGGGGTGGGAGGATGTCGTCGAAGTATAGACTATGCCGATGGTGGGAGGGTTCAACCATTGTCTGGAACCTCGCAGGCAAGTGGTGGTTACCGTCGTTCTTTGGCCCACAGTTTTACCAATTCCAATACGGTTAACACCGATTCTTCCATCTCTTCCAGGCAGCACCACTCATCAAGAGAGTGGGCGTTGTGTTCCCCACAGAAAATGTTTGGGGTGGGTAGGCCTCGTTCGGTGAGCCTGGAGCCATCGGTTCCGCCCCTGACCCAAGTGAGGTTGGGAACCACGCCTGCATTTTTCATGGCCTGTTCGGCAAGGGTGACCGCCCGAGGTTCCCTGGCCATGCCCTCGGCCATGTTGCGGTACTGAATATGCCTGGTCACTTCGACCTTTGCTCCGGGAAATTCCGTTTCGATTTCCCGGGCCAAGGTCTGGAGCATGGCTTCCTGTTGGTCGAGTGCGGAGGCCTGAAAATCCCGGAGTAACAAAGAGATTCTGGTTTGGGCAACCCCGCCCTGGATCTCATAGGGGTGGATGAATCCCTCCCTCCCTTCGGTGGTTTCTGGGCTCAAAATGTGCCTTGGCAAGCGGTCGAGAAAAATGCCTCCAAGCCTGACGGCATTGATCATTTTCCCTTTGCCTATGCTTGGATGGAGGTTGATTCCCGTAAAGGTAACCTCGGCCCGATCGGCGGAAAAGGTGGCGATGTCCAGTTCACCCGAGGGCCCCCCGTCCAGCGTGTAGGCACAGGCGACTGCCAATTGTTCAATATCCACATGGTCCACGCCGTGGCCGATTTCCTCGTCGCAGGTGAACAAAAGCATGACGGGTCCATGATTAAGGGGTTGTTCCAAAAGCCTTTGGGCGGCTTCCATGATCACGGCGACGCCAGCCTTGTCATCCGCCCCAAGCAGAGTGGTACCATCGGAGGTGATCAGGGTTTTTCCACAGTAAGCGGACAGTTCGGGATACCGGGATGGAGAAAGCACCTTTTTCGATCCTTGAAGTACAATATCTGTGCCATCGTACCGGCTGATGACCTGGGGGAGAACGCCACCGCCTGGCGATTCCGGCGAAGTATCGACATGGGCGACAAGGGCAATGGCCGGAGCCTTCGGGTTGCCAGGGATCAGGGCATAAACCAGGCCGTTTTTGTCCTGGTATGCTTCCTCAAGGCCCATTGCATGCAATTCCTGGAGGAGTAGTTGGCCTACCAGAAGTTGACCGGGAGAACTGGGATAGGTTTTGGCTCGAAAATCGGCCTGACTGTCGATCTTCACATAGGCAAGAAAACGATCCAGCAGACGGGTCAATGACACGGAATGGTTCCTTAGGGTAGTACAAAAAAGCTATTTTGGAATTATGGGCCCATGGGTTCCAGAAGCAAAAGATTTTGTTGGAAAAGGGGAAACTTCATTCTCCCAAAGGGAAAGGTTAGCCAAAATTGCAAAACCAAGGGCTCTATTCAGGGGGAAAAACAATCGGGTGATACACCCTTTTCAGGTTTCCTGCAATGATAGGTGACATTTTTCAGGATGGCCATGGCTTAACCAGGTCACCCGACCACGGGCATCTAGAATCATGGTTGCCCTTCCAAGATGCAAAGGAAAGTCATGCCGACACCCCCGTTAGGTGGGATCATCCATGCGTACCAGCATTTTGACCCGATCCAGTGTCCGCCGCCAAATCAACCGCAAGGGGATATGGTAAGCACGGCCTTTGAACACTTGCTTCAATTTGGCCACACCCGAAATCTCAGCAAGGAAGAATTGGCACGGGCGATTCCTTTGACTTCTTCCCAGATCCGGGGACTGGGGCCAAGCCTGGATGCTCTCAGAGAGTTGCTTTTGGCGAAAAAACGAAAAATCCTTGCCACCTTTCAAACGGACACGGTAACAAAGGATGCCATTGCCCAGGTAAGCAAAAGGACAACGCTGGTAACCCCCCCGCTCCTTTGGCAAAAGGAGTTTCATCGGGCCTTAAAGGAGGGGGACATCGAAGGCCTCGAACTGCTCTGGTACAAGTCTACCCAAAAGGGAGAGGACCAGGGGAGTGATTTTTCCCTCGACTTGATCAGGCTCATAAGGGCCGTTGCCGAACGGTATCAGGTGGAGGAATTGGCCCAAAAATACGCCTTTCATGGCCAGGAGGCACTGGACATACCTCGAGCCATTGAAATCAGGGAATCGCTTGAAACCCTGGATCGCTTGCTCAAACAGATCGAAGAAGCAGCGAAGACATCCCAAATTGGCATCATCGACCGTGAAGCCCTGTCCCAGTTTGTCGAGCCCATGGACATCTCCCATTTGACCGAGGTGGAAAAGCAGATCCAAAATCTGACAAGGCGGTTGGCCGAAGAACAGGGCCTTCATGAATCGCAAAAGGGGGGGATGGAAATCACCCCAAAAGCCTATCGTTTGTTTCAATCCAAACTGTTATCCAGAATCTATAGCGATTTGAACCCCTCCAAAACCGGTCGCCATGATGTCAATATCGAGGGAGAGGGTTCGGTCGAAACGCAGGTAACCCGCCCCTATGAATATGGCGACTCCATTAGCCAATTGGACATCCCCCAGAGTTTTGTCAACGCCCTTGTCCGCCAAGGGGGCCAAGGGGGAAAAGGACATCCGCTTCGGCTAGCCACCAGGGATTTGGTAATCCATTCCACCCGTAATAAACCCAAATGTGCTACCGCCGTACTCCTTGATATGTCCGGCTCCATGCGTTACGATGGCCTTTATATGGATGTCAAAAGGATGGCCCTTGCCCTGGAAGGGTTGATTCGGCGGGAATACCCCGGGGATTTTCTGCAATTCATTGAGATGTACACGGTCGCCAAACCTCGTGCCATTGGGGAAATTGCTTCCCTTTTGCCAAAGCCAGTCACCCTTTATGATCCCATCGTTCGCCTATTTGCGGATATGTCCAAACCCAACATTACCGAGCAGGACCTCCCTCCCCATTTCACCAACATCCAACATGGACTCCAACTGGGTCGACAATTCCTTTCCACCCAAGACACTCCCAACCGGCAAATTATCCTGATAACAGACGGTCTTCCTACCGCCCACTTTGAAGGAAAGGATCTTTACATGCTCTATCCCCCCGATGTTCGTACCGAAAACGCAACTTTGCGGGAGGCGAAGGCCTGTGCCAGGGACGGAATCGTGATCAATTTGTTTCTTCTTTCGGCCTGGAATCAAACCGAGGAGGATGTCCGATTTGCCTACCGTTTGGCGGAATCCACCAAGGGCCGGGTCATTTTTACAGGAGGGCGCGATTTGGACCGGTTTGTGGTTTGGGATTACCTTGCCCGGAGGCGTTCCATCATTTCCTGATTTCGTTCCTGTTCGCAAACCGTTGCCCTGTATCCATACATTAGACCATTATCAAAGCCCTCACGGATCCGCACCATGCCATTGTCCACAATAGGGATTTTTTTTGTATTTTTATTTCAGCAGGCTCCCAGGGTCGTGGAAAAACCACTACCCTGGAAGGTGTTCATTCTTGCCGGTCAATCCAACATGGAGGGCCAGGCCGTGGTTGACCTTGCTGGCAAAGTCTACAATCAGGGCCGTGGCACCTTGTTGTCCCTCATGGGGGACCCGGTATTGGGTCCGAAACTCAAACATTTAAGAGACGAATCTGGTGCGTGGGCCACCAGAAGGGATGTCTGGGTCCGGTATCAACCGGAAGGAGCTCCCTTAAGGGTCGGCCCGCTCGGTTTGGGGTTTACTCCCTATGGAGACAAACATCATTTCGGACCGGAGCTTGAGTTTGGCCATGTGGTGGGAAATGCCCTTGCCCAACCTGTTCTTTTGATCAAAACGGCCTGGGGAGGCAAAAGCCTTTACACTGATTTCCGGCCACCCAGTTCAGGTGGCAGGGTTGGTCCCTATTATACAAAAATGATCGAACAAGTACGGGATGCCTTGCCAAATTTGGGAAAGGAGTTTCCCGGCTACAAGAGCGAGGGTGTGGAGTTGGCCGGGTTTGTCTGGTATCAAGGATGGAATGATGGTGTGGATCCCAAAAAAGCAGTTCCCGAATATGAAAAAAACCTGGCCAACCTGATTCGGGATGTACGAAAAGACCTTAATTCTCCCCGTTTGCCGGTGGTGGTGGGAGAACTCACCGGGCCTTGGGTAAAGGCCCCCGGAGCATGGGATACCCTTCGCAAGGCCCAAGCGAGCTGTGCGGCCCTCCCCGAATTTTCAGGCAATGTTTTGTTTGTCGAAACGGGTTCCTTTGTACGCAAACCCGAGGAGTCTCCCAATCCAGGGCACGGGCACCACGAATTTGGCAATGCCGAAACCTATTTTCTGGTGGGCGAAGCACTGGGGAAAACCATGGTGCAATTGATTACCCAAAAACCAACCCCGAAAAAAAAGACCCAACCTGATGATGCTTCCTTACCCAAGACACGAACAAATAAGGTAATCCAGGGGTGGACAGTTCGGGTGGATGATCGACTTTTTTTGGAAGCCAATAAACCATTGGTCGACCGCTGTCTCACTTTTTTGGAAAACAAGTTGCTGGATATTTGTGCGGTGGTTCCCCCGGAACGACTCAAAAAGTTGCAAACGGTGGTGATTGTTTTGGACCTGGATCACGGCAAATTGGGCCCGATGCAGTATCATCCCGGCAAACAATGGCTTTTGGACAATGGGTATTCTCCTGATCTTGCCAAGTGTGTCCACTTACCCCGGGCCAAAGATTTGCCGACCAGGCGGAACATCAATGAGCAACCTTGGGTCATCCTCCATGAACTTGCCCATGCCTACCACGATCAGGTCCTCGGATTCAATCACCCTCGGGTTATCGAGGCCTACGAACGATTCAAAAAGGGAGGTCACGGGGAAAAAGCCCTCCTTTACAATGGAAACAGGGTCAAACACTATGGCTTGACCAATCCGATGGAGTTTTTCGCCGAGATGACCGAAGCCTATTTTGGGGTCAACGATTTTTATCCTTTCAATCGGGCCGAACTCAAGGAAAACGAACCGGAAATCCACACGCTGTTGACGGACATTTGGGAAAAAAAATAGGGAGTGAATCTCTGTTAACTCCAGCCAGGTAGGTTTGCCAGGATTGGCCTACTTTCTGAATGAGCCATTGGGATGGACCGAAAGGTCACCTTTGACCCGGGCCTATGCCGAAATCCTGGGCAAACAGTAGGATAACCTTTTTCTAATTGCGATTTGCCTGGAGCCTTGCCATGGCTTTTTCAAAGCTTGACCCGAACCAGGTTAGCGATTACCAAAAAAAGGGATTCGTCCTTGTGCCTGGGATGTTTGACCCGGAGGAAATCGCTCTTCTTGGAAAAAGTGCCAGGGAAGACCGCACTTTGGACCAACACTCCTTTGGCAGGGCGGATGGTGCTGGGGGCAGTGTCCGGCTGGCTCTCTGGAACCATCCTGGTCAGGGTATCTATGGGATGTTTGCCCGTTGTGAACGGGTGGTTCGGTCGATGGAATTGCTCCTGGGTGGCGAAGTATACCATTATCACTCCAAAATGATCATGAAGGATGCCAAGGTGGGAGGCGCCTGGACCTGGCATCAGGACTACGGCTATTGGTACCAGAATGGATGCCTTTTTCCCCATATGGCCAGCCTGTTCATTGCAGTAGACCCTTGCACCCGGGAAAACGGCTGTCTTCAGGTGATTAGTGGCTCCCACGATTGCGGCCGAATGGACCATACCCTGACAGGCGACCAGGCAGGTGCTGATATGGAGCGCGTTCAGGAGCTTTTAACGCGCCTGCCTTTGGAGTTTGTGGAAATGGCACCTGGCGATGGGTTGTTTTTTCATGGCAACCTGCTGCACCGCTCGGATCAGAATCGATCGGATCATCCCCGTTGGTCGATGATCTGTTGCTACAATGCGGCTAGCAACAATCCCTACAAGGAATCGCACCACCCCCGCTATACACCCCTTGAAGTGGTGCCCGATGCATCCATTCGGGAAGTGGGGATAAAAAGGTTTGGCGATGACACGACGGCGGTGGGGTGGCTTGAAGATACGGATGATCAAAGTGCCCGCATCCTTTCCAAAGATTAATTTCGCCTTTATGCCTGGAACTATTTATGGCATCCTTTGTATTGCTTCTTTGCCAAGTTTTAATCCAGCAAGTCACGCTACCCGGCCTTCACGCCCATAATGACTACCTTCATAAACGCCCTTTAATGGAGGCGGTTGAGCAAGGATTTGATAGCGTGGAGGCGGATGTATTTCTCAAAAAGGACAAGCTTTTGGTGGGTCACTTTGATTTTTCCCTTTCGGAGGATCGGACCTTGGCAAGCCTTTACCTTGTCCCCTTGTCCAACCTTCACAAACAGGGCAGGCTCAAATCCATGTGGCTCATGGTCGATATCAAATCAGGTGATGGGCTCGGCACGGCCAAGGCAATCGAGGCGGAGTTGCTTCGATTCCCCGAATTGTTTCAGCGGGTAGGGGACAAAGACCAAAAACCGGTGAAGGTGTTATTGTCGGGTAATATGCCCCGCCAGTGGGTGTTGGAACAAAAGCAACCCTTGCTCAGGCTTGATGGTCGAATAGGTGACCTTGGGTTCCCGGGAAAAGCCGATGTGATTCCATGGGTGAGTGAACCATGGAACAAACATTTTTCCTGGAAAGGAACGGGCCCGATGCCCGAGGATCAACGAATCCGTCTGGAATCGATGGGGAAAAAAGCTGCCTTGGCTGGCCAGCAACTTCGTTTTTGGGGAGCGCCTGACCTTCCTGAATGTTGGAAAATCCAGCGTCAAGCGGGTGTTCAGCGGATTGGCACGGATAAACTGGAAGCATTGGCAAAAACGATTCAAAAAAGAGGCAAATGAGGGAAAGATTCTTTTCATTGTTTACCTGAACATCCTCCTTTCCCACAATCCTTTCGCTATTTTTTAGGGGAACCTTCCAATTCAGGTTTGGTCATGGGTTTAACCACCTTGGGTGGATTATTGCTTTTCACCGTTTGGGGTTGTATCGGGCAGGCCAACGCCAGCGCCGTGGTTGCCCAACTGGCCGCATGAAGGGAAATGAATTGGTCCTTGCCGTGGGGATAACCACTTTCGTAATAGGTTTGGATGGGAACACTTCGGGTTTTCACATGCCAGGACCCGTCCGGTAATTGTTCCTTCAGGAGGTAGGCCAAGCCACGCTGGTAGACCGGGTCGCTGGTTGCCATACCTCCTGCAAGGTGCAAAAGAACAAGCACTTGTCCCGTGGCGTATATGTCACTTTTCATCGTGTCCAGCTGGGCAAAACCACCATCTTCGCGCTGGGAAGACACCAATTCAGCAACCGCTGCCTGCAAGGAATTCTTGCCTGCCTGGACCGCCATGAGCGCCCACAAACGAAAAGTGCGATCCTCGGTATCCTTTGCGGGGGCCTTTAGCAGCCACTGCTGAACCTCCCTGATGCGTTTTTCTATTCGTTCTTTTTGATCGGGTGCTCCGAATTTTTGCAATGCGCGAATGGCCAAATAAGTTGCCGTAAATGGACTCCCTTCGGAAGGAGGGCGATTGGAATGCCCCCGCCAATGATCAAGGTCCTGGTTGTAGCGAAGGAAATATTCTGAAACCGCCTTGGAAAGGGAATCGGGTTTCCCCTCACAAAGTTCCAAGGCCAGGAGGGCATAACCGGCCGTGACGACCTGACCTCCCTGGCCTTGCCCTTCCTGGTAACGACTTTTGTTTTTTTCGAGAAATTCGGTTATGAAAGATGCCTGGGATTTGAGTAGGTCGTTACTTACCTCAAACCCCTTCCCACGGGCGGTGGTTAAGGCAAGGATCGGCATTGCCTGGTTATGACAGGCAAAACAGGTCCGTTCCTGGGTGTGGCCGACCATTCCCTTTTGGAGCAAAGGCATAGATTTGTTGACAGCAAGGCGTAGGGTTTCAGGGGTCGGCTCGGTGGCAAAAACGGATGAGGCAGTTGTCCAGATAAGGATTGCCCAGCCCAGATGGCACCGATTGAAAAAGGGGCCCTGACCATGGATTTTCATTATAGGGTCTCAAGGCTGTCAGGATTATTTTTCGCATCCATGGCTAAATCCCAGCCTTTTCGGTAATCCCGCCGAATGAGGCGGTCTGCCTCGGGGCAGTTGGTGGCTCGCATCGTTTTTTCGTCCCAAAGGAGTTTTTTCCCCATGCGGAAGGCCACATTCCCCAGATGATTGGATTCGGTTAACCAGCCAGAATATTCAAAATTGCAAGTGGTGGATGCCCCCGTTTTACAGGCCTCGATCCACTCCAGATGGTGGCCAATGGAGTTTTTGAGGAATGGTTCAGGGCGTTTGAAGTCGAGGAATTCCTTCTCGGGGAGAAGGAGGTGTTTGCCATAATCGGAAAGGAGCATTCCCTTGTCTCCGATAAAAAGCACCCCACTATCCCATTTGGGAATGGAACCATCGTTCCAATAGGGTGGTTTGTAGGCACCCTGATACCAGACCATTTTGACAGGAGGCATATTGTCACGGGCAGGAAATTCATAGGTCGCCTGCATGGACGCTGGGGCGATTTCGGGATGGGGTTTAGGCCCCGTTGCTTCCACAGATACTGGAGCTTTGAGCTTGAGTGCCCAAAAGGGAAGGTCATTCCAGTGACTTCCCAGATCGGACATGGTGCCATTGCCAAAATCCCACCAACGATACCATTTTGGGCCGGGAAAATAGACCGGATGAAACGGGCGCTTGGGAGCTGGCCCTAACCAAAGGTCCCAGTCCAACTCAGGAGGAATGGCCATCGTTTCCTTGGGCCTATCCATCACATGAACAATGTCATTATGAGCCTTGGCCTCCTCTGCCGATTGCAGACCCCATGCTCGGCCCACCCAAACATGGGCTTCGGAAACCTTGCCAATGGCCCCTGATTGAATCAACTCCACCACTCTTCTATAGTTGTTTTCAGCATGGATCTGGATTCCCATTTGGGTAGCGACCCTGGTTTTCGCCGCGGCCAAACGAATCACTCTGGCTTCATAAATGTTGTGGGTGAGGGGCTTTTCGCAATAGACATGTTTACCCAATTGAAGTGCTGCCAAGGTGGCAAAAGCATGGGTATGTTCACAGGTGCTAACCACGACGGCATCGAATTGGTTGGATCGGTCAAATGCCCTTCGAAAATCCCTGAATTGTTCCGCCTTGGGATGGGCCATTCCTGCCCGGCCAAGGGCTTGACCATTGACATCACAAAGGAGGGTGATGTTTTGGGACGAAACACTTTGGAGGTTGCCCCCGCCCCGGCCCCCACTACCTATGACGGCAATATTCAGCCGGTTGTGGGTGTCTTTGGCGCGTAAAAACCGGGGTGCGGTTAGTTGTGCCCCGGCCGCAAGGATCCCTCCTCCAGTGAAAGCGGAGCAGGTTTTCAGAAACTCCCGTCGGATTGGGTTTTTCGACATGGCAATATTCCTTCACGGTTTTGACATTCCACCCTGGGAAGGTGGGCTTCAGGCAGGCTCAAAGAAACTCTAGTGAATTATCGCTTCCTGACCCGGTTGCCCAGGGTTTATTTTTTGGGCCAGACCAAAGCTTTTTCATGACATTTTGTTTTTCCCCAAAAAAATCCATTCGCAATTTCCAATTCATCCAAGAACGCTTTGGACTGGTTTTTGGTTTGTAAGAACCGGTGGAGCCGTCTAACCCAATTCTGCCCACACAAGTGAGCCCTATTTGGACTTCTTGGTGTATAAGCAAAAGTATCCGCCAAAAACCATCGCAGTGAGGAGGCAAATCTGGTACCCTAGTGTTTGGAAGCATTGATTAATGGGAAAGGGCCGGTAACCTTTGGGTCACTGGAAAATGGTTGCCTGCTTGACCTCCCTGGGGATTTTGGCGGCGTTGTGTTGGTTCTTTTTGCCCTGGGGGACTCCCCCCGAGGGCGTTCCCGGGGAACTCCCTTTACCGGGAATAACCAACCCGGATCCACTTCCTATTGTTTTGGCATCGTTTCCCAAACTTACGGTGTGGTGGAATCAACTCGAATCGCAAAGGAATCAGGTCGTTCTGAATTCGGGTCCTGGGGCAAACATCCACCCTTCGGATTATGTAGGGGCAGATGCCTGCAAAAAATGCCATCCAGCCAACCATCAAGGTTGGTCCATCCACCCCCATCGTTGGATGAATGCAAAGGCGACCTCCCAAACGGTTCTTGGCGATTTTTCAGGGAAGGATGTCCTTGCCTACCTTGGGGGAAAGGTACATTTTGAAACGGTCCAGGGGATCCAGCAAATGCGCCTTGAAAGGGGTGCCATCAAAAGGACCTACCAGGTCCATCAAACGATTGGCAGCAGGTCGCATCAGTACTATGTGGGCACTCTCGTCGATGGCCCTGAGCCTAAAGATCACGATTTTTACACCAAGGAGCATGTGCTGCCTTTTGGCTATTGGTTGGCAAGCAAGGAATGGGTACCGGTCGTCCATATTGGCCCGGAACTCCCGGATGGGGAACGCCCCGACCCCTTCCAGCCCCCTGGCAAGGGGAAGCACTTTGCGGAGTATGCGACCAGTTGCAATCATTGCCATACCACCTTTGCCCTTGGGGACTTGCTAGCCAGGAGGCCCCAACAGGTAACGGCCCATGCCCCTTTCAAAATGCACTGGTCCATGAAACCCTATCTGGATCAAAACTATCCGGATGAATCCCCCAAAATGGAACAGCTTTTGCAAAAGGGGCATGGAGGAGCCAATCCGATGGCGGCTTGGGATGCTCCCCGCTATGCCGTGGCCCTTGGGATCAGTTGCGAGGCCTGTCACTTGGGAGCCAAAGCACACGCTGAAAGTGAGGGAAAAATTCCTCCGGATTTTGTTCCCAAAAGCCCTTTTCTATCCATTGAGGTGCAGGGCGCCTCATCCGAATCGGCCAAGAAACCCGACCCGGGAAGGACCCATGCCAATAGCAATTGGATCTGCTCCAGGTGTCACTCGGGCAGCCGGCCAACCTTTGAGGCGGGCATGTCCACCTGGAACTCGGTGGAATATACCGATGCGATCAATGGTTCCTGCTATTCCCAATTAAAGTGCGTGGATTGCCACAATCCTCACCAACCCATTGGCTTGAAATGGGCGCAAACGCAAACGAAGGATGATGCTGCCTGTTTAAGGTGTCATCAACATTTACAGGATGGACCCAAACGAAAGGCCCACACCCACCACCAGGGCGGATCCGAGGGCGATCGGTGCCAGAATTGCCATATGCCCAAAATCCACGAAGGGCTGGAAGAGGTTGTCCGCACCCACATGATTTTTTCGCCGACCAGGCCGGATATGCTTTATGCCAATCAACCCAACGCCTGCAATGTTTGCCATGCGGATAAACCGATTGATTGGACTTTGAATTATCTGAAAGAGTGGTATGGCAAAACCTATGAGGATTGGCGGATTGATTTAAGGTATCCCAATCGAAAAGGAGCTGTGGCCAAAGGTTGGCTGGAAAGCGATAACCCGGCGGTAAGGCTAATTGGAGCCAATGCCCTGATCAGAACAGCCAATCCCGCCTTCCTTCCGGATGCCAAAAAGGCTCTTGATGACCCGTATCTGATCAATCGCCAATTTGCCCTTAAAGCACTCGGCGAAGTGTTTCATTTGAACCGGGCCAGTATCGGGTACCATTTTTACCAGTCCAAAAGCGAGCGGACCGAACCGCTGAATCGTTTCGAAGAATGGATTCAGAAATATGCGCCCAAGGCTCCGTAATGGAAACCTTCAACAACCTTGGAAATACCAAGGTGATCAACCATCCCGAACCGGGAGAGCATTTGGGCATGAGCCTACCGGAAATGCCTGAATAAAATCACCCTTCAAGCATTGGGAGTTCGTTGGGAAAACGCCCCCAAGGCATGGTACAATTTCGGCCATCGGCACAATGTCACAAATAGGCGGGTAACGGGAGCGTCCCAACAAAAACAACCTTATGGCAGTTCGCGAATCCGCAGGTTTTTGAATTCGACAGGAGACCCTTCGGATTCAAGACAGATAAAACCCGTTTTGGGATTGCACTTGGTGCCGCCGGAAACCTCTCCCCCATTGACCCAAAGCCTGACTTCGCCGTCGATCGCCCGGATGTAGTAATGGTTCCATTCTCCCACCCCCAAGCTGAGATTTTTGGAGGGAAAGCTACGAGACCCACCTGGGGCTTTGGGTTCAAAAGGGATCATTTTGGACCCACCCACCGGGAAGACATCGCCATGGGTGGTGAACCAATCGGCTTTTTTGCCGGACGATTTTTCAAATTGTTCGGTATAGCCATGGTCCAAAATTTGGACTTCGATCCCTACCCCAGGCAGTTGGTTTGGTTTGAGCCCCTTGAGACCCGCTTCGCTGGCCCACAAAAAAATTCCTGAATTTCCAGCTTTTTTCAGGTGGCGCCAGGTCGCAACCATTTCAAAATTGGTAAAGGTTTTGACGCTTTTGGTGACGCCCACCGGGGTGCCCTTGCAGACAAGGACCTCCTCCTTCCAAACCCAGGTATCGGGGTCACCATTGACCATCTGAAAATCCTTCTCCCCCAAAGTCACCCAACCCTTGCCGGTGCCGATACTGATTTTTGCCTCCGGTGCCGACTCTTGAGCGTGGACCGGGGTGGGAAGTAATATGGTTGCAAAACCTACCAGACAGGCGGTGAAATGGGTACCAACTGTGAACGATTGTTTGGAACAGGTCATGAGCTACTCCATGGTACGGATAAATTGGGGAACGAGGTGGTGCCAAGGCGAGGATGCCCTCCTCCCAAACTTATGGGAAAAGAAAGGCCTGGCCAAGCGAGTGGCCGGAGCATTCAAGGCCTCCTGTTTTGCCTTGTTTGCCCATTGTGGGTCCAATCGGCCTTGTTTCCTGGGGCAAAACCGGGCATAGTCGGGCCGGACTCCGGTGACCGTTATTGAGAATGGAATACCTAGGGATATGACTCTGGCCAATCCACTCCGAACCCTTTTAGGCTTGGCGCTATTATTGGCGTTTGGCACAGGGGTTTTCGTCTATTACCGGGTCTATTGGTCGTTCAACAAACGACTGCGTGAAGTAACCCCAGGCAAACTGTATCGGAGTGGCCAGCTTACGGCGGCCGGATTTCGCCAATCCATTCGTGACCTTGGAATCAAAAGCGTGGTGAACCTTCAGGATGAGTTTCCCGATCCGGATATTGTGAAATCATGGTATGACCACTCCACCATAAAGGAGCAAGCCCTTTGTGCGGAAATGGGTGTGAAATACATCCACCTCATGCCTGACTTGATCAGTCGCAATGCGAAACCAGGCGATCGCCCCAAGGTGATCGAGGAAATGTTGGCGACCTACGATGACAAAGAAAACTATCCGATGTTGGTCCATTGCAAGGCAGGCCTTCACCGAACGGGTGTTCTGATTGCCATTTATCGGATGGAATACGAAGGCTGGTCCCCGGATCAGGCGCATCGGGAGATGCGGGATCATGGCTATGGCGATAAAGCCTGCACCGAAGCCAACGACTATGTTCGGGAATATGTTCTGGAATACCAACCTCGCGTGCGAAAAGCCCTGGTTGGGGTGGACCAAAAACCTTTGCGGACAAACATCGGGGTTGCTCCATGATCACCCTGATTGATCGTCAACTGGTGGGCAATTTTTTCCGGGCGTATGCCATTTGTTTAACCAGTATGTTGACCTTGTACATCGTGGTGGATCTTTTTACCAACCTTGACGATTTCACAGGAAAAGGTCGGGGGTTCAAGCAAATCCTTCTCGACATCAGCACCTTTTACAGCTACCGGGTATTGCAGATTTTCGACCATTTGTGTGAGGCGATCCTCCTGCTGGCGGCGATGTTTACGATAACCTGGATGCAACGCTGCAACGAGCAGGTCCCGCTGTTGGCAGCGGGGGTCTCCACGGGCCGCATTGTTGCCCCGGTGTTGTTCAGCGCATTTGCCATGCTTGGCCTTTCCATCCTCAATCAGGAAATATTTGTACCCCTTGTGGCAGAAAAACTGGTTTGCCAGAAGGAGGATCCAAATGGTTTGGGTCCCATGGCAGTCCGGGGCAGTTATGAGACAAATGGCATCCATATTGAGGGCGATAAAGCAAGTCGCACCAACCGTGATGTGACCAATTTGAGAGTTACCATTCCCGAATCCCTGGCGGGAAATTTGATCCATATTACCGCCCGACAGGCTATTTTTCACCCCGAACCGGAGGGCGGGCGTGGTGGAAAATGGGAACTATTGCAAACCAATCCGGCAGAAATCGAAGGCTTTGACCGGGAAAGCAAACTCCTTGAACCGGTTGATATCGGTCACTATTTCCTTCAGGTCCGTGAGGTCACATTTGCCAAGCTTACCCAGGATCCGGCCTGGTACACCCTTGAATCCACACCTCGCATTTATCAGGAACTGCATCGAAATGATGCCACCAAGATGGCCGGGATGGCTGTGCTTTTTCATTCCCGTTTGACCCGACCCGTTTTAGGGATGATTTTGGTAATCATGGGGCTGGGTGTGATCCTTGGCGACCAAAGCCGCAATATGTTCATCTCCATGGGCATCTGTTTGGGTTTATGCGGCCTGTTCTTTATAAGTATCCAGGTTTTCCAAATGCTTGGTAACGCCAATATCCTTGCCCCGGCCCTTGCTGCATGGTTACCCATTCTGCTGTTTGGACCATTATCCTGTGTCTTGTTCGATGCCGTCCAAACCTGAGCCAACCAAGGCTTTGCCTTCCCAACCTGGTATCCTTGGTGAATTGCAGATCCTTGCAAAAATGGTTTGGGACCCCCAACCCGTTCCCCATACGAATCCCCAGTCGACCCGCGAATCCTGGTTGTTGCTGACCTTGTTGGCTGCCATGCTCACTTGGGTCCACTATACCGCAAGAATGAACGGACCAATGGTGCTCGAGTGGGTAGCAAGGTCCTTGGGTTGTTCCTCAGGGTCGGCCAGCATACTGTCGATGTCGGGAGAGGATTGGAGACTCCTCGATCTCCTTTGGTGGGCAAGCGTCACGATCATTGGCTATTTGGGTTTGCCTCTCATTTGGCTTTTGGTGAGTGGCCTTTCGATTCCTGAAAACATGGGTTGGAGGGTTGGTAAAACCAAAAACCATCTTTCCATTTATGCCGGCTTTGCCTTGATTATGGTTTTGGTATTGAGTTGGACGATCAGGCAAACGGAATTTTTGAACCGGTATCCGTTTTACCGGATTCCCGAAGGGGTGAGCCTTTGGCCCCGATTCTACCTTTGGGAAGCCTTTTACCTGGTCCAATTCATTGCGCTGGAAAGCCTATTTCGTGGATTTTTGCTTTACCGACTTTCGCGAACCGTTGGAAGCTTGGCCGTCCCGATTGCCATGGTGCCCTATTGCATGATTCATTGGGGCAAGCCCACCCCCGAGGCGTTTGCGGCGATACTTGCCGGTCTTGGCTTGGGGTTAATGAGCTTGAGGACCGGTTCGATTTGGCCTGGGGCAATTCTGCACATGGCGGTGGCACTTACAATGGACCTGGCCTCGCTTTACCAACAAGGCAGGCTGTTTTAGCACTGCCCTACGAAACGACTATTCAATTGTTAATACGATTCGGGAAGGGAACCTGGTTGGCCAGGGAGGCCGTTCCAAACGGGTACGCTGTAATGCTGAATATCGGCCCACCCTGGTACCGCATCCTTGGAACGGGTTACCTTCCGGACCTTGGGAGCGGTGGGACGGTGGGTCTTTCGATTCGATTGTGTTTGTCGGATGGATCGTTTCATGGGAAGCCCTCAAAGCAAAGCACAAAGCCTCCGCTGTGAGCCTCCCTACTCGTAGTGTGATTCTCTTCCCTGAACCGCAAAGCTCTGCACAAACTTATCCCAATCGGAACAAGTGCTACACTTCATAATACGCTTATAATCGGAATTTGTGAAATAAAAATCCGTAAATGGAGAAATTTCACGAAATATTAATAGAGTGGCACCCCCCGCAAAAGAAGGTCCCAATGATGGCAAAAGCCTGTTTCCCTAGGCCAACCAATCGGGGCGAATGCCAACCCCGGGCAATTTGACCAAACTAACACTGGTAATTTGGGGATTGTCCAACATGGCTTTTACGGCAGCCTCCGGGGGCAGGGCATCGAGGTTCAAGACCCCGATCGCTTCTCCCCCCTGGGTTTCCCGGCCGACATTCATGCCACCAATGTTGATGGAATGCCTTCCCATGATGTTGCCTACGAAACCGATGAGGCCCGGAACATCCTGGTGGGAAAAGATTAATAGGACACCGTCCAAGGGAGCGTCGACCTTGTAATGGCCGATTTGTACTAGCCGTAAGTACTGATTACCAAAAGTAGTTGCGGAAATGGTATAGGACTTTGCTTCGGTATGTAGGACAACCTTGATCAGGGAGCTGAAATCACCCTTTTGGGTGCTGGATTGCTCGATGATTTCCATACCGCTTTCGGTGGCCAAGACCCGGGCATTGACAATGTTGACCTGTTCCAAATGGTTTTCCAAAAGGCCCGCTGCAAAAGCGGATGTGATCAACCGGGTTGGTTTGGAGGCGATCTCGCCCCGATAATGCAACTCAGCTTTCTTGATGGCGCCGCGGGCCATTTGGCTCGACAAAAGCCCTAATCGGCGGGACAAATCAATCCAGGGGGCAAATTCCTCGAGCTCGGCCCGATCAAGAGCCACCATGTTTACCGCATAGCGAATCTGGCCCTTGGTAAGATAGTCCACCAAAAGCTGTGCCGATTCCTGGGCGACCAGCAGCTGTGCTTCGATGGTTGCGGCACCAAGGTGGGGGGTGAGGACGATATTGGGCGCATTCAAAAACGGGTGTCCAGCGACCAAAGGCTCTTCCACAAAGACATCAAATGCTGCCCCTGCGAGGTGGCCAGAGGTTAAAGCCTCTGCCACAGCCGCTTCGTTATAGATTCCGCCTCTTGCGCAATTAACAACCCTTGCACCCTTGGGAAGCAAGGCAATCCGTCGTCTGTCAAGAAGGTTGGTGGTTTCGGGCGTTAGGGGAGTGTGAGCGGTAACGAAATCGCATTGGGGCAACAATTCATCCACCGTAGCGGCCGCTTTGACACCGATTTGGGTAATTGCGGCGGGAGACAGCACGGGGTCGAAGCCCACGACATTCATGCCCAGGCCCAATGCTGCCCGACGGGCTACTTCGCGGCCAATGCGGCCAAGGCCAATCACGCCAAGCGTCTTGCCTGTTAATTGACTTCCCAGGAATTTTCCTTTTTCCCATTTCCCGGCTTTCATTGAGGCATCTGCTGCCGGGATGAGCCTTGCCATGGACATCAGCATCGAAATGGTATGTTCCGCCGTGGAAATGGTGTTTGCATCAGGAGTGTTCATGACGATAACGCCGCAACGGGTTGCTGCGGCAACATCAATGTTATCCACCCCCACCCCGCCACGAACCACGGCCCGCAACCTGCCGGTTTTGGTGAGTAGATCTGCTGTTAATCGGGTTCCGGACCGGACGATACAGCCATCTGCTCCTGCAAGTGCGGCTTTGAGTTCCTCACCCTTCAGGCCTGGCCTGTTGTCGATCTCAATCCCTGCAGCAATCAATAAATCCTGCCCGGGTTTTTCCAATTTATCGCAAATCAGTACTTTGGGCATGGGACTAGGCTCCTGCCTTCCACGAGGAAAAAGCCCTTTGGGCTGCTGCCACTCCTGCACCGGATTCTACCTTGTGACCCAGGTCAGCAAGGACCATTTCCAGGGCAGAAACTGCGGCAAGGACCTCAAAGAAATCAATGTATCCCATGTGTGCCAACCGAATGATTTTGCCTTTCATGGTGTCCTGGCCACCTGCGATCCGAATCCCATGCTCTTTTTCCAGCCGACCCAACAAAACGGACCCATCCATCCCGCTGGGAATCTCGTAAACGGTAAGGCCTGCGGTTGGATTGACCCTGGCAAAAAGTTTGAGGTTGAGTCCCGTTGCGGCAGCTCTGGCGGCGGCGGCCATTCGTTCATGCCGCTGCCAAACTTTCTCCATTCCCTCGGTTTTTAGCCTTGCCAAACTGTGGGAAAGAGCCTTGATCAGGGTGTTGGCGGGGGTAAAAGGGGTGTCATTGTTCTTCAGGTTTTCCCGATATTTGCGCAGGTCAAAATAAAATGAGCAAGCTGGACCCTGGGTTAAAACCTCGTCCACCCGCTTCCATCCTTTGTCACTCACCGCAACAAATGCCAAACCAGCAGGAAGCATTAGCGCCTTTTGCGATCCCGTTACACAGAAATCAATATTCCAGTCATCCGTTCGGCACTCCATTACCCCAAGGCCGGAGATCGCATCGACAATGAACACAGCCTTTGTGTCCTTGACCACCGCCCCCAAGCCTTTTATATCATTGCGAACCCCGGTGCTGGTTTCGCTCAAGGTTGCGGTGACGACGGCGGCATCGGGATGTTCCGCAAGGGCTTTGGCAAGTTGGGCCGGGGTATTGGCTTCGCCATAGGGACAGGTCACTTCGATAACGATGGCCCCAAAGGCCTTGGCAATGTTTTTCCAGCGTTCCCCCCAACGCCCGCTGATGCAGCAAAGGATCTTGGTCCCTGGCCGGATGACATTGGTAAGGGCCGCTTCCATTCCCCCGGTTCCCGAGCTGGTGAGCACACAAATTGGGTTTTTTGTGCAAAAAACTTGCTGGAGGTCGGCCACCACGGAACCAAGAACGGATCGAAATTGGGCGGACCGGTGAAAGGTAACGGGTCTGGCCAACTCAAGGAGAGTTTCCTCGGGAACAGGGGTCGGGCCGGGACAAAGCAATCGAGGTTTCATGAAAAGATCCGAACCGGTAGAGCCAAAAAACAAATGGTCCGCAAAAGCAGACCGTCTTTTCATTCTAGCCCAGAGGATTCATGGGTTCCAATCGAGACCGGATTTTTCCTTCAGGTTGGCAAACTTTAACAAAATGTGTTCCCTTTTCCGGAACATCCAACCTTTTTCAACCAAAAATGCCCGGATTGGCTCCAAGGGAAACTACCCTTGTTCGACCAACCATTGGTTATGTCCATCCGTTTTTTGGTCGTGGATAGCATTTCTGAGCTTCCCATCTGGCAATGACATAGAATATCCTCGGTCTCCCTGCCAGGTTTCCTACCTCCCTAAACCTCCGCAACCTTTCGGTGCCATGAAAAGACATCCTCCTCCCAACCGACGGGACCTACTCTGCTTAAGTGCTTCGGGGATTTTGGGGTTGTCGCTTCCCACACTACTTTCGGCGACAGGTCGCACAAGCCTTGGCAAGGCGAAAAATGTTTTGGTAATTCTTGAGCAGGGCGGCCTTTCCCACATCGACACCTGGGACCCAAAACCCGAAACGGTCGTGGAACATAGAAGTCCCCATAAACCGATTGCCACCCGGGTCCCGGGAATGCGGTTTACCGAACTCCTTGGGGAAACCGCCAAGGTTGCCGACAAATTGACTGTCATTCGCTCCATGCACCACTCAAAAGAGGGAGCAAGTGGACATCCCGAAGGAACCAAGTATTTGTTATCTGGTTGCCATCCCTCAGGCCCTATCAAAATGCCTGACATGGGTTCGGTGGCATCCCATATCCTTGGCAAGGGAAACCGTTCCCTGCCGCCTTATGTAATGGTTCCAGGCAATCATGAACAGGCCGACCAAACCGGCGTCGGCTTCCTTGCTGCCGGCCATGGCGTGTTTAAAACGGGGGGAAATGACCTTTCTTCTCCCCATTGGAAGGTGGGGCCTTTGGAGCCCCGGCCCGATACTCCGGTTCAACGATTGGCAGGTCGGCGCAATTTGTTGACCGGCTTGGCTGGGGCAATGGATCCCTTTTATGCTCAGGCGTTTGACACCCTGACAAGCGATCAGGTTGCCAAAGCCTTTGACTATTCCCGCGAACCCGAGCATGTGAGAAAAAGTTACGGGGCCGGCCACCGCGGGGCCTGCTATTTGGTGGGTAGAAAGCTGATCGAGGCCGGGGTCCGTTTTGTCACCGTGGATGTCCGATGGCCGCTTACTCCGGAGGTTCCCGGGGGCAGTAACCTCAATTGGGACCATCACGACCTTATCTATACGCCTGGTTCTTGTGGGACGGTTCGGGACAAAGGGGGGGGCGAGGGGCGGTACGGAATAGGCCATTGGGTGATGATGGGATCGACCGACCGGGCCTTTGCTGCCCTGATCAGGGACTTGGACGAACGGGGCCTTTTGGCGGAAACACTTGTTTGTTTTGTTACTGAATTTGGCCGAACGCCACGGTTGAACAAGTTTCAGGGGCGCGATCATTGGCATCATGCCTATTCGATCGCTTTGGCAGGGGCCGGGGTTCCAGGCGGCCAAGTCATCGGCGCCACCGATCGGGAGGGAGGCAAGGTGCTTAGTGATCCCTATACCCCAGAGTCTTATGCCGCGACTATTTATGAAAAGCTGGGAATCGACAGGACAAAACCACTCTATACGGCCAGCAATCAACCCATTTTTCTCGATCAGGGTACCTCCCCCATTCACCAAGTGTTTTAGAAAAACCACCCCTGGGGCTTAAACCATGAAGTCTCGCCAATAATCCTGGTTTTTAGGGATTGAAAAGCCATGGCCCGGAGCCCCTTGGCCTTTGGAAAAGGCATCTTCATGAAAGATTCACCTTGTCTTCACATGGCCAACATATCCTTTAGCTAATCTTAATGTTGTCCGGCGGGCGGTGTTTCGCCAACCGACAAGTACTTTCAGAGGAACCTGCATGTCTCATTCACGCAAGCGCCAGGGATTTACGCTTATCGAGCTCCTGGTTGTAATCGCTATCATCGCTGTATTAATCGGCCTGCTTCTGCCCGCAGTCCAAAAGGTTCGCGAAGCAGCAAACCGGATGCAGTGCTCCAATAACCTGAAGCAAATCGGACTTGCCTTTCACAACTTCGAATCCAGCCAAGGCAAACTCCCCCATCCCGGCCAAATCGACTCCACCGGTTCCAACACCACCCTTTACATGATCCACTCCTGGTGTACTCAAATCCTGCCCTATGTCGAACAGGAAAATACTTACAAAATGTTCGATACCAGCTCGAACAATATGGCCGCCGGGTACAACCGGGCCTTGATTCATCCTTTGGGTTATCAGGGACTGGATTATGATGATCCCGCCTATCCTTCGGGCTGGTTGGCAGCACAAACCCAAGTCAAAACTTTTGTTTGTCCCACCACTCCAATTGGTACTGCAGCCCGTGGCAATGGCGAAAACCTTGGACCAATCGACTATATGGCCTGTGCGGTTAGCGATGTGGACGAAGGCACCAGGGCCCGTGTGGTAGGAACCGGAAGCGGTGCCTACCGTGGTCGCTTCCTTGGTCCTCTTACTGCCGAAGGGGCCAAGATTTCCAGTATCCTGGATGGATCCTTCAACACCATCCTCGTTGTTGAGGACGCAGGTCGCGCTCATTATGGTGTCAGCACCTTTGGTGCGGGTTCCGCCCGGAATTCTCCCGTAGCCTCCCCCGGCCACTCAACCCCTGGTGATGGACTTGGTGGAAATGCCCGTCGTGTTTACGCTTGGGCCGATCCCGATGCCGCAACCAACGGATTCTCTGGTCCCAGCAAATCCCTGGGTGATAGAACCGCCAAGGTCAACAACAACAATTCCATCATTGGTGGCCCCGCCGAATGTCGATGGTCCGTCAACAACTGTGGCCCCAACGATGAACCCTTTGCCTTCCACACCGGCCTTGTTCAAGCCGCCATGTGTGATGGATCCGTTCGCACGATCCGTGAAGCCACTGATGGCTTGGTGATTAAAGCCGCGGTGGGTGCATCCGACGGCACCGTATATTCCTTAGACTAAGACCAACTATCTATGAAAAAGGTGAGGAATCAGATGAGATATTTCTTGGTAACCTTGATTGCTTTTGTGGGACTCGGCTGTGGGGAATCGGGAAAACCGATTGCCGATGCCGTCGATTTTTCCGGTAAAGTCACCGACGCAACCGGCAAACCCATCGGGGGTGTGGAGATGCACCTGCAACCCCTCGATTCGGGAAAACCGGCGATCATTCCACTTGGAGCCGACGGTTCCTTCAAATCCAAAGCAGTGGCAGGCAAATACGCCTTTTCCTTTCAAATGAAGGGCGGTGCTGCCACGGCCAAGGTTCCCGTTAGTTACAGGGATGGTTCCAAAGACCACACCATCGTTGTTTCAAGCGGAGCAAGCCTGGAAATCAAGCTGATTCCCTAACCAGGATCCTTCCAAACTATCGTGGGATCGGATGGCAACGCCTTCCGGTCCCTTTTTCGTTTATCCCGGATTGATCAAGAACCCTTAATCACAAAACCCAGGTTCAAAATCTCCGCCTCGAGTTCCTGCCTCTCCAAGGGAGAAAGGGTTCGGTTGGGCAATCGGGGATGGCCACTTTTAATACCCATCATGTCCAATAACACCCGGGCGGATCCAAAGTATCCCCGCTTGCACATGACCCGGACAAATCGCACCACCTTGAATTGTTCGATCCGGGCTGCCGCCAAATCACCCTTGGAAAAATGGGTAACCATCTGATGAAACACGGGTGCCACAAAGTTATAGGTGCTGCCCACCGCCCCTTGTACCCCTAAAACCATTGCCCCAAGCAATGCCTCGTCAACTCCCGAAAGTATATCGAAATCAGGATTGGCCAGACATTCTTGCAGAGTTACCAGATCCGTGTTGGAATATTTGATCCCTGCAAGGTTGGGAATTTTATCCGCCGCCTGATGCAAAAATGCAGACATGGAAAGCGTTATCCCGGTTAACATGGGGATGTCATATTGGTAATAGGGCAGCCTCGGGGCAGCCAGGGCAATGGACCTTGCGCAAGCGATCAAATCCTCCATGGTCTGAGGTTTGAAATAAGACGGGGCGACTGCCGAAATTCCCATCGCCCCCAATTTGGCCGCTTGGGCAGCCAAAGTTTTTGAATCGGCCAAACAATTGGATCCTACATGGACCATCACTCCAAGTTTGGTTCCGCAGGTAACCTCCATCCACTGTTTTGCCAAGTCCAAACGCTCAAGCAAGGTAAGTGAGGCACTTTCGCCCGTCGTCCCGCCAATGAAGGCAGCTTTCACCCCATTTTTCAAAAGGTGCTCTGCCATGGGTTCTACCCCGGCCAAATCCAGGGAGCCATCGTTCTGAAAAGGGGTAAAGGTTGCGGCGACAAAACCTTCGATCTTGGGATACTTCATGGGGTCTCTGAGTCCTTTATTAACGGATTGGGTCGGATAAGTAAAACAAGTAACACGGATAGGGCTGCAAAGGAGGCATACACCGCAAAAATCTGGTTAAGGGGCCAATGACGATCCGTAAGTATCCCAAAGGTCCAGTCGGCAAAGGCACCACAGCTGATGCTGACAAAGTTCATTATGCCGTATCCCGTCGCTCGTAACTCGGGTCGAACGATTTGACAAAGGATAGGCATGTTGTTGGTATCAAACATTCCCCAACCCAGTCCGAACAAAACCAAAAACAACACGGCATATACAAGCGTTGGGGCGTTTCCCACCCCAAAAAGGGCTGGGATGATAAGCACCATCCCTAGGGCACTGATCCAAATGCGCCCACGAATGGTTTTCTTCATTAACCGATCCGCAGCATAACCTCCCAGAAGGGCCCCGACGATCGCCCCGACCTGCCAATAAAGGGTGGCCGAGACCCCCGCCATTCCCTGGGTGATGTTGAACTGTTTTTGTAAAATGGCCGGCATCCAGTCGCGAATTACCCAACCTGCCAATGCGGGAAAGGTGAAATAAAGTACCAAAAGTACAAATGAAACATTGATAAGCGAAATCCAGGAATCATGGCCCCGTTTTGTTTCAGGGTCAACCGAGGCCCTTGCCAAGGCAAATTGGTTGGGCAATAAAACGGCCAAAGGAACCGTATAAAAAATGCCTGCCAAACCGCATATTTCAAAGGTCATGCGCCAGCCCAGGGCAGGATTATCCGCAGCATATCCCCCAAATCCGCCAACAATCTGGCCAACATAGATTGCCGTCTGGTGCAACCCAACCGCCCGGGAGCGCGTGGAACCACTGTGAAAGTTTGCAATCAGGGCGAGGGCTGCCGGGATGTAAAACGCTTCGCTTATCCCCATGAGCGACCGGGCCCAGAGAAGGGATGTGTAGGATTCCACCTGGCCAGTCCACCAGGTGATGGCACTCCAGGCAAACAGGCTGGTGCAGATGGTTACCCGCTTGCCAAACCAATCGGCGACCACTCCCCCCACCGGGCTTAAAAACGCATAGACCCATTTGAACTGGCCCAGCATAAACCCCCAATTTTCATTGGACGCAATGGATGGAATATCATTCATGATCGAAGATTTCATCGTGGCCATCATTTGCCGGTCGAGATAATTCAACAAAGCCACAGGGAGGAGAAGGACAACCACAAGCCAAGCGGTCCCCATCAGAGAGCTTGGAGAAAGCGATTGGGTTTTATTCATGGGGACAAACCAAAAAAATCGGGCCAACCATTAATGAACTATAGGGGAACATCCCAAAACCCCGCAATCTTGGGCCTTCCAATGAAAAAAGTGAGGGAAGGGAGGAGCCCTTTTGGGATCCCATCAATGAGTGAGCAGGGAACCCTTCTTTGTTTTCGAAGTTCTTGGCTCAAGTGGCGAGAGGAATTTTCCTAAGGGGCCAATTTGGATAAAAAGGTTAAGGCAGTTCATTGCCGTCATGACGGGAAAACCCCTGCTGATTTCAGGCCATTTTCCCCCGTTTTTCCCTAGTATGGTTACAAACAATGCATTCAGGGGGTTGCTTATCATGTTGCGGTGGTTCCTTCCCATCCTTGTGCTTTCCCTGAATGGGTTTTCTGCCCGATCACAAGACCTTGACCTAAGTCGATCTGTCATAGTCGTCCGCCAAGGGGAGCGTTCCCCAGCCGAAAAGGTTGCCGCAGACATCCTAAGCGAAGAAATCGCCAAACGCACCGGCCTGAAATGGCAAATTACCCAAAAGGCATCCGGGCCCGCCAATACGATCGTCCGCCTTGGGCTCTTTGACAAATCCACTGCCTCACCCAAACCCGAAAGTTTTAGCATCCGCATTATTCCGGGACAGCCCAATAAAGAGACCCTTCCGGTCGTAGAAATTTTGGGTGCGGATGGTCGTGGGGTGATGTTTGGAGTCGGGAAATTCCTTCGTACCCTTCATTGGGACAAGGGTCAGGTAAAGCTGGATGCCCAATTCTCATGTACCCTTTCCCCCAATGTCCCTTTGCGGGGCCACCAAATTGGTTACCGTGCCCGGGCCAACAGTTGGGATGCATGGACCTTGGCCCAGTTCGATCAATATTTCCGGGAAATGGCCATTTTTGGTGCCAATGCTGTAGAGAACATTCCCTTCGAGGACTCCGATGATTCCCCCCATATGAAAATACCAAGGGGGGAAATGAACCTCAAATTCGGTGAACTTTGTGCCAAATACGACCTCGATCACTGGGTTTGGGTACCCGTACAATTTGAGGTGCCCAATTTAGCCAAAGAGGCGGCCTTTCTCAAAAAACAGGACGATTTTTACCGAAACTGCAAACGACTCGATGCGGTTTTTGTTCCGGGTGGAGACCCAGGCGACAACCATGCCAAAAACCTTCTACCCTTTCTGGAAAAAATGGCCAAAACCCTCGCCACCCATCACCCCAAAGCAAAGGTCTGGCTTTCCCTTCAAGGTTTCAAAAAAGCCGATGTCGATGATTTTTACGCCTATGTCAATGAAAATCGTCCCCTTTGGTTGGGGGGAGTCGTCATGGGACCAAGTTCCCCATCCCTTGCTGAAACCCGGAATCGGCTCCCCGCAAAGTACCCTATCCGTTGGTACCCGGACATTACCCACACCATTCGTTGCCAATACCCCGTACCCTGGTGGGATCCCGCTTTTGGAATGACTTTGGGCAGGGAACCGGTCAATCCCCGTCCCAATGATATGGCGGGCGTCTATCGATTGCTTTTTCGCCACACGAATGGTTTCCTTACCTATTCCGATGGGGTCCACGACGATTTCAACAAAGCCGTTTGGTCCCTCCTTGGTTGGGAACCCGACCTTTCTGTCCGGGAAATTGCCAAAGATTATGCCCGTTTCTTTTTCAAGTCAAACCTTGCGAATGCCGGGGCCGATGCACTCTTTGCTCTGGAAAACAATTGGCGTGGTGCCCTCTCCACCAATGGATCTGTCGATGCCACCCTTTCGTTTTGGCAGCTTTTGGCAAGCCAACTGGGGAATACCTCAAACAATTGGCGTTTTGAAATGCACCTTATGCGAGCTTATTATGATTTCTACATTAGACATCGACTTCTGAATGAAACCCGTTTGGAAAAGGAAGCATTGGCCATTCTTGCCGATAGTTCCTCCACGGGAATTTCCAAATCCTTGGATATGGCCAGGACCAAGCTTCTCGAAGCGGAAAAACGCCCTATTTTCATCGAGGATCGCCAAAAGATCGAATCCCTGGCAGAATCACTCTTTAGGTCCATTGGCCTGCAAACCAGTGTGAAACGCTATCAGGCTAGTGGGTCAGAGCGTGGAGCCATCTTCGACTACCTTGACTATCCCTTGAACAATCGCTGGTTCCTTGAGGATCAAATGGGGGCCATTGTCAAAATGACGGATCCAAAGGACCAGATGTTATCCATTCAAAGGCTTGTGGAGTGGGAAAATCCTGGGCCAGGTGGGTATTATGATGTTTTGGGGCATGTGGGGCGCTCCCCACGCATGGCAAAATTGTATGATTTGGCCGATGCCATGAAACATTACCATACTATCCCCGTTCCCACCCAGCGCAACATGGGAGAGGGGCACCGTCCTTTGCGGATGGCTTGGCATGTCTATCAGGATGAGATCCCAGCAGGACTTACCTATGACAACCTGGATCCCAATAGGGGATATATTGTTCGTTTGTTTTCCCAACGGGAATCCCCTCTCATGATTGATGGTAAAAGGGTGCCATTGGTTCGCAAAGGGGAGACCTTCGATCAGGTGGCCTTACAAGAATTCGAAGTACCCAAAGAGGCTCTCAAAGACGGCAAAATGACCCTAACATGGGCCGAACTTGATGAACGCCACCTCAACTGGCGCAATCGTCACTATGTCACCGATATTTGGGTCATTATAAAACCCGATTAAGGAGTCATGGTGATCCGTTTTTTCCGGAATCCTTGTTATATGGCCTACCGCAAAGGTTCTGCTACAATAAGCAGCTGACGACAGCTGCAAGTTTGGCAGGAGGTAAAGGGGCATGGATGGTTGTGGATATTCTACACCTGATGTGCGTGTTCGTGCAGTTATGGCGGTCCGGAACGG